>NZ_JBIDAJ010000005.1:0-85331 GCF_043202395.1 Streptomyces sp. NPDC048197
CCAGAAGGGCGTCCAGGTTTGTCGTCACACACGAGCCAACGGGCGCCCTTCGCCATGGTCGCGGCCAGCATGAACATAGGACTCATTCATCTAGGAGGGAGCGGGCGCGCCCTCCCGGGGACTGAAAGAACACGTATGTCGTGCCACCGGCGGTGCAGCCTTGCCGGGGCACGACACGGCACCTTCAGTCCCCCTCGCGCTGCTCCATGAGGACGCGGAGAAGTCCCGGGAAGGCTGGCTCGAACTCATCGCTGCGCAGTGCGTTCATGCGCGAAGTGCCCGCGTAGTACTGCCTGATGAGGCCGGCCTCGCGCAGGACATGGAAGTGGTGGGTGGCGGTCGACTTGCTGACCGGCAGGTCGATCGTGCCGCAGGCGAGTTCCCGGCGAGCGGCGTACAACTCACGGACGATCCGGCGGCGTATCGGGTCGACCAGGGCCTCAAGCACCTGCTGGAGGCTGATCTCCTGAATGTCCGGGTGGGGCGGGACCCGCTCCTGTCCGCTCCGTCGTGCTCCTGCCATCGCGCGTTGACCTCCCAT
This sequence comes from Streptomyces sp. NPDC048197, assembly GCF_043202395.1. Classification (NCBI taxonomy): domain Bacteria; kingdom Bacillati; phylum Actinomycetota; class Actinomycetes; order Kitasatosporales; family Streptomycetaceae; genus Streptomyces; species Streptomyces sp. NPDC048197. Next base: position 542 of record NZ_JBIDAJ010000005.1, read on the forward strand.
GCCCGTGCCATGACGTCCAGCGAAGTATGGCACTCATCAAAGTACGACTCACATCGAAGTTTGACAGCTGTCGTACCTTCCGCTTGAGTGAGGCCGACGCGGTGGCGCGTTCGCGGTAATTACCTTGGGTCCATGGATAGGGGAATGCATGATGACCAGAGCAGTGCGGTTCCATGAGCACGGTGGCCCGGAAGTCCTGCGACTGGAGGACGTGGAGGTCGGCGAACCCGGCCAGGGTGAGCTGCTGATCCGGGTCGACGCGATCGGCCTCAACCGTGCCGAGGTGCTGTTCCGCGACGGCAACTACATCGAACCCGTACGGGAGTTCCCCGCCCGGCTCGGCACCGAGGCCGCAGGCGTGGTCGAGGCCGTAGGTGCGCACGTCACCGGATTCGAGGTCGGCCAGCCGGTCAGCGTGGTGCCCGCGTTCTCGATGAACGACTACGGCGTCTACGCCGAGCGCGCACTCGTCCCCGCGTCCGCGGCAGTACACCGTCCCGACGAGCTCGACGCAGTCGGGGGCGCCGCGGTGTGGATGCCGTACCTGACCGCGTACGGGGCGCTGGTGGAGGTCGGCGGGATGCGTGCCGGGGACACCGTCGTACTGACCGCCGCCTCCAGCAGTGTCGGACTCGCCGCGATCCAGATCGCCCACCGCGTCGGTGCGGTACCCCTCGCGACGACCCGCACCAACGCCAAGAAGGACGCGCTGCTCAAGGCCGGAGCGGCCGACGTGATCGTCACTGACGAGGAGGACGTCGCCGCGCGAGTGCTCGACCTGACCGGTGGCCGGGGCGCCGAGTTCGTCTTCGACGCCATCGCCGGTCCCGGTGTCGTGGACCTGGCCAAGGCGGTCGCCCCGGATGGCACGCTCTTCCTGTACGGCGCGCTGAGCGGCGAGCCGACCCCCTACCCCGGATTCGAACTCGGCATGCCGGCCCTGAACATGCGCACCTACACCGTCACGCAGGAGACGACCGCCGACCCGGAACGCCTGCGCCGCGCCGTGGCGTTCGTCTCCTCCGGCCTGCGCACCGGTGCGTTCCGGCCGCTGGTGGACCGCACCTTCCCGTTGGACGACATCGCCGAAGCCCATCGGTACATGGAAGCGGGCACCCAGGTGGGCAAGATCGTCGTCACCGTCGACCACTGAGACACACACCCACGCCAGAAGACGGCTATTCAAGTTTGACTAGGTGCCTCCTGCCGACCTACCCTCACTCGCGTAGTCAAACTTGATGTGCTCTTCGTCCGCCCGACGCGACGAGCGCCCAAAAGCCTTGAAGAGGAGCCAGCGTGACCGTTCTGCCCCCGATCGGCTATGTCCCCACCACCGAGGACCGCGCGAGCCTGGATGCCTGGTTCGCGGAGTACGACGCCCAGAGCGCGAAGCGCAACATCGAGCGGATGGCCGAGATGGCGGTCTTCCCCCTCAACCTCGTGAGTGACGACGCAGCCGGCAACGGCCGTTCGGCGCAGTGGGACCGCGAGCAGTTCGTTTCGACGATGACCCATGTCATGGGGGACGGCAGCGAGGACATCGGGTTCGAGTCGACACGAACGCCCGTCTTCCTCTCCCCCGCCATCGCCGTGGTCTTCACGGACTCGACCATGACGATCCAGGGCGAGACCCAACAGCTGCGGTACGCCGACATCCTGCTCAGGCAGGACGGAAAGTGGGCGTTCCAAACGATGATCCAGGGCGGCTGGGGCGACAACCTGGGCTGACCTCGACCAGCGAAGGTGTCTGAGGCTGCTCACGAGGCCATCGGCCAGGCATTCACGCCTCAATGCGCAGCCAGGTGTCCCCCGTACGGAGCCACAGGACGCCGTCGCGGCCTTGGCCGCAGCGCATGACGACCCGTCCGGGCACGCGGAGCTTACGACGGCTGGTCACCGTCCAGGTGGGGGTGTTGGGCGCGTTGGGGGCGTTGCGGCCGGTAGAGCCGGCAGAAGCGGTGGTGTCGTCGAGCTCGGCGCGGATGAGTTCGACGGACCGCTGGTGGTGATTGCGGACGGTCAGCACGGCGCGTCGGCCGCGGACGGCGAACCCGTCCGGGTGGGCAACAGGGCTGCGGTAGCTGGTCACTTCGCCGGTGGACGGGGTGATCCGGGTCAGATACGTGCCGGCACCGCGTCCGCCGCCCGAGTACCACACCAGCCATACCCGTTCGCCCTCGGTGGCGGCGGTACAACCTTGCAACGGGTGGGCGGGGAGCCGCCCTTCGGGCGTCCATATCGCATGGCCCTCGGCATTCCAGCCGGCCATACCTGCCGCTGACTCCGGGTGGCCGCCGTATATGCCCTCGTCTCCGTAGGCCGCCCAGATTCCCCCATGGCGGTCGGCGACCAGAGTGGAGAGGTCATCGCCGATGCAGAATTCGCCTTCGGGTTTCCCGGAGGGCGACAACACCACGGCGTTGGGTATCCAGGCGCCCTCGGTCGCCCCCTCTTCGGTCTTGGGCCTGAAGGTGCGGCCGGCGGCCATGAGGAATCGCGATTCCGGAAGCAGGACCAGGTGGCTGGGCCGGATCGGGATGTTCTCCAACGGCGTGCGCCGCTCTCCCTCTGCCGTGACGGTGACCAGTTCGCCACTGAACGGGGCTTCCGGCCGCCACCCGATCCACCCCTTGACGTAGCGAGAGCGGCTCAGACACCTCCGGTGAACCAACAGGACGGCCAGTTCCCCGGCGGGCCCCACGTTCCACCACAGGGCCCGCCACCCTCGCACGGCGTCGATGGCGGGCAGCCGCCAAGCGCTGCGTATCGCGGCGTCGGAACGGGCAGTTACGGGCCGAAGATTCATGAGGAGACGCCTTGGGGACTCCAGGGGCTCACGCCGCCCGAAGAGCGTTACCTTACCCGGCCCACGACCCTCACCCGAGCCTTATCCGCAATCCGTCCGGCCGCCCCCTCCTCCCCCGGCTCACGCCTCGGTTGCGAAAGGCCGGACCACGGTGTCCGGGCCAGGGGACATGATGGTCTCGTGACCGTCCTCGAAGCGCACCCGATATGGCGGGCTGCCATGTGCTCCCAGCACCTCGATGACCTCGGCGGTCCGGTCGCGCTGCCCGACGATGCGCCCGTGAATGAGCAACCTGTCACCTACGCTGACCTGCATGATCATGCCTTTCTGAAGACCGGTTCCGGCCCGCATGGCATCCCCGTAGCAACACTGCGCTATGCACGGTGTCACCGGATCGGACGCAGCGTCACTTTCCGCGGGAGTGATCAGCGCCCGGTGAAGTGCGCGGTGGCGAGGACCCGGCCGTCGGTCGTGGTCAGGCGGGCGCCCGCGAGCGTGGAGGTGTTCACGGAGTTCGGGGCACCCCAGTAGGCGTAGCCGCCGCGGAGGCTGAAGGTGCCGAGTCGGACGGTGGTGCCGTCGGTACGCTCCAGTGTGCAGATGACCTTCCCGCTGTACCGGATACCGGCGTCGGCGAGGTCGACGGACATGAAGACCCAGCCGCGCGGTCCGGGGTGCGCGAAGATTTCGCCGACCGGTTGGCGATGGTCCGTACCGTCCGCGGTCAGGTTCGCCCGTAGCATTCCCGCCGCGGTCTGCACGGGCGGTGCGGGGCCGGCGGCCAGGTTTTCGATGGCCGTACCGACGGCCCAGCCGCCGAACCCGAAGCCCAGCGCGATGACGGCCGCCGCGGACGCGACCCGTAGCCGTACGCCTCGGCGGACTCGGGTGGGCCGAAGCGCGGCGCCGCGCGCGGTCTCGCGTCCGTCACGTGCGGCCTGCGCCTGGGTCAGCCGCCGCGCCACCCGGGTTTCGAAGCCGGCCGGCGGCTCGCTGCCGGGCAGGAGGGACAACAGGCCGTCGCCGACGAGGGCGAGCTGCTCGATGTGCTCCCGGCAGTCCGCGCAACGGTCCAGGTGAGCGGCGGCCTCGGCCCGCTCCCGGCCCGAGAGCACGCCAAGGGCCAGCTCGGCACCGATCTCGTGCAGCTGTTCGCAGGTCAGGTCCTTGTTCATGGCCGCCTCATTCATGGCCGTCCCGCTTCGGAGCGGGATGCGGATCGGCGGGCTTCGTGGCTTCGGAATGTGTCGGGGGCGGAGGGGCGGGGTGCGGCGAGGTGAGAGTGGTGCGTAGTTTGCCCATGGCGGTCCGGATCCGGGTCTTGGCGGTGCCCAGTGGGATGTCCTCCCGGTCGGCGACCTGCTGAGCGGTCATTCCGTAGATGCCCGCCATCACCAGGGCACGGGCCTGCTCGCGCGGCAACTGCGCCACGGCGGCCCGCAGGGCGGCCGACGCCTCGTCTGCGAGCGCCCGTTCCTCGGGGGTGTCGGTCACCGCGCCGAGGAGCGCGTCGAGGTCTTCGGGGGCCACCGGCTCCGGCCGACGCGACCGGACGGCGTCGATGGCGAGGTTGTGGGCGATGGTCGTCAACCAGGTCGTCACCGATCCACGGCGTGAGTCGTAGACCTGCGCATGCCGCCACGCACGCTCGAAGGTCTGCTGGGCGATGTCCTCGGCCAGCTGCGGATCGCGGGTGACCGCGAGCGCGACGCCGAAGACCGTGTGTCGGAATCGCCGTACGAACGTGACGGCGAGCTCCGGATCCCCCGTGGCCAGGCCAGCCAGCAGCGCCTCGTCGGGGATGCGTCCGACCGGGAGCTGCAACTTCTGCATACCCTTGGGTACGGTCCGCCCCGGCCAGGGGATTGCCCTGCGGTTACGGAAGACCACGCATTCATTCTCTCTCGGGGTAACGGCTCCGTTGGCGCGGTCACGACATGCCGGCGCGGTCACGACGTACCGGCTGTGGCTACCCAGCGTGCACGGATGCGGTGGGTCGGGTGATCTCGGCGGGCGGGGTCCGCGTCTTCGCGACGCCGCACCAGGCGATGAAGGTGATGATGAAGGCCACTTCGGCGACCATGCACAGCACGCCGTAAGGGGGGTCCCAGCCTTCTTCCTGGTAGTTGGGCAGCCCGACGGTACGGGACAACGCGAAGCCGAGAACCATGCCGCCGCTGACCAATGTGCCGAGCAGCCACGCCGGTACGGGGTTCCGCCGCGCAAGACCTGCCGCAGCGACGAGAAGCGCCACACTGCCGATGAGGAACAGGATTCCCATGTACGGCACTTCTTTGAGGTGTTCGGGGACGATGAGGAGATGAGCTACCGCGCTGAGGAGCGCGCAGACGGCGGCAACTCCTCGCAGCGAAGCCTCAGCTGGGCGAGAAGGCATCGGGACCTCCCGGGGCGTCTGGTGTTTGTGTCTGTTTCCGTGTCTGTTTCTGTGTCTGGGGCCCGTGGCTGGGGTCTGTGTCTGGGACGGTGTCCGTTGTCTGTGTTCGGTGTTGTCTGGTGTACGTAACGAGCCTGGTGAATGGTTCATGATCCTCGGCGATGTCTGGAGCGCCACTCCGCGTCGGCCGTGTGGCAGCAGACCGTCCAGTACCGCTGCGAGTTGAGCGAGTGAAGGCCGGGCGCCCGGGTCGGGGGACAAGCAGCTGTCGATCGCCGCGGCGAGGGTGTGGGGCAGTCGCCGGTGTGTGCTGACGGACGGGGCTCGTTCGGCGAGCTGCGGGTACCGATCGGTGCCGGTATAGGTGTCCGTGTCGGTGCCAGAGTCGGTGTCGGTATAGGTCTCGGTGTCGGGGAAGGGGACATCGCCCGTGGCGGCCTCGTACAGCGTGCTGCCGAGGCCCCAGACGTCGGTCGCGGGGGTGAGCATTCCGCCGCGCGCCTGCTCGGGGGCGAGGTAGCTGACGGTGCCGAGGCCCGGCGGGGCGGGGCCCGGTGGGCGGGCGATGCTCAGGTCGAGGACCCTTGCGCGGCGGCAGCCGACCACGATGTTGGACGGCTTGATGTCCAGGTGCAGCAGGCCCTTGCCGTGCAGGTAGTGGAGCGCCGAGCAGAGGTGCAGGCCGAGCAGGGCGAGGTCGTTGGTGGTCAGACGGCGCTGTCGGCGCTCGACGAGGTGGGCCAGGGTCTCACCGGTGAGCGTCTCCAACACGACGTATGGTTCCGGGGTTTCGCCCGTTTCGTAGGCGCGGGCCAGGTGTGGGTGGGTGAAGGTCTGGAGCCAGTGGCCCTCTTGCAGCAGTCGCTCGCGCAGCCTCTCCTCGCCCTGTCGGTCCGGGCGCAGCACTTTCACCACGCATCGGCACTCCCGCTCCTGACTCCAGGCGTCGTAGAGGTCCAGCCAACCGGTGCGGCAGAGGTGGGCAAGGACCTCGTAGCCCGGGGCCACGGTCGTTCCGGCCGTCAGCGGCGGGGTTTCAGGGGGCGGCGTACGGCTCATCGCAGCACCTCGGCCATCGGCGGATCGCCGGGCCCGTGCAGCCGGTAGAGCCGGGCGTACGACGCACTGCGGCCGAGCAACTGGTCGTGCGTGCCGTGGTCGGCGATGTGGCCGTCCTCAAGGAGCACGATCTGGGTGGCGTCGCGGACGGTGAGCAGGTTGTGGGAGATGAGGATCGTGGTGCGTCCGCTCATCAACAGACGCAGTGGTTCGAGGATGCGCCGGCCCGATTCCGCATCGAGGCCGGTGGTCGGCTCGTCGAGGATGAGGAGGGGAGCGTTACGGATCATGGCGCGGGCGATGGCGAGGCGCTGCCGCTGTCCGCCGGAGAGCAGCCGGCCGCGCTGGCCCACCACGGTGTCGTAGCCCTCGGGAAGTTGGCTGATGAAGCCGTGTGCGTCCGCGGCGTGAGCGGCCGCGACGATGTCTTCCTCGCTCGCGTCGGGGCGGCCGTAGGCGATGTTTTCGCGCACCGTGCCGTGGAAGACCAAGGTCTCCTGGAGCAGTACGGCGACGTTGTTCCGCAGGTCGTCCAGGCGCAGATCGCGGAGGTCGTTCCCGTCGAGGCGGACGGTTCCGTGGTCCGGGTCGTAGAAGCGGAGCAGCAGTTTGGCGACGGTCGACTTCCCGGCTCCGCTCGCCCCCACCAGTGCCAGGGTCTCGCCCGGGGCGACGCCGAAGGAGACGCGGGAGAGGGCCGGCCTGGTCGTCCCCGGGTACCGGAAGGAGATGTCGTCGAACCGGATCTCACCGCGCGCGTGCCCGAGTTCCCGAGGGGCCGTGGCCTGGACGACCTGGGGCCGCTGGTCGAGCAGTTCGATGATCCGCTCCGCGGCGGCGGACGCCGAGTAGAAGGTGTTGCTGAGGCCGGAGATGCCGCGGATCGGGCTGTAGAGCCTGCTCAGCAGGGTGAGGAACACCATCAGGCCGCCCAGGGTGAGGCGGCCCTGGGTCAGCTCCCAGGTGCCCAGGCCCATCACGAGCAGCGCGCCGGCCAGCTCGATGACGTCGATGACCGTGGCGTACACCGCACCGATACGGGCCGACGCCATGGCCGCCCGGAACCGTCCGAGGTTCTCGCGCTCGAACCGGCCGTGCTCCCACCGCTGCCGGTTGTACGCCTGCACGAGAACGATGTTGCCGAAAGCCTCCTCGGTGACCGCGCTGACCGAGCCGCTGCGGCGCCGCCGCTCCCGCGAGGCGGCCTTCACCCGCCGGGAGAAGCGTCGGGCGGTCCACCAGAACAGCGGCGCGATGACGAGGGCGAGGACGGTCAGCTCCCAGCGGAGGTAGAACAGCAGGCCGAGGAAGATCCCGAGCCGCATCACCTGGGCGATCGCGTTGACGATCCCGGAGAGCAGGAACGTCTCGACCGCGTCGACGTCCCCGGTCACCCGGGAGAGCACGTCACCGAGCCGCCGCCGCTCGAAGAATCCCAGGGACAGACCTTCGACGTGGCGGAAGAGATCGGACCGCAGGGCCAGCAGGAAGCGTTCACTGACCCAGGTGGAGGTCACCTCGTCGGCGAAGGCGAGGACGCCGGCGAAGAACGTGAAGGCGAGGTAGGCGAGGGCGATCGGCAGGAGGAGGTGCAGATTGCGCGGGACCAGCATGTCGTCGATGACGATCTTGAAGAGCCAGATCTCGGCCGCGTCGACGACGGGTCCCAGCACGACGAACGCCAGGATCACCACCAGCCAGCGCCGCCCGCCCCGCGTGTACGGCCAGAAGCGCCGGAAGACGTCCCGCAGGGCTACCGGCGGAGCGGGCTCGACGATGCCGCCCGTGGTTCCGTCCGCCTTTGCTGCGCATCCGGTTCCGTTGGGGATCCCGTAGGTGATCCCGTCGGTGAATTTGACGGAAGAGCGCAGGGAAGGGTGCTCGGAAGGACGCTGGGAAGGACGCTCCGGAGGGCGCGCCTTCTCCTTTCCCCCGCCGTCGCCTTGCGCGCCACCGGGGGAGGAAGCGATCGGCCGCGCGCTGCTCATATCACCTCACTCCTCAGCCTCGCCGACTGATGCGGCCGGGCGAGGGCCCGGCCGCCGACAGTCAGCAGGAGTGTTCAGCACCTACCTTCATCCATGGCTCCTGTCGTGACGACGGTGTCCTCCGTGACGCCGGTGCCGACGCCGACGGCGATCGTGGTCGTCATCGTCCGTGTCCCTGCGCCGGCCCGTCGTCGAGCGGTCACGACGGCTGTGGCTCAGCGCGGGAGCCAGGTTTTCGAGGACTCCCATGCTCTTCCCTTCTCAGTCCCCCTCCGCAGAGCCCCCCTCGAACCATCCATCAATCACGTATACGGAGGAAAGTTGAAAAGGGATTCAACCGGCGCCGGACACCGCTCACCGGACACCGGTCAGCGGGCGCCTCGGTCACCGGGTCCTTGCGGCCCTCTTGGGTCGGCGCTTCAGGAATCGAGGACGGCGGCGACGGCCTCGATCTCCACGAGCTGGTCGTGGTAGCCGAGCACGGTGACGCCCATCAATGTGCTCGGAACGTCGTGATCACCGAACGCGTCCCGGACCACCTCCCACGCCGCGACCAGGTCCTCCTGGCGGTTGGAGGCGACCAGGACCCGGGTGCTGATGACGTCGTGCAACTCCGCCCCGGCGTCGGCCAGCGCGGTCCGCAGGTTCTCGACGGCCTTGGCCGCCTGCCCTGCCACGTCCCCGATCGCCGCGGTGGAACCGTCCTCGTTCAGCGGGCACGCCCCGGCGAGGAAGATCAGCCGGGACTCGGCGGGGGCCGTGGCCGCGTAGGCGTACTCGGCGACATCGGACAGGGAGGCGGAACGGATCAACGTGACGGCACGAGGCACGGACTTTCCTTTCGCGGCGTGTGCAAGGCGCCCATGACCCTGTCAAAGATGCATTCCACATTCGACGCATTTTCCCGGCCTGCTGACCACCGTCGGACCCGACCGACCACACGACGGGAGCCGGCAGCACCGCGACGCTCGGCCTCCGGGCAGACCGCCACCATCATCCCGTACGCAGTCGCCCACGCACTCAGCAGGGCGGGGTAAAGGCGCGGTAAACCCCGGCGTACGCTCCGGGCATGAGCGAGCGAAGAGCGCTACTACGGCGCATACGCGTGTGGCTGGTCATCTTCATCATCTGCCTGGTGCTGAGCGGGCTCACGGCCTTTCCCCTCGTCACCGAACTGCATCTGGTCCACGGCGCACTGACGTCCTGGGCCTCGTCCGTCGGCGAGGCGCTGCCTGGGCTCGCCGATTGGATCGAGCGTGTTCGCGACGGCCTCGACGCCACCGACGCGAAGTACCCGTTCGTGCTCTACGGCACCGACTGGCTGGCCTTCGCCCACCTCGTCATCGCCGTCGCCTTCTACGGGCCGTACCGCGATCCCGTGCGCAACATCTGGGTCATCGAGTTCGGCATGATCGCCTGCGCCGGAATCATCCCGCTCGCCCTCATCTGCGGGCCGGTCCGCGGGATCCCCTTCTGGTGGTCGGTCCTCGACATGTCGTTCGGCGTGTTCGGCGTGCTCCCGCTGCTCCTCGTACGCCGCCTGATCAAGCGCCTGGAGCAACTCGACCGAGCTCCCGACGCGCAGCCCGTCCCCGCCTGAGGTATTGCCCCAACCTCATCCAAACCAAGGCGCATGGCTGAACGCCGGGCAGGGCAGGCGGAGTGGAGCGAGGGGCTCCACCCTGGAGGGCGGGGTGTGCGACGGGCGTTGGAGATGTCGCCCGTTGCACACTCCCGCCCTCGACCGCTGGGCGGACTTCAACTGGCCTGGGCAACGGCCCAGTTGGGCCGGTCCGAACCAGTTCATGCCGTAGCGGTCAGCGCAGATAGTCCTCGACCACGTCCGCGCCGCGGGCGGCGCCGCCGCTCTCCCGGACGACCTTGCGCATCCGGTCGAGGTTGGCGCGTACCGTGGGGTCGGAGGCAACGCGGGTGACCGCGGCACGCAACGACTCGGCCGTCACCGTCGCAGCGTCCAGTTGCTCACCCAGCCCCAGTTCCTGTACGCGCCCGGCGTTGGCGGCCTGTTCGGGCATCTGTGGGACCGCGATCAGACCGACCCCGTAATACAGCGCCTCCATCGTGGAGTTCATGCCGGTGTGGGAGACGAAGGCGTCCGCGTGACGGAGCACCGCCGGTTGCGGAAAGCGGGGACGTACGTCGATGGTGGGCGGGATATCGCCGAGTTCTGCGAGGTCTACGTTGCCCACGGTCATGGCCACTTGGTACGGGCCCTGACCGAATGCCTCGATGCATGCGCGGTAGAACTCGGGACGGTCGTTGAACACCGTGCCCAGCGAGATGAACAGCACGGGGGCGTCGGGGTCGGCGGGCGACCACGGTTCGTCCTGCTCGCGGCTGCCCAGCGAGGGACCGATGAAGTGGAAGCGTTCGTCGAAGGAGTCCCCCGCCGGCTGGAACTCCCGCGGAATGAACACCAGGTTGAGCTTCTCCGTCACATCCATGAGGTGTTGCGGGTCGAGCTCAACACCGTGTTCGGCGGAGAATTCCGCACACTCGGGGCCGAGGGCCGCGGCGAAGGGATTGGTGAGGGTGTGGGAGTCGGTGTTGGTGTTGGCGTGCGAGTCGACGTTGGAGTCGGCGTTGGGGTCGGTGTGGTCGCCGCCGCCGTGGCTCTTCATGAAGTTGGCGAAGAGCGAAAACGTCTCGTTGGAGGCAAAGTTGGGTATGCAGCGGACGGCGGGAATGCCCAGCTTCTCGGCGACGACGCGGGCCGACCAGTTCATCGCGTCGTAACAGATCGCGTCCGGCAACTCGTTCAGGCAGTGCTCCTGCAGCACGGGGTAGGCCGCGCGCATCGCCGTGAACATGTGACGCATGAAGTTCGCGATCTCCGCGGGACCGAACTCGCGCGGTGGCGTCATCATTTCCCATGACGGCAGCTCCACCCAACGCGCGCCCGCCCGGATGACTGCTTCGGAGTGTTCCGCGCTGGTGGCGTAGTCCACTCGGTGTCCCCGCCGCACGAGTTCCTCGACCAGCGGGAGGGTGGGGTTGACATGCCCGTGCCCGGCAAGGGTCACGAATAACAGGTGTTTCGGCATATCGCACACTCTACCGAGGCCGCAATTTCCGCCTGCGCGGGGGCAGATGGTCGATCAGCCAGACAGCCGGTCTGTCGGGCAGTCGGTCGGTCGGTCGCAGCAAGGGTGGTGGCCTCCGGGTGGTGGCTCCGGGCGCTCCGGGCGCGGCGTGCCTGGCTTGGGCTCGCTTTCGACGAGGTGAGAGGACGTGAGACGCTGAGTCGATGCAGAGCGACGCCCATGAGTGGGAATCGGCCCTTCGCGCGGAAGGCGCCGAACCGGCCGAACCGATTGGCCCCGAGGGCCTCACCGTTGGCCGGACGGCTGCGCTGGTCGGGGTCAGCGTGAAGACACTGCACCACTGGGACGCGATCGAACTCGTCCGCCCGAGCGGCCGCACCTGGGCCGGCTACCGGGTCTACTCCGGCGACGATGTCGCCCGTATCCACCGGGTCCTGGTGTACAGGGAGCTTGGAATTCCGCTCGCCGAGATCGGACGGATCCTGGACGCCCCCGACACCCGTGCGCGCGACCATCTGCGCCGGCAGCGGTCACAACTCGTGGAGCGCATTTCCCGCCTGCAGAAGATGGTCGACGCGGTCGATCGCATGATGGAGGCGTCCAAGACAGGAATGCAATTGACTCCGGAGCAGCAGGTCGAAATCTTCGGCGCCGACTGGCAACCCGCCTGGGTGGAGGAGGCCGAGGAACGCTGGGGCGAGAGCGCGCAGTGGGCGCAATACGCCGAGCGGGCAGCCGAGATGACACCGGAGGACTGGAAAGGGGTCGCGGTCGCGACGGACGCCCTGAACGCGGATCTCGCCGCTGCGTGCCGCGCCGGCGTCGCCCCGGGTTCCGCCGAGGCGAATGCCCTCGCAGAACGACACCGCGCGCTGATCTCCACGTACTTCGACTGTCCGCACGCGAGGCAGGCGTGTATCGGGCGGTTGTACGTCAGCGAACCCGGTTATTCCGAGTACTACGACGCGCTCGCCCCAGGCCTGACCGTCTGGCTGCGCGACATCATCTTCGCCAATGCCGAGACCCACGGCGTCGACCCGGAATCCGCGACCTGGGAGTGACCTCTCTTCGGCATACGGACCAAACGCCACAACCATTAGCACACCCCTCATGGGGCACACATGCCACAGTGGAGGTATGTGCGGTCGATACGTTGCCACGCGCAGCCCGCAGGATCTGGCCGGGCTGTTTCACGTCAGCCGGTGGAACCCGGAGCAGCTGCTCGCGCCGAGCTGGAACGTCGCGCCCACCGATGACGTGTGGGCGGTGCTGGAACGCCCTGATCGGCGGACGGGCGAGGTGGCGCGGCAGCTGCGGGCGCTGCGGTGGGGGCTGGTGCCGTCCTGGGCGAAGAGCGTGGGCGTCGGCGCGAAGATGATCAATGCGCGGGTGGAGACCGTCCACGAGAAGCCGGCCTACCGCCGTGCCTTCGCCAAGCGCCGCTGTCTGCTGCCCGCGGACGGCTTCTACGAGTGGCAGGCGATCCCCGTGGAGGGGAGGGCCAAGCCGCGCAAGCAGCCGTACTTCATCAGCCCTGAGGACGGGCAGCCGATGGCGATGGCGGGTCTGTACGAGTTCTGGCGCGACCCGGACGTGGCCGACGACGATCCGGCGGCCTGGTGGACGACCTGCACCATCATCACCACCGAGGCCACCGATGCGGCCGGCCGGGTCCACCCTCGCATGCCGCTGGCCATCGCCCCCGCCCACTACGACGCCTGGCTCGACCCCCTCCACCAGGACCCCGAAGAGCTACGCGCCCTCCTGACCACCCCCGCCGACGGCCACCTCAACGCCCGCGCGGTCTCCCCCGCCGTCAACGACGTCCGCAACAACGGGCCCCACCTGCTGGAGGACGCACCGGACGACGACCGGAGTGACCCGGGAGGCTCGGGCGACGGGGGCGACTCGGGCCGCGGGGGCGGCTCGGGTGGCTCGGGTGCGTGACGATCTGCGGGTCAGGATCTGCCCGTACGCGAAGCCGTCCCACTGACTCGCCACCCGCCACCCGGCACCCGCTTCCCCCACCTCAGCCGTGTCGATCACCCCCGTCCCGTCCTGCCGCGGGAAGGCTTCAGGGATGGTCCACTCCGTACTGCATGCGCTGTCGATCGCCGGTTCCATGACCTGGGAGATCACCTGGGCCCTGATCCTGGGCTTCGCCCTGTCCGCCGTGGTCCAGGCAGTCGTCCGCAAATCCACCGTGGTCTCGCTGCTGGGCGATGACCGGCCCCGCACCCTCGCGCTCGCCGCCGGCCTGGGCGCGGCGTCCTCCTCGTGCTCCTACGCCGCGGTCGCGCTGGCCCGTTCCCTGTTCCGCAAGGGCGCGCACTTCACCTCCGCCATGGCTTTCGAGATCGCCTCCACCAACCTGGTCATCGAGCTCGGGGTCATCCTCGCGCTGCTCATGGGCTGGCAATTCACGGCCGCGGAGTTCGTCGGCGGGCCCGTCATGATCGTCGTGCTGGCCGCACTGTTCCGCCTGCTGCTACCTGACGGGCTCCTCCGGCGGGCGCGGGGGCAGGCCGAACGCGGCCTGGCCGGGTCCATGGAGGGCCACGCCGCGATGGACATGTCCGTACGGCGCCAAGGCTCCTTCGCCCGACGACTGCTGTCCGGTGAGGGCCTCACCGCCACGAGCCATGTGTTCGTCATGGAGTGGGCGGCGATCGTCCGGGACCTAGTGCTCGGCCTGCTCATCGCCGGTGCCATCGCCGCCTGGGTACCGGACGCGTTCTGGCGCAGCTTCTTCTTCGAAGGCCACCCGCTGGCCGCCAAGCTGTGGGGGCCCGTCATCGGCCCGCTGGTCGCGATCGCCTCGTTCGTCTGCTCGATCGGCAACGTCCCGCTCGCGGTCGTGCTGTGGAAGGGCGGCATCAGCTTCGGCGGCGTCGTCGCCTTCATCTTCGCGGACCTGCTGATCCTGCCGATCCTCAACATCTACCGGAAGTATTACGGCGCCAGGATGGCCCTCTTCCTCCTCGGCACCTTCTACCTCGCCACCGTCATCGCCGGCTACGCCGTCGAGTTCGCCTTCGGCGGCCTCGGCCTCATCCCCGACCAGTCCGACGCCAAGGTCCCTATGGAGGGCGTCACTTGGAACTACACCACCTGGCTCAACATCGCCTTCCTCCTGCTGGCCGCCGCCCTCCTCATCCGCTTCTTCCGTACCGGCGGACGCGACATGCTCCGCATGATGGGCGGCGGGGCCGGATCGGCCGGATGAGCCGGATGAGCCGGACGAGGGGATGAGCTCGACGCGCCGGATGGGCCGGATGGGACGGATGGGCCAAGGCGACCGGTTGCGGTGCTCTTCCCGGACGGCGTCGCCGCTCAGTGCCGGCTGTTGAGGAACCCTATGGCGACCGCTCCCCACCAGCACACTTGAGACACCGCTGCGGTGGCGGCGCCCCACCACGCGGTCCGCGGCCTCAGTGCTGGTGCCGCAGGACGCGCCGTTGCCGCCGGGCGGGCCAGGTGCCGGGCGAGGACCCGGGCCTGGAGACCGTTGAGGGTGAGGACGAGGACGAGGGCCAGCTTGGTGCGGGTGAGGGCGGAGCCGAGGTCGGGGTGGAGCAGCGCGCCGCTGCCGACCAGGCCGGCGAGGCCCGCCCAGACCGGCGGGTGGAGCCGGTCGGCCGTGGTGAGCGCTTCGGCGAGGGTGCATCTGCCGGTCAGCCACAGCAGACCGTAGTAGTCGATCACCAGGACCGCGCCGAATCCCAGCGCCATGGAAGCCAGGTGGACGAAGAGTGCCGCCCTGTGCAGAGCGGGGTCGGGGTGCAGGTGGGCGGAGGCCCACAGGCAGAAGGTGAGGGCGAGAGCGGCCAGCAGGCCAGCGGCGCCGACGGCCCACCACGAGTCGTGCAGCCGCAGCCGTGGGGAAGGATCTGCGGCGGTGGTTGCGGACAGCGATGGCACGTCGAGCTCCAGGCGGAAAGGGCAAGCAATGAAGGTAAGGCTTACCTAATACTATGGGTTTCGGTCAACGCCAGAGGGCCGGAGAGGTGCGGCACCACCCAAGGCGTGGCCGCACCGAGACATGACCGATATCTGACCTGCCGACGGCCGCTCCAGGCGCCTGACCTGCGAGCAGGACCCCACTCCGACTACGCAGCCCCTTCATGCCCATGTCCGGTATATCGATATACGGCGCCTGGGAGGTGGCCGGCCCAGTAGCTGGCGTCAGTCACCTCGGGCGGGCCTTCATCTGCGAGAACGGGCACTGTCAGTGGTCGCCCCTACAGTGTCCGCATGGTGCCTGAGACACAGCCGGAAAACTCCCCGCAGGAGCTGCTTCAGCAGTGGATCGGCGATCTGCCGTATCAGCTGCTGCTGTTGGAAAAGGTGCTCCTCGGCAGGAGCGTTCCCTTCGACTACTCCCCCGAGTCGCTGGAGACTTTGGAGGCTCGCCTGCTGGAGCACCACGACTCCGTTCAAGAGCCCGAGAAGCGGGCGGAGTTCGTGGAGAGCGCGATGGCCTATCTCGGTGAGGTCCTGCTCGGCACAGCGGGCGGCGGTTGGGGCTGGAACACCCGGCCGGTCGACGAGCGTCCGGGGCAGCCGGTCGTCTGGCCGGACCCGGACCTCGAACTCTCCCCCATTGCACCGAGGTTGCTGATAGCGCACGCCCTCCGGGTCCGTACCGGTAACGCGTTCGCCAATGAGGTGGAGCGGCTGCGGCAAGCGGTGTCCGCACTGCAGGACGCGGTGCCGGGGTGGAAGCCGGTCAAGGAGCACACACCGCGGGTGGACCCCGCGGTGCCGATGCCTGAGGATCCGGTGCTGACCGCCTGGCTGGACGAGCGGAACAAGGCACTCTCCGCGTGGGCCGAGGACGCTTTCAACGGAGCTTGGAGACGGGATTTCCACCCCGACACGTTGGACTGGCTGGAATCCGTGGTGCGGCAGCGCTTCGCCACGGTGGAGGAGTTCGACGCCGCCCGGAACGATCCGTTTGTGCAGGGCGTCTGCTGGTATCTGGGAGAGGTGATTCGCCGCGTCAAGGGCGCGGTGTGGCAGTACATACCGTTCGATCCGGATGCCGGGCCCGGGGCCCCGGGGTCGCGGGAGAGCCCGTGGACCGAGGTGCCGTTCATCGACCAGCCGGACAAGCGGGTCGGGGGCGTGGCGATTCCGCTGGGGTGCCTGCGGGAGCTGTTCCTTGAGGAGAACGGCCTTGCGGAGGGCAGCCTCCAGGACGTGCTGGTCTGGTTCAGGGCGACCACGTACGCGCACGTGGGAGCGCTGCTGGCGCGGATGGGCATGGTGTCGCAGGAGAAGGTCGACCGCGTCCTCGCCGAGTACGCCGACTTTGCGCACCATGAGCTGCCACCCCATGAAGTGCCGGACGCACTCGAAGCGTTCGGGGTGGCGATATCGGCCCATGGGGACGATGTCGACGACCTCGAGGGGAGCTACGCATGGTTCCTGGCGGACGCCGAGGCGCTCACCGAGGGCGCGGTCACCATCACCGACGTGCAGCTGCGTGAGGACGAGAAGCTCGGTGAGGTCCTGGAGTTCAAGCGCAACGGTGTTCTGGTGACCCAGCAGACCGAGCATCAGTCGGACGACTACCTGGACCATCTGGCGATCTTGGAGTTCATCGATCACCTCGATCCCGACCCCGAGGACGACCCACGCCGGTTCCACGTGGTCCAATTCGTGCGCATCCGGCCCAGCAACTACGACTCGTACTACCTTTTCGCCACGCCTGAACAGGCGACCACACTGGAGAAGCAGCTCGGCCTGGAACTGCACTGAACGATCGGAATTTCCTGCACGGCAGGCACCCGCAGGGACTTCGGCCAACGGCCCGGCGGCAGCCTACGAAGGCACCTTCCGTGTGCGCAGCCGGAGTTGTACCTCCTTCTCCTGATCACCGGAGGCCGAGCCGACGTCCTGGACGGCGAACGTGCGGGCCAAGCCCGCGTGCAGGCGGTGTACCGCCTGGTAGCCGCCCTGCAGGGTGACCGTCACCGGCTCGGTCAGCCGGCGTGGCTCCACCTCGGCGGGAGCCTCCGATACGTCAACGGACGCTGCCCATACCGTCGGCTGCATGCCGGGTGAGCCACGAGGCACGTCCTCGGTCGCCCGGTTGGAGGTGAACAGCGCGTTCAGCGCGCCGAACACCGTGTGTGCGTCCTCGGCCCGGCAGTCGGTGACCTCCACCTGGACCTGGGCCGCCTGCTGACGGGCCTGCGCGCTGGCCTCTGAGTCCCTCATCGTCGTCTCCCGCCTCCTTTGCGTATGGGAAACCGTTCCGCCGGTGCGCGTACCCGATCAGGCCCCACCTACAACTGGTGGTGCAGCCGAGGGAACCGCCTGACGCTGCGGGCCGGAGGGGCGGTGGCGAGTGGTTGTTCCTGGTCGCCGTCGCGGCGCCGGTCGCTGTTGCGGTGTCGGTCGCTGCTGCGGTGTCGGTCAGCGTTGTCTGGCCGGGCGGACGACGATTTCGTTGACGTCCACGCCGGGTGGCTGGCCGATCGCGTAGGAGATGGCGTCGGCGACGCTGCTCGGCGGGATGGAGTCCGCTCGGTATGCCCGCATCGCCTCCCGGGCGGCCTCGTCAGTGATCGAGTCGGCCAGTTCGGATTCCACGACACCTGGGGAGACCGTGGTGACGCGGATGCTCGGTTCGAGTTCCAGGCGCAGGCCCTCGGTGAGAGCCCAGGCGGCGTACTTCGTGGCGCAATAGACGGCGCCCGTGGGCACCACCTGGTGGGCGCCGATCGAGGCAACGGTGATGAAGTGGCCGCTGTCCTGACGTTGGAAGTGGGGCAAGGTGGCGACGATCCCATGGAGGAGGCCGCGTACGTTCACGTCGATCATGCGGTCCCAGTCATCGGCCTGGAGGGCGTCGAGGCGGGAGAGGGGCATGATTCCGGCGTTGTTGATGATGACGTCGATCCGGCCGTGCCGTTCGGCGGCCGCGTTCACGAAGGCGGTGACGGCCACCCGGTCGGTCACGTCGAGGCGGCACACCTCGGCCTTGCCGCCGGCGGCCTCGATCTCCTGCGCGACCTCGATCAGTCGGTCCTCGCGACGGGCACCGAGTACTACGTGGTGACCCTCGCGGGCCAGGCGTTGCGCGGTGGCACGGCCGATGCCGCTGCTCGCGCCGGTGATGAGGATGACTTTGGAATGGGTGGAGGACTTCGGGGCTGCGCCCGGCACGGGCTCGGTGGTGGCTGACGGCGCGGCTATGGCGGCCTGGGTTCGTGGCGCGGGCATGCGTTCTCCTGAACGGGGGGTGCGGTGGAGCGGTGGGTGGGTTGGTGAGGGCACGACGACAGGGCGCATCGGCCACAGCAGTCATCAAGGGCCGATGCGCGGGAGGAACTGGAATCAGCGCGTGCGCGGATCCACGTCGACAGCCGGTTCGGTCACGGACTGGACGGCCGGTTCGGCCACCGGCTCGACGGCGGGATCGGCCACGCCCTCGGTGGCGGCGGAAGCAGCGGTGAGGCTGCCCAGCAAGGAGAGGGCCTCCTCGGAGCGGCTGGCCGGGGCGGCCTGGTAGACGACCAGTTGCTGGCCGGGGGCACTGTTCACGGTTAACGACTCGTAGTGCAGGGCGAGTTCGCCGACCAGGGGGTGGTGGAAGCGTTTGGTCTCGTGGGTCTTCCGGCGGATGTCGTGGCGGGCCCAGAGGCGTCGGAAGGTCTCGTTCTTGACCGACAGTTCGCCGACCACCTCGATGAGGCGGGGGTCGTCGTATGCGGTGTCGACGGCCGCGCGCAGACCGGCGACCGTGTTGGCCGCCACCTGGTCCCAGTCGGGATAGAGGTCGCGGGCGTCCGGGTCGAGGAAGACGAGCCGGACCAGGTCATCGCTGTAGGTGTGGCCGTCGAACAGGGCCTCCCCCAGTGGGTTGGCGGCCAGAACGGTCAGGCAGTGGTCCAGGACCACGGCGGGGGTGTGCGGCCAGGCCGCCATCATGCGCAGCAGGTGGGGGCTGACCTGCCCGCGCCGGGCGGGCCGGCGGCGTCGGACGGAGGAGGGGTGGGCGAGCCGGTGCAGGTGCGCGGCCGCGTCGTCCTCCAGTTCCAGGGCCCGGGCCAGTGCGTCGAGCACCTGGGCAGAGGGATGACACTCTCGGCCCTGTTCCAGCCGTACGTAGTAGTCGGTGCTCACACCGGCGAGCCGCGCCACCTCCGCACGTCGCAGCCCGGCCACACGACGGCGGGCGCCGACCGGTAGACCCAGGTCCTCGGGCCGGAGCAACTCGCGGCGGGCCCGCAGGAATCGCCCGAGGAGGTTCTCCGTTTCGATCTCCATGGCATCGAGGCTAGGACGGAAGCCGGGTGGGCACGACCCCGGAGAGTGGGCGCGATACTCCCACCCTCCGCCTCTCCCCGGATCTCCTTCGCTTCGCGCCCGGACCTCCCGTCAGGAGGAGACCCCGGGGACGGGACGGAGCCGGTAAGTGCCTGCCTCCGTGGTGACGAGGCCGGCGGTCGGCGGCGGGAAGTGGCTGCCGAGGAGCAGCGTTTCCGTGTCGGCGAGCGAGGCGATCAGTTCTCGGCGGCTGTGGATGGCCTGGGCGGAGTCGATGTCCACGCAGCTGGTGATGCCCGGTCGGTGCAGCTGCACGGGGTGGTGGACGCAGTCGCCGGTGATGACGGCCGAGCGGGCGCCACTGTGGAGTTCCACCGCGACCTGGCCGGGCGTATGGCCGGGGGTGGGCCGCAGGCGAATGCCGGGGGCCACTTCGCTGCCGGTGTCCGGGACGTCGACCAGGTCGAGCAGCCCGGCATCCCGCACCGGGTGCACCGAGTCCCGGAACAGCTGCCGGCGCGGCTCGTCCATCTCGACGCCGGCCCAGTAGTCCCACTCGGTGCGCGCGACCAGATATCGGGCGTTGGGGAAGGTGGGCACCCAACTCCCCTTTCGGTCAACGGTGTTCCAGCCGACATGATCGGTGTGCAGATGCGTCAGGATGACCAGGTCGACACTTTCGGGCGCGAAGCCCGCCGCAGTGAGTCGCCGGAGATAGGGGGTGTCCAGGTGGTCGAAGGCCGGGTTGGCGCGGGTCTTGCCGTTGCCGATGCCGGTGTCGACCAGCACCCGCAGGCCGTTCGCCTCGACGGCGAAGCTGTGGCTGGCCAGCCGCAACGCACCGTCGGACGTGGCGAATTCGGGCCGCAGCCAGCGGGCGTCACCCACCACGTCGGGAGTGGCCTCGGGCAGCAGCCAGGCACCGGTCGGCGGCGGGAGTTCCGTCTCGTCGACGCGGTGCACCAGCAGATCGCCGACGGCCCAGGTCGGCCCGGATCCCTGGACGACGACGTGCGGGGGTGGCGTGAACTGATGCATGGCTTCTCTCCTCGACCCTCTGCACCTAAAGCAGTTTCTTTGCGTTAGTGGCACGCTATGCCGTACGGTCCACTAACGCAAATATTCAGCGTTAGCGGTGACCGCGCCGGCACCGACTCACCCCACCCGCACTCGCACCCCGTACACACGCACACCGATACACACGCACAATGCAGGAAGGAACGTTCCGCAATGACCACCGAAGATCTCTCCCCGCAGGAGGCGGCCCGTTGGGCTCTGCGGGCGGGCCTGCCCGTGGAACCCGGGCGGCTCGACGTGATAGCGGCCACGGCCAACCACATCCAGCACGTCCTGCGTCCGCTCCGCGAACTGGACCTGTTGGACGCGGCCCCAGCCGTCGCGCAGCCACCCCTCGGCCGCCTCACGGCGCGCACCACAGGAGAGGAGCAGGCAGATGCGCTTGCCGTATGAACTGTCGCTCGCCGACGCGGCGCAGGCGATCGCCGCTCGTGAGCTCTCGCCGGTGGAACTGACCGACTCGGTCCTGGAGCGCATCGCGGAGGTGGAGGGCGGTCTCGGGGCCTACGTCACCGTATGCGCGGACGAGGCCCGGAAGGCCGCCGCGCAGGCAGAACGGGACATCGCGGCGGGTCGGCTCCGCGGACCGCTGCACGGAATCCCGATGACCTTGAAGGACCTCATCGACGCCGCCGGGCTGCCGACCACGGCCAGTTCCCGGGTGCGCGCGCACCACACGGCCCTCAAGGACAGCGCCGTCGCGGCACGCCTCCGAAGCGCCGGGGCGGTATTGCTGGGCAAGACCCACACCCATGAATTCGCCTACGGCCTGACGACCCCTCAGACCCGGAACGCCTGGGCCGCCGACCGGGTGGCCGGCGGCTCCAGCGGCGGCTCGGCGGTGGCGGTCGCGGCAGGTGAGGCGACCTTCGCCCTGGGGACGGACACCGGCGGCTCGATCCGCGTCCCCTCCGCCCTGAACGGCGTCGTGGGGCTCAAGCCCACCTACGGGCTCGTACCCGTGGACGGCGTCACGCCGCTGTCCTGGTCCCTGGATCACGTCGGCCCGATCACCCGCACGGTGCGCGACGCGGAACTCGTACTAGCCGCCCTCACCGGTCAGCACCCCGCGGAGGGGCCCTCCCGCACGCACGAAAGTCTGGCCGGCCTGCGCGTCGCCGTCCCCCGCAACTACTACTTCGATCGCGTCGCACCCGAGGTCGCGGCGGCCGTCCGCCGGGCCATCGGTCAACTCGCCGCACTTGGCGCCGAGTTGGTGGAGATCGACATCCCGATGACGGAGTATGTCCAGGCCACCCAGTGGGGCGTCATGGTTCCCGAGGCCACCGCCTCGCACGAACAGACCCTGCGTACGTCCCCGGAGCTGTACGGGCCCGACGTCCGCGTGCTGCTGGAGGCCGGTGGGCTGGTGCCGGCGACCGACTACCTGCGCGCCCAGCGGGCCCGCGCCCTGATGCAGCGGGCCTGGGTGCGGCTGTTCGAGGAGGTCGACATCATCGCCGCACCGACCGTGCCCTGCACGGCCGTCCACCGTGACCAGCAGGAGGTCGGCTGGCCGGCCACCGGAGGGACCGGGAGCGAACCTGACGCGGACGCCCGCGAGGATCTGCCGCGTCCGGACACCCACGCGGGCATGCCCGGCCCGTACGTCAGCGAGAGCGTGTCCGACGCGTACGTCCGGCTGTCGGCCCCGGCGAACCTCACGGGTCTGCCGTCGCTCTCCCTGCCCGTCGGGCTGGACGGCGCGGGGCTGCCCATCGGCATGCAGCTCATCGGCCGGGCGCTCGGCGAGGCCACGCTGCTGCGTGCCGGACGCGCCTACGAGACGGCGTACCCGCCCGTCACCCTCTTCGGCCGGGCAGCTGGTCAGCGGACGACCGCCTCCGCCCCCACACCCGTTTCCCAGTCCACCCCGCCCGCTGATGCAACGATTTTGCGTTAAGCTGAGGGCATGAGTCCCAAACCAGCTGCCCGGCCTGGAGGCCGTAGTGCCCGCGTACAGCAGTCCGTGCACGCAGCGGTGCGCGAACTCCAGGCCGAGCAGGGGCGCGGCGACCTCACCATCCCCCAGATCGCCGCGCGGGCCGGCGTCACCCCGTCGACCCTCTACCGCCGCTGGGGAGACCTCCAGGAACTGCTGTCGGACGTGGCGGTGGAGCGGCTGCGGCCCGAGGCGCCGCCGGCCGACCACGGGAACCTCCGCGCGGACCTGGAGCACTGGGCCGCCGCGTTCCTCGAAGAGATGTCGTCGCCGGCGGGCCGCTCGTACATCCACGACACCCTGGCCGGTGATCCGGACGGCAGCAACTCCGGGCAGTGCTCCGCCTACGCCGTCGACCAGGTCGACACCATCCTCACCCGGGCCGCGCAGCGTGGTGAACACGTACCGGACACCGACACCGTGATGGACCATGTCGTGGCGCCCCTGATGTACCGCATCCTCTTCCGCCCGGGCCTCCTCGACCCGCAGTACGCCCGGGACCTGGTCGCCACCGTCCTCTACCGGCTCATGCCGCTGCCCTGACCGGGCACCGGGGCCGGCTACGTACCTGCCGGCCGGCGGTAGAAGTCGAATTGCGTGACTTTGTTGTAGCCGTAGCTCTCGGGGTGCAGTTCGTGCAGCGCGACGCCGGCCCGGGGCAGGGGGCCGAGGAGCTCCGACAGCAGTTCACCGGCCCGGGCAATGAAGTCGGCCTTCTCCGCGGCACTGTTGGTGCCCAGGGTGAGACTGCCCTCCACATGTGCGTCACGGTGGCCACTCAGCGGCTTGCCGTCGACGAAATAGCTGCCGGCCGGAACCAGGTTGATCTGCACGATGGTGCGCGCGCTGGATTTGTTCAGGACCGAGACCGCCAGCTGGGTCAGTCCCTCGGCGAGGGCGCGCTGGACGTCGGACGGAAGGTCGGGGTCGGGAACGGTGACCCGGAAGTACGGCATGGCATGCCTCTCTGCTTTGCGTGGGCTCGGTGGCCAGGTGCTCTGCGCCCGGTGCGCGGCTCGTTGCCGGCGCCGGTGCAACGCCCAGCCAGCGTCCCCGACCTGGCACGATAGATCCAACGCATAGCTGTCATACGCATATGAGGCCGACGCATGACCGTGAACCTTCCCCAACTGCGGGCCTTCCTCGCCGTCGTGGACGCCGGCGGCTTCGGTGCGGCCGCCGCCGAGCTGGGCCTGAGCCAATCGGCGGTGTCGCACGCCGTCGCCTCCCTCGAACGCGAACTGTCCGCCCCGCTGCTGGTCCGGGCCACCCCCGCCCGTACCACCGCGCTCGGCGAACGGGTCCTGCCGCACGCCCGCCTCGCGGTGTCCGCTGCCCGGTCCGTGGAAGAGATCGCGGCCAGTGCCACCGAGGCCATGTCCGGCATCGTCCGGCTGGCCGCCACGCCAACGGTCTGCCAGGGGCTGGTCCCCCGCCTGCTCCGGCACTGGCGCGAGGACCAACCGCGTATCACCGTCCGGGTCTTCGAGGGGGACAGCGCCGAGGTCACCACCTGGCTGGACGACGGAACGGCCGATGCCGCCGTCCTGATCGATCCGGCGCCCGGGCCCGGCGTCCAGCTCGCCGTGGACGGTTACCGGGCCCTGTTGCCCCGGGACCACCCCCTGGCGGGCGAGCCGGCCGTGGACATCCGCGACCTGGAGGACGACCCGTTCCTGATCTCACCCAACGGGTGCGAGGCCCGCATCCGTACGATCCACCGACTGGCCGGGCTGCGCTTCGACCCCACTCACCGGGTACGGGACCTGGCGACCCTGATCAGCATGGTGCAGGCCGGCATCGGCGTGACGATCCTTTCCGAAGTCTCCCGCGCCTTCGTCCCCCCGGACCTGGTCCTGCTGCCGCTGGCGCCCGAGACCTCGCGCCGCCTCGTACTGACCGGCCCGCAGGCCCGCCCCTGGCACCCCGCGCTCCGCACCCTCGCGGAGTCGGCCGCCCATCACCTGGCCCACACAACGTCCCGGTCGAACGCCTAGGAATCGCCCTCCGGCCCCCCTATCCCGGAAACACCCGTACCTCAGCCTCACCGGGCAGCGCGAGCTTGGCCCACCAATGGTCGAACCGGCGATAGACCGCGGTGTCGCGGTCAGCCAGCAGAGCCGTCAACGAGCGTGCCTCCGCGGCAAGCCCGTCCCATGCTGCGGGCGGGAGGGCATGGAACGCCGTCGCTTCTATGCCTCCGTCGACCGGGCGCCACACACCGGCGACATACCCGTCGACCAGCAATGTCGGCAGCACGTCGCCGTTGGTGCGGATGACCAGCCCGCGGTAGGCCGGGGGTATCACGCGGCTGCGGTCGGCGTAGGCGAGCAGGACGCTGTCCCACATCGCCATCAGCCGGGGCGGGGCCGGCGTGTCCGCGGAGGGGCGCGGGGCGCCGGGGAGGTCGAACAGTGCGGTGCCGTCGGCACCTTCGAGCCTCTCGACGGCCCCGTCGAGGGTGTCGAGAGCCGTGAGCACCTGGCGGACCGGCGTGCGCTGGACCGTGGCGAACTGCGCCACGTCCGCCACCGACGCCGGCCCGAACCCCGCGAGATAGCGCAGGACCAGGGTGGTCAGTGCTTCCGTCCTCGTCTCCCGGCCCGTGAGTACGGGCCCGGTGCGCGCCGCGACGTACGACGGCCGGGTGCCGAACGACCACGGCCCGCCCGTCGGGACGTGCAGCAGCGGTGCGTAGGCCCGCAGCCCCCACCACGCCCCCGCCTTCCGCTCCGCCCCCACCTGCTGCTCCACCCAGGTCTCCATCTCGGCGGCGGTGCGGGCCTGATCGGCGAACTTCAACACCTCCGGCACCAGAGCCTCGCCCTCTGCGGGCGTGAGTCCCGTGGCGGCGAAGTGGTAGCCGAGCCGCGCGGCATACAGCGTCGGCTGCATCGCCTCGCGGAAGAGCCGGTAGTCATCGGCGTGGACCGCATGCAAGGTCATCCGCAGCAGGGTCGCCTTGACGGCCGCACCCCGGGCGAACGCGTGATCCGCCTGCTCCGCCTTGAAACCGTCGATCCGGTTCCACAACGCGAGATACGGCGAAGCCGCGTGCTGGGCCTGCAACGCGACGACCCGGCGAATGACCTCCACGACATCCAACGCCTGCCGTTCAAGCAGCAGTTGGCGGCGCAGAGTGGCCCGGTTGAGTTCGCGCGCGGTAACGGTGATCTTCACGGCCGGAATTGTGCCGCGCCCGGCCCCCGGCCGCCACCACTCCTCTACTCCTCTCCCCTACTCCACTCCGCTACTCCGCTCCACGCTCACGCACTGGTCGCCACTCCCGCGTTGCGAAGTACCTCACGCGCCGGCAGGGCGACGCTCTGGGCGGCGGTCAGGCCGGAAGCCGCCCGGTGCGCCTCCGCGATCCGCAGTCCGACCCCGTACCCGGCGAAGTCCGGCAGTCCCACGGTGGGTTGCCCCAACAGCCGCGCCGTGGCATCGCCCAGCACATATCCGGTCAGGTTCTGCATCCCCGCGACGTCGATATCGGCAGTGATCTTCTCGTACGCCCGGTCCAGCCCTGCACCGCTCAGCGCCGTCGCCCACGGGCCCATGGCCTCCTCCCCGGCCAACTCCCGCACGAACGCCTCGGCCAGCCCCTCGGCGACGACATGCTCCCCGACCGTGACGGTCATCGGGTCCCAGACCACGTTCGCGTACCGCACATTGTGGTGGAGCTCATGTGCGGCAGCGTGACCGATCTTCTGCAGGCTCGTCTCGGTGGGCCACATCACCAGCTGGATCGCCCCCGGAAACCCTCCCATCCCGAAGTAGCCGCCGCTCCGCACCGTCAGGTGTTCATCATCGGGATTGCCCAGCACCAGGAGGACATGCAGGGTCTCTGCGTGCTTGGTCCCGGGTGCCGCCCCGCTGATCTCCTGCCATGCCGCGGTGAGCGACTCCTCGATCCGCTCCCACACCCCCGCGTCCCGCATCTGCCGCACGGCGGGCAGATACCGCGCATCCTCCCGATCGAGCCGGAACCCACTGTTCATTGCGCTGTGCATCTGCACCACATCCACGTCCCCCATGACGGAAGCCAGCACTTCCTGCAGCGGACCGAGCATCTCCCGCAGCGCATCGGGCCGCTCCTCCAGCGGCCGCTGCAGGAGATCGATCATGGCGGACGCGGTGTCGTGAACAAGAATCTTCATGTCTCGGACCGTAGGGCCTCCGGTTACAGGAGGGTCAAGCGTCGTTGAGTTGAGGGGGTGAGCGCGACGCGGCCTACGCGGTCACATCCTGCGGTCGTGGCAGCTGTAGGAGTCGTCCGGGTGGTGGGCCAGGGACTCGTGGCCCCAGCACTTGAGCATCGGGGCGAGGGTGTAGGCGCGATGGCCGGCCGCGGCGAGCAGGAGGGCGCACGCCAGGCCGGCCGCGGCGGTGGGCAGCGCTTTGCGGGAGATGCGCAGAGCGGTCGCCGCTGCTCCGAGCAGCGCGGCCAGCCCGAGGATCAGGATCAGCAGCACGAGGCCGCTGCGGTTGTCCTTGATCCCCGGGAAGGCGTCGGGTGAGTCGATCTCGGTGGTGGCCGCGAAGCTCACCAGGATCAGCAGGGCGCTGAGCAAGAGCAGTCCCACGGTCAGACAGCCGCCGGCGAATCTGCCGGGTGTCTTCGCGGCTCGTGGGGTTGCTGCTGTCGTGTGGCGCATCATCCGGTCATCGAAGCCGAGAGCGCGGGCCGGCAGCAACACGGCCCGCGCCCCCGGTCGAACGGGCCGAAGGGCGGCCGGCCGTCAGAGCGGTCCCTGCAGGCCGCCGCCTCCTGTCGGGGAGGAAGGACGGTAGTGGTCGATCAAGCCCGCGTGCTGGTTGGGCCGGGCGGCGCGGTGGGAGTCGGGGTGGTCGAGCCGGGGCCGGCGCCCGTGGAGCACGAACTGCGCCACGCGAGAGGTTAAGCGGCTGAGACTCTCCGCTGTCATCGATCCTCCATGGGAAGAAGTCAGTGGTACGGCAACGGCAACCTTACGGAAGGAAGGTCAAGTACGCGGTGGCGTAAGGGAGATGGCGTGTCGGACCTCACTCACCAGGGCAGCGTGCCCTCCGCGTCGAAGTAGCCGCCGGTGGGGCCGTCGGAGGCCGCCTGGGCCATGCGCACGATGATCTCGGCGCCCTGTGCCACGCTCTGGGTGCCGGTGTTGCCGTTCAGGTCGGTCTTGGTGAAGCCGGGCTCGACCGCGTTGATCCGCATGTCCGGGAACGCCTTCGCGAACTGGATGGTGATCATGTTGACCGCGGCTTTCGACGTCGGGTAGGCGACGCCCGGGTAACCGTACGCAGGGCTGCTCGGGTCGCTGACCCGGGTAAGGGAGGCCAGGCCGCTGCTGACGTTGACGATGACCGGGGCCGGTGAGCGGCGCAGCAGCGGGAGGAACGCATGGGTGACGCGCACCGTGCCAAAGACGTTCGTGTCGAAGGTCTGCCGCATCACGTCGGCGGTGATCTCCACGGCACCGGGCACGTTGTTGTCGGCGTCCCGGGTCTCGATGCCCGCGTTGTTGATCAGTACGTCCAGCCCTCCCTCGGCCTCGACGGTCCGGGCCGCGGCCGCCACGGACCCGTCGTCGGTGACGTCGAGCTGGACGGTCCGCGCGCCCAGCCGTTCGGCGGCCCGGCGGCCGCGGGCGGCGTCCCGGCTGCCGACGTAGACGGTGTGACCTGCGGCGACGAGGCGGCGGGCGGTCTCGAAGCCGAGGCCTTTGTTCGCTCCGGTGATGAGTGTGGTCGTCATGACGCCAGGCTGCGGCGGCGGGGCGGCGATCAGCCAGGCGTCCCGTCTTCCTGGGACTGTCAGTACCAGGACGAACCGGGTGGCGCGGTGCACAGTGGGGGCATGGCGAGTACGGAGTTCGGGCGGACGGTGCGGCGCTGGCGCGACCGCGCCTCCCCGGAGGCGGCCGGGCTGCCCGGCGGCGGGCATCGGCGCGCGGCCGGGCTGCGCCGTGAGGAGCTGGCGATGCTGGCCGGGATCTCGGTCGACTACGTCACCCGGCTGGAACAGGGCCGGGCGACCCACCCCTCGGAACAGGTCGTCGAGGCTCTGGGGCGGGCCCTGCGGTTGTCCGGAGCCGAGCGCGAGCATCTGTTCCACGTCGCCGGGCTGGTGCCGCCGGGTCAGGGCACGGTGCCCGCGTACATCACGCCGAGCGTGCACCGGATGCTGGACCGGCTGACCGGGGCGCCGGTCGCGGTCTCCGACGCGTCGTGGACGCTGCTGCTGGCCAACCCGCTGTACACGGCGCTGATGGGCGAACGGCAGGGCCGGGAGCGCAATGGCGCCTGGCGCGCGTTCCTCGGGTCGGGCGGTCGGGTCCGCCACACCACGCAGTCCCGGCGCGCGCTGGAGACCGCTGTGGTCGCCGACCTGCGGGCGGCCGTGCGCCGGTATCCGGCGGACCAGCGGCTGGGGCAGCTGATCGCGGAACTGCGCGCGCACAGTGACCGGTTCGCCGAATTGTGGGACTCGGGAGCCGTCGGCCGGCATGAGGCGTCGCGCAAGACCATCGACCACCCGCAGGTGGGCACCATGACGCTGGACTGCGACCTGCTGAGCGTCGCCGGCAGCGACCTGCGGATCATGATCTACACGGCCGAGCCCGGCACCGAGGATGCCGAAAGGCTGGAACTCCTCGCCGTTCTGGGCACCCAGACGATGGTCGGGTAGGGGCAGACGCGGATGCCGGCCCCGGTGGCCCGGCGGGGCTTCCTCGGCCTTCACCTGCTCGGCTTTCACCTGTCGAGGCCGCCGCGTTTCACGAGCTGGCTCGCGATCACGTTGCGCTGGATCTCGTTGGTGCCCTCGCCGACGATCATCAGGGGCGCGTCGCGGAAGTAGCGCTCGACGTCAAATTCGGTGGAGTAGCCGTAACCGCCGTGAATGCGGACGGCGTTGAGGGCGATCTGCAGGGCCGTCTCGGAGGCGAAGAGCTTCGCCATACCGGCCTCCATGTCCACCCGGCGGCCCGCCTCGGCCTCCCGGGCGGCGTACAGGGTCAGCTGGCGGGCGGCGGTCAGCGACGTGGCCATGTCCGCGAGGTAGTTGCCGATCGACTGGTGCTGCCAGATCGGCTTCCCGAACGACTCGCGCTCCTGGGCGTAGGCGAGGGCGTCCTCCAGCGCCGCCCGGCCGACCCCGAGTGCGCGGGCGGCGACCTGGAGGCGGCCGGTCTCCAGGCCCTTCATCATCTGCGTGAAGCCGTTGCCCTCGGTCCCGCCGAGTACGGCATCGGCCGGCGCCCGGTGGTCGTCGAAGGAGAGCTCGCAGCTTTCGACGCCCTTGTAACCGAGTTTCGGCAGGTCGCGCGAGACCGTCAGGCCGGGTCCGTGCTCGACGAGCAGGATCGAGATGCCCCGGTGCGCGGGCTCCGCCTCCGGGTCGGTCTTGCACAGCAGGGCGATCAGCGCGGACCGCCGGGAGTTGGTGATCCAGGTCTTCGACCCGTTGATGAGGTATCCGCCGTCCGGGTCCTTGCGGGCGACCGTACGCAGGGCCTGGAGGTCGGAGCCGCCGCTCGGCTCGGTGAGGGCGATGGTCGCCCGGGTCTCGCCGGTGGCCATGGTCGGCAGATAGCGGCGTTTCTGCTCCTCCGTGCCGTAGTGGAGCAGCAGCTTGGCGACGACGGTGTGGCCGCCCATCGCACCGGCCAGGCTCATCCAGCCGCGGGCGAGTTCCTCGGTGACCAGCACGAAACAGGGGGTGGAGACCGGGGTGCCGCCGTATTCCGCGGGGATGGCCAGGCCGAAGATGCCGAGCCGTTTCATCCGGGCGATCAGGGCCTCGGGGTAGGTGTTGGCGTGCTCCAGTTCCCGGGCGACGGGCCGCACCTCCTTGTCGACGAAGTCGCGCACCGTACGGACGACGAGCTGCTCGTCCTCGGACAGGACGTCGAGGGTGCTCACGCTGTGGCGCTCCTTGCTGAAGGGAGGGGAGGGGAGGGGAGGGGAAGGGAGGGCAGGGCGGGACAGGGATCGCACCTGGATCGGTGGTGGAGGGCGGCAGGCGTCAGATGACGCCGTCGGTCCGCAGGGCGGCGATGTCGGCCGTGTGGTAGCCCAGTTCCGTCAGGACGCGCTCGGTGTGCTCGCCGACGGCAGGTACCGGGTCCATGCGTGGGGTGGTGCCGGTCACGTCCGCCGGGGGCAGCAGCGCGGGCACCAGGGTTCCTCCGGGGAGGCGTACGTCGCGCCAGCGGTTCCGGGCGCTGAGCACGGGGTGGGCCAGGAATTCCTGGACGTCGTTGACGCCGGCGTTGGCGATGCCCGCCTCGTCGAGCAGCTTCATCACCTCGCCGCTGTCCAGCTCGTCGAACCGCTCGGCCACGATCGCGTTCAGCTCGTCGCGGTGGGCCACGCGGTCGGAGCCGGTGGCGAAGCGCGGATCGTCGACGAGTCCGGGCCGAAGCAGGAACTGCTCGCACAGGGCGGCCCATTCCCGCTCGTTCTGGATCGAGAACAGGACGTCCTTGCCGTCCGCCGCGGTGTAGGCCCCGTACGGGGCGATGGTGGCGTGCTGGGTACCGATGCGCGGGGGCTGGGTGCCGCCGTGACGCGTGTAGTACGCGGGCTGCCCCATCCACTCGGCCAGCGCCTCGAACAGGGAGACCTCCACGGCGCGGGCGACGCCGGTGGTGGCCCGGGTGAAGAGCGCGGTGAGGATGCCCGAGTAGGCGTACATGCCGGCGGCGATATCGGCGATCGAGACCCCGACCCGCGCGGATTCCTCGGCGGTGCCCGTCAGGGAGACCAGCCCCGTCTGGCACTGCACCAGCAGGTCGTACGCCTTGCGGCCGGCCCACGGGCCGCTGGTGCCGTAGCCGGAGACGGAGCAGCGGATGAGGGACGGGAAGCGCTCGGCGAGGGCGTCCGCCCCCAGGCCCATCCTGGCGGCCGCGCCGGGGGCCAGGTTCTGCACGAACACATCGGCGCCGCCCAGGAGTTGCTCCAGGACCTGCCGGCCGCGGTCCGACTTCAGGTCGAGCGTCACGGACTCCTTCGACCGGTTGAGCCACACGAAGTAGCTGGACTCGCCGTGCACCGTGGTGTCGTAGCGCCGGGCGAAGTCGCCCCCGCCCGGGCGTTCCACCTTGATGACGCGGGCGCCGAGATCGGCCAGCTGGCGGGTGGCGTAGGGGGCCGCCACCGCCTGCTCGACGCTGACGACGGTGATGCCGGCCAGCGGCAGCCCGCCTTCGGGGAGCTCGGTCATGGGGTGTGGCCTCCAGGAGAGTAGGAATCCCGTAGCGCTCGCTCCGGGCAGCGTATGGGTTCCGTGGTGGAATCGGGAGCAGGTGGCTGCCCTTCCGGCAGGAAGGCGCCCTCGCCCCGAATTCGACATGAGGGCCAATTCCCCGAATTCCCCACCAAAGAGTGAATTGCGGCATGGCAAATCGTTTCCCCGGTGATGCTTTCCGGGTGATGACCCACGCCTGGTGGCGCCGAGTCGCCATGACAACCGCCCTCATCGCAACCGCAATTTTCCCGGCAGTACCGGGTACCGCAACCGCCGCTGCCGCCCCTCATTCACCTGCCCGTCCCAGCGCCGTCAGCCACCCCGCCGACACCGCTTTCCCCACCTCTCCGCGGGAATTGCCGGAGCCCCCGCCCGCCGACGTGGCGCGCGAGGAACTCGCCGAGCTGAATGTCGACACACCCCATTCGATGGAGGGATACAGCCGCGCGAAATTCCCGCACTGGATCAAACAGTACGGCGAATGCGACACCCGCGAAGTCGTGCTCTCCCGGGACGGCATCGACGTCCAGCAGGACGAGAAGTGCCGGGCCGTTTCGGGGACCTGGTTCAGCGAATACGACAGCAAGGTCTTCTCCACGTCGGGTCAGCTCGACATCGACCACATCGTGCCGCTGGCCAACGCCTGGCGTTCCGGCGCCGATGAATGGGCCACCCCGAGGCGCCGCACCTTCGCCAACGACCTCGTCCACGCCCAGCTCATCGCGGTCTCGGCCTCCTCCAACCGGCAGAAGGGCGACCAGTCCCCGGACCAGTGGGCTCCGCCGCGGCACGCCTACTGGTGCGTCTACGCCCGCGCCTGGACCGACATCAAGCACCTCTACCAACTGAACGTCACCGAGCCGGAGAAGGACAAGCTCAACGAGATGCTGGACACCTGCGAAGAGTGACCACCCAGGCAATGACCACCCACGACGGTGACGCGCTCACCGATGAGATCATCGCCGGCCCCGGCGGCGCGATGACGGTCCAGGTCGGCGTCATCACCGGCGACCTGACCGTCACCACCGCCGACCGGGGCGACGGTACGGCGCGCGTCACCATCCGGTACACGGGCGCGGAGGAGTGCTACGACCTCGAAGGCAGCCCGGTCCCGCTCCCGCCGGGCGGCCTGTGCGCGCTCCACCGGGCCGTACTCCGGGCGGTCCGGGCGGGCCACAGTGCCGTGGTACCCGGAACGAGTGCTCCTCCCGGCCTCTGAGGCAAGGCGGCCGCACGGGGTGCAGCCGGTCCGTCCCTGGCAGGCGGAAATCGAATGGACATGACCGTCCCCGTGACCGTACCTTCGGCGCGCCCTGCCCGCCTCGGCCGTCGAAGGACCCCCACGAGTGGATCTGCCCCGTAGCTTCACCATCCGCGAAAGCAGCCATCGCCTCTGCAATCCGTTCACGAGCGAGAAGCTGGCCCTCCTGGGGCGGGCGATCAGCCCGTCGCCGGGCACGCGGGTGCTCGATCTGGCCTGCGGCAAGGGTGAGTTGCTGTGCACCTGGGCGCATGACCACGGGGTGACCGGTACGGGGGTGGACATCAGTACCGTCTTCCTCGACGCCGCCCGCGCCCGGGCCGAGGAGCTGGGTGTGGCGGACCGGGTCGGCTTCGTCCACGGGGACGCGGCCGGCCATGTCGCCGACGAGCCGGTCGGCATCGCCTCCTGCCTGGGCGCCACCTGGATCGGTCCGGGCGTCCCCGGCACCGTCGAGCTCCTCCGGCGCAGTCTCGTCCCCGGCGGCATGATGCTGATCGGCGAGCCGTACTGGCGCCGCGAGCCCCCGGACCAGACGACCGTCGAGGGCTGCCACGCCGCCCGCCGGGACGACTTCCTTCCGCTGCCGGAGCTGCTCGCGCAGTTCGGTGCCCTGGACTGCGACGTCGTGGAAATGGTGCTGGCCGACCAGGACAGCTGGGACCGTTACGTCGCGGCGCAGTGGCTCAACATCCGCCGCTGGCTCGACGCGCACCCGGACGACGAGCTCGCCGACGAGCTGCGTGCGGAACTCTCCGCCTCCCCCGCCCAGTACGCCAGGTACCAGCGCGAGTATCTCGGGTGGGGCGTGTTCGTCCTGATGAACCGCTGACGGGCTTCCCGGCGGCCGGTTCAGCCTCCGAACGCGACCCCCGGCATGCCCTGGCCCGCTTCCGGGATCACCAGGACGGAGCCCGCCAGGGGGTGGGGGCGGGCGGCGCCGGAGCCGGCCGTGGTGATGAACAGGTCGCGTAGCGACGGGCCGCCGAAGCAGCAGGCGGTGGGGCGGGGGACGGGGAGCGGGAGGGTGCGGTCCAGGTGGCCGTGGGGGGTGTAGCGGCGGATCTGGCCGCCGTCCCAGAGGGCGACCCAGAGGCAGCCGTCGGCGTCGACGGTCAGGCCGTCGGGGTAGCCGGCGTCGGGCTCGATGATCACCAACGGACGTCGTTCCACGGGGAGTTGACCGTTCATGCGGCAGACGTCGATACGTCGGGTCGGGGAGTCGATGTAGTAGAGGCGGGTGCCGTCCGGGCTCCAGGCGAGGCCGTTGCTGACGGTGACGGAGGGGAAGATCAGCTGTGTCTTGCCGTCGGGGGCAATGCGGGTGAGCGTGCCGCCGCCCGCGGCCTCGTCGTAGCGCATGGTGCCCGCCCACAGCGAGCCGTCGGGGGCGACGGCGGCGTCGTTGCCGCGGCGGCCGGGGACGGGGTCGCGGACGAGCCAGGAGAACGCCCCGTCGGCGTCGTAGCGGGCGGTACCGTCCCGCAGATTGACCACCAGGCCGCCGGTCGCGCACGGTTTGGCCGCGCCGACGTGCTGCTCGGTCGCCATTACGGTGCGTCGGCCGGAGGCCGGATGGTAGGTGTGGATGCGCGAGCCGAGGATGTCCACCCAGATCAGGCGGTCCGTCGCCGGGTCCCAGGTGGGCCCCTCACCGAGCGTGGCCGAAGCGCGGACCGCGACCTCGGCCCTCATCGGTGGCCACCGCGATGGCCCAGGCGCACGGACAGGTCGCTCGCGCCCTTGGCGGCCAGTTCCGCGAGCTCGGCCTCGCGTTCCTCGCTCCAGCGGATCACCGGTACGGAGATGGACAGGGCGGCGACGACCCGGCCCGTGCCGTCCCGTACGGGTGCGGCCACGCAGTTCACGTCCGGGTTGGACTCGCGGTGCTCGATGGCGATGCCACGCTCGCGGACGACGGCGAGCGCGGCGCGGAGTGCCTCGGGGTCGGTGATGCTGTGGTGCGTCATCGCGTCGAGCTCGCCGGCTTCCTCGATGCGGAGCTCCAGTTCGTCGGCGGGGAGGGCGGCGAGCAGCATCTTGCCGACCGCGGTGCAGTGGGCGGGGAGCCGGCGGCCGGCGGCCGAGACCATGCGCACGGCGTGGATGGAGTCGACCTTGGCGATGTAGATGACGTCGAGGTCCTCCAGGATCGCGACGTGCACGGTCTCGTCGCAGGTCTCGGCCACCTCGCGGGCCACCTGCTGGCCTTCGGCGGCGAGGTCGAGCTGTTCCGCGTAGCGGCTGCCGAGCTGGTAGGTGCGGACGCCGAGCCGGTAGTAGCCGGGCCGACCGGGAGCGGGCACCAGGTACGAGCGGGCGGTGAGGGTGGTGACCAGCTCGTGCACGGTGGTGCGCGGCAGCCGCAGCTTGCGGGTGATGTCGGGCGCGGAGAGGGTTCCGTCGCCTTCGAGGAACAGCTCAAGGATGTCGAGCGCCCTGGTCACCGCGGGGACCAGCCGTCCCATGTGCCTCACCACCCGTTCGTTCGAGGAGCCGGCCGCTGACCGGTATGCCGAACGCAGGCTATGCACAGCAGGGTTCGGCGGGCAATGGTGGGGACGGACCGGCCGCTGCGCAACCCATTGACACCCCCGTCGGGACCTGACTACGGTCACGCCACCATTTCGAACGAGTGACGAAATTTCGAACGACATGGAGGGGCAATTGCCGTGCGCATCACGGGAATCAGCACACACGTCGTCGGCACCCCCTGGCGTAATCTCACCTACGTACTCGTCCACACCGACGAGGGGCTGACGGGGGTCGGCGAGACCAGGATGCTCGGCCGCACCGATGCCCTGCTCGGCTATCTGCGGGAGGCGGAGGCCAACCACATCCGCGGATCGGATCCGTTCGCGGTCGAGGACCTGGTCCGGCGCATGAAGTACGGGGATTACGGGCGGGCCGGCGAGATCGTGATGTCCGGGATCGCCTGTGTGGAGATG
Organism: Streptomyces sp. NPDC048197; assembly: GCF_043202395.1. Taxonomy (NCBI): domain Bacteria; kingdom Bacillati; phylum Actinomycetota; class Actinomycetes; order Kitasatosporales; family Streptomycetaceae; genus Streptomyces; species Streptomyces sp. NPDC048197. The sequence goes on from NZ_JBIDAJ010000005.1 coordinate 36,598, forward strand.
GCCTGTTGGGACATCAAGGGCAAGGCGCTCGGGGTGCCGGTGTGGCAGTTGCTCGGCGGCCGGGTCACCGATCGCGTCATGGCGTACGCCAACGGCTGGTACACCACCGAGCGCACCCCCGAGGCGTACCACAAGGCGGCTCAGGACGTGGTGGCGCGTGGCTATCGGGCCCTGAAGATCGACCCCTTCGGGACCGGCCATTTCGAGCTCGATCATCAACAGACCCTCTACTCCGTGTCGTTGATCGAGGCGGTACGGGACGCCATCGGCCCGGACACCGAGCTGATGCTGGAGATGCACGGCCGGTTCAGCCCGGCCACGGCGGTCCGGCTCGCCCGCGAACTGGCGCCCTTCCGGCCCGCCTGGCTGGAGGAGCCGGTGCCGCCCGAGAACCTCAAGGCGCTGAAGAAGGTCGCGGACAAGGTGGAGCTGCCGGTGGCCACCGGTGAACGCATCCACGACCGGATCGAGTTCCGGGAGCTGTTCGAGACGCAGGCCGCCGACATCATCCAGCCGGACCTCGGGCACATCGGCGGCATTCTCGAAGCCCGCAAGCTCGCCGCGACCGCCGAGACGCACTACGTGCTGGTGGCCCCGCACAACGTCGGTGGTTCGGTCCTGACCGCGGCCTCGCTCCAACTCGCGTCCTGCACCCCGAACTTCAAGGTCCTGGAGCACTTCAACGACTTCGCGGACGCGGAGATCACGAAGGTGGTGCGGGGCGCGCCGTACGTGGATCCGGAGACCGGTTGCTTCGCGGTGTCGCACGCGCCCGGGCTCGGCGTCGAGTTCGATCCGGACGCCGCGGCCGAATTCCCGCAACAGCAGGCACGCTTCGACCTCTGGGCCGAGGGCTGGGAGCAGAGGCGGCCGCGGTGAACCGAGCGGGCGGCGGCCCCGGCGGCCGGGCGGCGGACGGGGATGCGGTGGGACGGGACCGTGGGTCGGAGCTCAGCCGCTCGATCGTCGTCGAGCGCCCCCGGCACCACCGGCTGGTGCACGGCGCGGTGCCCGAGCCCGGGCGGGGTGAGGTGCTGGTGCGGGTCGCCGCCGCCGGGATCTGCCTGAGCGACCGCGAGGTCTATGACGGCCGGCGCGACGCCGGGTACGTCCACTATCCCGTCGTGCCCGGTCATGAGTGGTCGGGCACGGTGGCGGCGGTCGGCGCGGGGGTCGATCCGGCGCTGATGGGGCGCAAGACGGTGGCCGAGGGGTTCCGGGCATGCCGGGCGTGTGAGCGGTGCCGGGCCGGCGAGACCAGCCTGTGCACCGGCGGGTACGCCGAGACCGGGTTCACCGAGCCGGGCGGGTTCGCGGACCATCTCACCCTGCCCGCCGAGCTGTTACATCCGCTGCCCGACGACGCCGATCTGCGGGCCGCCGCACTTCTGGAACCGGCCGCGGTGGTCGCCGCGGCGGTGCGGGCCGGGCGGCCGCGGCCCGGTGAGCGGATCGCGGTGGTCGGTGCGGGCACGCTCGGGCTGCTCGCGGTGCAGCTGCTGGCCGCGGCGGAACCCGCCGAGCTCGTGGTGGTCGATCCCCGGACCGGGCGCCGCGCCCAGGCGCTGCGGTTCGACGCGACCGCGGTGTGCACGCCCGAGCAGGCGGCGAAGCGCAACGGCTGCTTCGATCTGGTCGTGGAGACCGCGGGAGCACGCTCGACCGCGGCCTCGTCCTGTCTGCTGGCCCGCCGGGGCGGCCGGGTGGTGCTCACCGGGGTGTTCCCGCCGGGCGCGGCCGGAATCGACCCGGTGCACCTGTCCCTGAGCCAGCTGGAGATCCGCAGCATCTTCGGGGCGCCGTCGTCGGCCTGGTTGTACGCGGTGCGCGCGTTCAGCCGCGGACTGCTCGACCCGGCACCGCTGATCACCCATGAATTCCCCCTGGAAGGGTTCGCCGAGGCCATCGCGCTGGTCGGCGACGGCGATCCGGGGACCGGAAAAGTGCTGCTGCGCCCCTGAGTCACTGCCGTATGTGAGGTGCTGCCGCCCTCCTGAGACGTGCGGTGGTACGGGAGCCGCGCCCGCCCCGTACCACCGCACCCCACGCGCCGTCGTACACCCCGCCCCCTGAAAAGGCATCCGCACACCCACCACTCCGAACGCCGTCCGAGATACCGAACACTCCACCATGGGAGCCTCGTGACCGCCCCATCAGAGTCCGAACCTCGTCGCCCCGGCGCCGACGCCCTCGCCCGCATCGGCCATCCCACTCCCCCGGCCGATCCCGCGGACGCCTCACCGCACGCCTTTCCCGACGGCGGCGTCTGGCGGACCGAGATCCCGTCGGTGGAGGGCCCGGAGGCGCTGTCCGTCGTGCTGGAGGAGAGCGCCCGGCTCGAGGTGCCGGTCCACCGGATCAGTCAGGGCAGTGGCGTGTGGATGCTCACCGACGGTGAGATCACCGAGATGGCCGGGGCGTGCGTCGCGCACGACATCGAGCTGTGTCTGTTCACCGGTCCGCGCGGCACCTGGGACATCGGCGGCTCCACCCGCACCTGCTCCGGCGGCGCGGGCCTGCGCGCCCGCGGCCATGACGGCCTCGCCGGATGTGTCGAAGACGCCCTGCGCGCCACGGAGTTGGGGGTGCGCTGTCTGCTGGTGGCGGACGAGGGCGTGCTGTGGACGCTGCACCGGCTGCGGGCGGCCCGGCGCCTGCCCGCCGACACCACTTTCAAGTTGTCCGCCCTCTCCGGGCCGGTCAATCCCGCCTCGTTCGCCGTGTACGAGCGGCTAGGCGCCGACTCCCTCAACGTGCCCTCCGACCTGACTGCGGAGCACCTCACCGAGATCCGGCGGGTCAGCGGTGCCCCGATGGACCTGTACGTCGAGGCGCCCGACGACCTCGGTGGCTATGTGCGGATGTACGAGACGGCCGAGCTGATCCGGCGCGGCGCGCCCCTGTACCTCAAGTTCGGCCTGAGCAACGCGTCCGGCATCTATCCCTACGGCGCGCACCTGCGCGAGCACGCCCTCGCCACCGCCCGGGAACGGGTCCGGCGTGGGCGCCTGGTCCTGGACCTGCTGGCCCGGCACGGCGCGGACGGCGGGATGTCACCGCTGGGCGCCCGCCTCCCGGGCCGGCTGCACCGCTTCCCCGTACCGGAAAGGGACTGATCCCATGCGCTCCCGCACCCTCCTCGTCACCGCGAGCGCCGCCCTGCTCGCCGTCTCGCTGACCGCCTGCGGCCAGGAGGCCAGGGGCGGCAGCCGCTACCGGCCCGACCGCGGTACGGGCGGCACCATCGGCATCGCCATGCCCACCAAGGCGTCCGAGCGCTGGATAGCCGATGGCCGGAACATGGCGGAGCAGTTCCGCAAGGCCGGGTACCAGGCGGACCTGCAGTACGGCGACGACAAGGTCGAGAACCAGGTCGCCCAGTTGGAGAACATGATCGCCGAGGGGCACCGGCTGCTGGTGGTCGCCGCCATCGACGGTTCCGCGCTCACCGACGTACTCCAGCGCGCGCACGACGCCGGCATCCCCGTGATCGCGTACGACCGGCTGATCATGGGCACGAAGAACGTCGACTACTACGCGTCCTTCGACAACGAACGCGTCGGCCGCCTCCAGGGGCAGTACCTCGTCGACAAGCTGAAGTTGGGCCGGCCCCGCAGCGACGCGGGCAAGAGCTACCACATCGAACTGTTCGCGGGCTCGCCCGACGACAACAACACCCGCTACTTCTGGCGCGGCGCGCTCGACGTCCTCAGGCCCTACCTGCACAGCGGGCAGCTGGTGGTCGGCAGCGGGCAGGCGAGGATGAACCAGGCCACCACGCTGCGCTGGGACGGGGGTACCGCGCAGAAGCGGATGGACGACCTGATCAGCAAGAACTACGGCGCGGAAAGGGTCGACGCGGTGCTGTCCCCGTACGACGGCATCTCGCTGGGCATCATCTCCGCCCTCAAGAGCGCCGGTTACCGGGGCGCGGACCTGCCGATCGTCACCGGCCAGGACGCGGAGCTGGCCTCGGTGAAGTCCATCATCCGGGGGGAGCAGACACAGACGGTCTTCAAGGACACCCGCAAACTCGCCGCCCGTGCCGTGCAGATGGGCGACGCCGTACTCCACGGCCGGAAACCCGAGGTCAACAACACCACCGATTACGACAACGGGAAGAAGACCGTGCCGGCGTATCTGCTGAAGCCGGTGAGCATCGACAAGGGGAACACCGATCTCCTCGTGCGCGAGGGCTACTTCACCGCGGGACAGCTACGGTGACCCGGCCCGTGGGTGAGCCGCGGCCGACGGCCGAGCGGGCGCGACCCGTCCTGGAGATGCGCGCCATCACGAAGAGCTTCAACGGCGTCACCGCGCTCTGCGAGGTGCAACTGACCGTACGGGCCGGCGAGATCCACGCCGTCTGCGGGGAGAACGGCGCCGGGAAGTCCACCTTGATGAAGGTCCTCAGCGGGGTGTATCCGCACGGGAGTTACGAGGGCGAGATCCGCTTCGAGGGCGAGCCGGTGGCCTTCAAGGACATCCGGGCCGGTGAACAGCGCGGCATCGTCATCATCCACCAGGAGCTGGCGCTGGTGCCGCAGCTGTCGATCGCCGAGAACATCTTCCTCGGCAACGAGCGGCGATCGGCCCGCGGCACCATCGACTGGCACGCCACCTACCGCGAGGCGAGCCGGCTGCTGGAGCGGGTCGGGCTGCGCGAGAGGCCGCAGACGCCGGTCGCGGAGCTGGGCGTGGGACAGCAGCAGCTGGTGGAGATCGCCAAGGCCCTGTCGAAGGAGGTGAAGCTGCTCATCCTGGACGAGCCCACGGCGGCGCTCAACGACCAGGACAGCGCTCATCTGCTCGAACTGATCCGCCAGCTGCGCGCACAGGGCGTGGCCGGCATCGTCATCTCCCACAAGCTCAACGAGATCCGGGCGATCGCCGACTCGGTGACCATCCTGCGCGACGGTCGGACGATCGAAACCCTGACGGTACGTCAAAGTCGCTCTGCTGCACCGCTCTTGTCCGAGGAACGCCTCATCCAGGGCATGGTCGGCCGCGATCTCGACCAGCGCTTCCCCGACCGCACTCCCTACCGGGGCGAGGACGCCGACCAGGTGGCTCTCGCCGTCGACGGCTGGACCGTACGGCATCCGGTCGACCATCGGCGCACGGTCGTCGACGAGGTGTCGCTCACCGTGCGCCGCGGCGAGATCGTCGGCCTCGCCGGGCTGATGGGCGCGGGCCGCACCGAACTCGCGATGTCCCTCTTCGGGCGCTCCTACGGGCAGTACGTCGGCGGCACGGTGGCCGTCGGCGGCCGCGAGGCCGACACCGGAACCGTACCGGCGGCCATCGCCGCCGGCCTCGCCTACGTCACCGAGGACCGCAAGCGCTACGGTCTGAACCTCCTCGACACCGTGCAGCGCAACATCTCCCTGGCCTCGCTGCCCAATATGCGGCGTCACGACACGGGCCGGCGGAAGGGCCTGCGCGGCTTCGTGGACGAACACCACGAACGCCGGGTCGCCGAGCACTACCGCACGGCCCTCACCATCAAGACCCCCACGGTCGCCGAGCAGGTGGGCCGGCTCTCCGGCGGCAATCAGCAGAAGGTCGTGCTGAGCCGGTGGATTCACACCGACCCGCAGGTGCTGATCCTCGACGAGCCGACGCGCGGCATCGACGTCGGCGCGAAGTACGAGATCTACACCGTGATCGGCGACCTCGCGGCCCGCGGAAAGGCGGTGCTCTTCCTCTCCTCCGACCTGCCCGAACTGCTCGGGATGTGCGACCGGATCTACACCATGGCCGAGGGCCGGCTGACCGGTGAGGTCTCCCGCGCCGAGGCCACCCAGGAAGTCCTGATGCGCCATATGACCCTGCGCCGTACGACCGAGAACGGGAGCTGAGGCCCCGCCATGACCCCCACCACGAGCACTCCCCCCGAGGCCCCGCCCGCGCCACCGCCTACCCTGGCCCTCCTGTTCCGCAGCGCCCGGGCCAATCTGCGCCAGTACGGCATGCTCATCGCCCTGGTCTTCCTCGTCGTGCTGTTCCAGATCTGGACCGACGGCACGCTGCTGCTGCCGAACAACGTCTCCAATCTGATCCAGCAGAACAGCTACATCCTCATCCTGGCCATGGGCATGATGATCGTCATCATCGCGGGCCATATCGACCTGTCCGTCGGTTCACTGGTCGCCTTCGTCGGCGCGATGGCGGCGGTACTGATGGTCAAGCACGACCTGCCGTGGGTACCCGCCCTGCTCCTCTCGCTGCTGATCGGGGCGGTCGCGGGAGCCTGGCAGGGCTTCTTCATCGCGTACCTCGGGATCCCGTCGTTCATCGTGACGCTGGCCGGCATGCTGCTGTTCCGCGGCGCGACGCAGATCGTGCTGGCGGGCCAGTCCCTGGCGCCGTTCCCGGACGGCTTCCAGGACCTCGCCAAGGGATTCCTCCCGGAGGTGGGCCCGTACACGCAGTACCACAACCCCACCCTCGCGCTGGGCCTCTGCGCCGTCGTGCTCCTGCTGCTACGGGAAGGGCGGCAGCGCAGCCGCCAACTCGCCCTCGCACCGGACGTGTTGCCGACCGGTCTGTGGGTGGCCAGGTGCACCGCGCTCACCGCCGCCGTCGTGGCCTTCACCCTGACGCTGGCCAGTTTCCACGGCGTGCCGGTCGTGATGCTCGTGATGGGCGGTCTGCTGCTCGCCCTCGGTCATGTGATGCGCAATGCGGTCGTCGGACGGCATGTGTACGCGCTCGGCGGCAACAAGGCGGCCGCGCAGCTGTCCGGCGTCAAGGACAAGCGCATCACGTTCGGCGTCTTCGTCACCATGGGTGTCCTGGCAGCGCTCGCCGGTTGTGTCTACGCGGCCCGGCTGAACGCGGGTACGCCGCAGGCCGGCCTGAACTTCGAACTCGAAGCCATCGCCGCGTCGTTCATCGGCGGCGCCTCCATGAGTGGCGGCGTCGGCACGGTCATGGGTGCGGTCATCGGCGGCCTGGTCCTCGGTGTCCTCAACAACGGCATGTCGTTGGTCGGCATCGGCACCGACTACCAGCAGGTCATCAAGGGCCTCGTACTGCTCGCCGCGGTCGGCTTCGACGTCTGGAACAAGCGCAGGGCGGGGCGTTAGGGAACTTCCAGGTCCGTTGGTTACCGCACCGGCGCCGGCGGGGCGGCGTCCCGTTCGTCGAACCGGCCGCGGGCCGTGAGGATTTCCTGAGCGTGCGCCACGGACCAGTCGGCGATGGCGGCGGTGAGCTGCCCGGCCTCGACGCCGAGCGCGGTCAACTCGTACTCCACGCGCGGCGGGACGGTCGGATAGACGGTACGGCTGACCAGGCCGTCCCGTTCGAGGGCCCGCAGGGTCTGGGTCAGCATCTTCTGCGTGATGCCGTCGAGGACCCGCCGCAGCTCGTTGAACCGCATCGGCCGGTCGTAGCGCCGCAGGGCGCCCAGGACGTACAAGGCCCACTTGTTGGCCAGGACTTCGATGACGGTGCGCGAGGGGCAGTCGCGGCGATAGGTGAGCTGCCAGTCGGCTCGGGTAGTGGTATCCATGAGGTACCTAGATATCAAACAGGTGCCTACTTCACAACGGGTACCGCCTTCTTCCAGGATGAGGCCGTGGCCGACCAGCCACGGCGGAGTGGGTGAGGAAGGCGGGGAGATGAGCAGCGGTATGCGGGCGGTCAGCCAGCGGGTGTTCGGCGGTCCGGAGGTACTGGAGGTCGTCGAGACCGAGCGGCCGGTGCCCGGGCCCGGCGAGGTGCTGGTGCGGGTGCATGCCGCCGGGGTCAACCCGGCCGACCGGCAGCGGCGTTCGGGCCTGCTGGGCAGGCTGGGCGAGCCGCCGTTCGTGCTGGGGCTGGACCTGTCCGGCGTGGTGGCAGCGGTGGGCGGCCAGGTGACGCGGTTCCGGCCGGGCGATGCGGTGTTCGCGGCGGTACTGCCGCCGCGCGGCACCTATTGCGAGTACGTGGCCGTACCGGAGGAGTCCCTGGCCTTCGTCCCGCCGGGCCTGGACCATCTGCACGCCGCGGCGCTCCCGACCGCAGCGCTCACCGCCTGGCAGCCGCTCGTCAAGATCGCCGGCGTCCGGGCCGGTCAGCGGGTGCTCATCCACGCGGCGGCCGGCGGCATCGGACATCTCGCGGTGCAGATCGCCAAGTCCCGGGGCGCCTATGTCATCGGCACCGCCCGGCAGGACAAGCACGACTTCCTGCGCGGGCTCGGCGCCGACGAGCTGATCGACTACACCACCGTCGACTTCGAGGAGGTGGCGCGCGACATCGACGTGGTGCTGGACCCCATCAGCGGGGCGTACGGGCCCCGGTCGCTGGCCACCCTCACCGCGCAAGGGGTGCTGCTCGACATCAGGGGCACCGGTCCGGACCGCACGGCCGTCAGGGCACGGGCCGCCGCACTCGGCCTGCGTTACGTGGAGTTCGGCTTCACCCCGGCCGGCTCCGACCTCCAGGAGATCGGCGAGCTGGTGGCAGGCGGCGCGCTGCAGGTCGTCGTCGACCAGGTGCTCCCCTTGGAGGAGGCCGGCAAGGCACATGAGCTCAGTGAGACCGGCCGCGTCAAGGGCAAGATCGTGCTTGCGGTGCGCTGACGCCGGTCGCCTTTGCCCGGCTGGGTATTACGCGGAGTGCGGTGACGGCCCAATCTCCGTGCGGCCCAGGAAGCGGCGTACTGCCCAGGCCAGCCGACGCGTCGCAGTGACTCCGGAGTGAGGTCCGCGAGCGCGGGCGGCGACCGCATAGCGGGTGAAGCGCGGGGTTCCGTTCATAAAGGGACATCGATGGCAGTTTTCGGTCAGATTGCGACTCATGACGTTGCGTGCAGCCCAGAGGGGCCGTGATCCGCCGTCGGCCCGACCGGACCTGCCGACGGGCCAGGGCGTCACAGACGCCGGACATCCCGCCATTGCCAGAATCTGACGGAAAATTTCCGGCGCGTGTGCGTAATTGGTGAAGAAAAGCGTCTGAAACTACGCTCTTCTTTTTGACCGGAGATCGCCTGGTCCCCGAATGTCATCGGCATGCCCGTCAGACCCCGAGCCGCCACAAGCGGCCCGCTGCGCATGCCCGAGTTCCGCCTGCTCCTCACCGGAGCCGCGGCCGGACTCTTCGGTTCCCAGGTCACCCTGGTCGCGCTGCCCCTCGTCGCAGTACTCCAGCTCAACGCGCCCGCGTTCCAGGTGGGTTTGCTCACCGCGGCCGAGACCGCCGCGTTCCTGCTGGTCGGCCTGCCCGCGGGAGCCTGGGTCGACCGGATGCGGAAGCTGCCGCTGCTGATCCGTGCCGATGTGGTGCGGGCCGTGGCCATGGCGAGCATTCCCCTGGCCGCCGTCGCCGGAATGCTGACGATGGCCCAGCTGTACGTCGTCGCCCTGGTCACCGGTGTGGCGACGGTCTTCTTCGACGTCGCCCACCAGAGCTTCGTACCGCAACTGCTGCCCAAGGAACAGCTGGTCGCCGGCAACGGAGCGCTGGAGACCGTCCGCTCCTCGGCGCAGGTCGCGGGCCCAGGGCTGGGCGGTGGCCTGGTGCAGCTGCTCGGCGCGCCGCTGGCCATCGTGGCGGACGCCTGCGGCTACGCGCTCTCCGCGCTCTTCCTGTGGCGCATCAAGCGGCCGGAGAGCCTGCCGGAACGCGTAACGGGAGCCTCGCTCCGCAAGGAGGTCGGCGAGGGGCTGCGCTTCGTGTTCGGCCACCGCCTGCTGCGGGTGATCGCCCTGGCCACGGGGCTGGCCAACCTCTTCTCCGCCATGCTGATGGCCACCCAGTCCGTCTTCCTGGTACGGGAGCTGGGGCTGGCACCCGCGGCCGTCGGCCTGGTGCTGTCCGCCGCCGCGCTCGGCGGCCTGGCGGGCGCCCTGTGCGCCGGCCCGCTCGCCGCACGGCTCGGCCGGGCCCGGATCATCTGGCTGTCCGCCCTGGTCACCGGGCCGTTCGCGGTGCTGTGGCCGCTGTCCGGGCGCGGCGCGGGCGCCTCGTTGTTCGCGCTCGGCTCCGGCGTGGTCTTCTTCGGGGCGGTCGTCTACAACGTCGCCCAGGTCAGCTTCCGGCAGACGGTCTGCCCGCCCAGGCTGCTCGGCCGGATGAACGCCACCCTACGGTTCGTGATGTGGGGCACGCTGCCGCTCGGCGCGCTGGTCGGCGGTGCCCTGGCCGATGCGTACGGCGCCCGTGCGGCGCTGGTGTGGTGCGCGGCGGGATTCCTCGTCGTACCGCTGCCGCTGCTGCTCTCGCCGCTGCGGACGATGCGCGAACTCCCGTCTGCTGAGGGCGAATTGGACGCCACCGATGAGGAGTCGGACGAGGGCGCCGGTGCCGGTGCCGGCCAGCAGGTCGAGGCCGCCGGGCGCGGCTAGAGCGCGCGCCCGTCCCCAGCCCTCGTCCCCGTTCTCCCCGCCTCCCCCACCTCACTTCTCCCTCCCCAGAGAGGCTTCCGTGCACAGCATCACGAGCCAGTACCTGGCCCGCTTCCGCCGGCTCGACGACGGCGTCGGCGGTGCCGACAGCGACGGGGCCCCGGCCCTGCTGCCGGTCACCGGTGCCCAGCGGCGCTTCGTCCTCGTCCGGGCCATGGACCCGGCCGGGCGGCCCGACCTGGTGCCGATGTTCTTCTCCTTCCCGCGCGGCACGGTGGACCTCGCGCGCCTCGCCGCGGCGGCCCGACGCCTCGCCGTACTGCATCCCGTCCTGCGCGCCCGTCCTGAGGTGCTGCGGGGCACCCCGGTGCTCCGACTGGGGCCGCCGGAGGTGCCGGTGACGCGGGTCTCCCGGGTGCCCGGGGAAGACGCGGCGGCCGCGCTGCGGCGGGTCCTGCATGACTGGGCCCCGCAGGGAGCGCCGCTGCGGCTGTTCCTCGCGGCGGACGGCCTGGACGGCGCGGAGGGGCCGGACGGACCCGACGGGCCCGACGGCCAGGGCGGGCCGGGTGCCGAGGGGCCGCGGGAAGTGCTCGCCGTGGTGCTGGAGCACACCGCGTGCGACGGCCAGTCGCTGAACCGGATCGTCGAGGAGCTGGGCGCCGCCTACGCCGCGGGCCGCGCGGCGGACGGCCCGTCGCCCGCCGACGCGGCCGCCGAGCTGGACGCCTACCGGGAGGCCGTACTCCTGCAGTTGGCCGCGGAAGACCGGGCGGGTTCGCCGGCGGCGATGGCGTACTGGGGCGACCGGCTCCGCGCGGTGGGTGAACGGGCGCGGTCCGCGAACGGGCCGCAGGGCCCGGCGCAGGACGGGCTGCCGAGCGGTTCGGCCGAGCGGCGGGTACCCGCTCCGGAGACCGGGACGTCCTTCCCCCAGCTGCTCGACGCCTGCCGCGCCGCCGCCGAGGTGCTGTACGGGAAGGGCCACGTGGTGCCGCTCGGCTATCCGTGGGGCGGCCGTCCCCCCGGCGCCGCACCGGTGCTCGGCTGCTTCCTCAACACCGTGGTCTTTCCCACCGCGACGGGCACGGGCCCGGTGACGCCGGAGGAGACGGCCGGCGCGTGGTGGGACGATCTGGACCACGCCGGCACGCCGTTCGACGCGGTGGTGCACGCGGCACGGGCCGCCGGGTCCGGCTGGCGGGGCGGTCTCGACGGGCTGTTGACCGTGGACGACGCCCGGCGGCGGCCCCCGCTCCGGCTCGGCGGGGTCACCGGCCGGGAGATCCACATCGACGGCAGAGCGGTGCGCGGCCCCTTCGCGGTGTCCGTCACCCAGGGCCCGGAACTGCGGCTGCGCATGGTGTGGGACCGCGCGGTGCACTCCGACGCGACGGCCGGGGCCGCCTTCGCCGCGCTGACCGGTGCCCTGGGTTCCCCGGCTGCTGCGGTCAGCTGACCCGCCGCCTCCGTCCCTTCCCTTCTGCCTCTTCTTTCCCTTCTTCATCTCAGTCTTTACCTCTTTCCTCGCACGTCCCCTCGCCCCTGAGGCCACCTCGCGGCCGGCCGTGTGATCCGCGGCCCGGCCTGCGCACTGCGCGGCCGGCCCGACCGTGCCCGGCCGCGCCACTCCGATCCGACCACACATCAAGGACCGCCCATGCTTCCGCTCTCCTCCTCGCAGGAGATTGTCTGGCTGCACGAACAGGTGCAGCCGGGCAGCCGCGCGTACAACTTCACCGCCGCACTCGATCTGTGGGGCACCCTCGACGCCGAAGCCCTGCACCGCGGGCTCGCCGCCGTCCTCGACCGGCACCCCGGTCTGCGGCTGGAACTCGTCGCCGTCCCCGGCGCGGTGCCGGGCCAGCGGGTCGCCGAGGACTGTGCGCCGCGGCTGCGGACGGTGGACCTGAGCGGGGCGGACGACCCCGACCGGGCCTTCGAGGAGCTGCTGCGCACCGAGGCGGAGACCCCGCTCGACACCTATCAGGCGCCGCTGCTGCGCTGGACGCTGGTCCGGCTGGCGGAGGACCGGCACCGGCTCATCCACGTCGAGCACCATCTGATCCACGACGGCCACTCCTTCGCGATCCTGCTGCGGGACGTCTTCACCGTCTACCGGGGCCATGTCCTGGGCGGGCCGGTCGAGTTGCCCGCGGCGTCCTCGTACGCCGATCACGTCCGGGTGCAGCGGGACGGCGGTGCCGCGGGCGACGAGGAGCGGCGGGCCGGGCTTGAGTTCTGGACCGGTGAACTGCGCGATTTCTCCTACGACATGCCGCTGCCCGGGCTGTCCCGGCCGGGGTCGCGGCGTCGCCACCACGGCGGGCAGCTGCGCCAGTCGATCGGCGCCGACCTGGCCGGACGGCTGCGGGAGCACGCCCGTGCCCGCGGTCTGACGCCGTTCGCCGCGCTGCTGGGGCTCTTCGCCGAGCTGCTGCGCCGGCACAGCGGGCGTACGCAGATGGTCATCGGCACCGCGGTCGGCAACCGCCCGCGGGGGTTCGAGGACGCGGTGGGGATGTTCGTGAACACGATTCCGCTGCCGCTCCGGCTGGATCCGGACGCACCGGCCGAGGAGTCCATGGACGAGGTGACCGACACCTTGATCCGTGCGCTGCCGCACCAGGAGGTGCCGGTCCAGGAGCTGACCCGGGCGCTGGGTCTGCACACCTCGGGTGCGGACAACCCGCTGTTCAGCGTCATGTTCAGCGCCCATGACGCGGAGCTGCCCGAGATCGACGTGCCCGGTCTGGACATCACGCTGTTCGAGGGCTTCAACACCGGCACCACGCGCTTCGACCTGGACGTGGTGCTGCTCCCGGACGACCGGCGCGGGGTCACCCCGCGGCACGGTGCGCCGGGCATGACGCTGGTGTGGGACTACGACGCCGACATGTTCGGGGAGGACGTGGCGAAGCTGCTCGCCGGGCGGTTCCTCGACCTGCTGCGGGCCTACCTCGACGCCCCCGGCACCGTCCTCGCCGACCTGGCGCTGCCGTCGGTTCCCGAGCCGGTCCCGGCCGCGGCCGGCACGCCCCTCGCGCCGGCGGCCCAGGACGGTGCCGGCCGTGACCCGCTGGACCCCGCCGCCGCCCATGACCCGTCGCTGCCGGCACTGCTCGTCGGCGCCCGCCGGATCACCTACGGTGACCTCGACGCGCTGGTGGACTCGCTGGTGGAGCGGCTGGCTGCCGCGGGGGTGACGGCCGGTCAGCCGGTGGCCGCGGTGCTGCCGCGCGGCCTCGACTCGGTCGTGACGCTGCTGGCGTGTCTGCGGAGCGGAGCGGTGTACTGCCCGCTGTCGCCGTCCGACCCGCCGGCGCGGCTGGAGCTGCTGCTGGAGCGGCTCTCCCCGGCCCTGGTACTGACCCCCGCCGAGGCCCCGGTCACCGGCCCGGCCGACTGCTCCGCCCCGCCCCTCGCCTCCCGCCCCTCCGTCCCTGCCGGTCTTCCGGTGGCCCCGGTCGACGCGCCGGTCCTGCCCCCGGCCCGGAAGGCCGAGGTGGTGCCCGGCGCCTCGTACATCATCCACACCTCGGGCTCGACGGGTGTGCCCAAGCCCGTGGCCGTCGGACGGGCGGCGCTGGCGAACCATCTGACCGGCGCGGCCGAGCGGTTCGGGCTGGCGCCCGGTGACCGGGCGCTGCTGTTCGCCCAGCCGTCGTTCGACGTGGCGCTGGAGGAGGTGCTGCCGTCGCTGTACGCCGGGGCGTGCCTGGTCGTGCCCGAGTACGAGGTGCCGACCGGGGCCGAGCTGACCGAGCTGCTGACCACCGCCAGGGTCACCGTGGCGAACCTGCCCACCAGTTACTTCCTCGCCACCCGTGACGACATGTCCCCCGCCCTGCGCGCCGGCCGGTGGGCGCCCCGGCTGCTGGTCCTCGGCGGGGAGCGCCTCCCGGCCGAGGTGATGCGCGCCTTCCTCGCCGACACCGACGCCACGGTGCTCAATGTCTACGGCGTGACGGAGGCCGCCATCAGCTCCACCGTCCACGAAATCACCCGCGACGGCCTGGCCGAGGGCGCGGAGATCCCGTTGGGCACCGAACTGCCCGGCGAGCGCATCCACGTCCTGGACGCCGGGCGCCGTCCGCTGCCGGACGGCGCGGTCGGCGAGCTGGCGATCGCCGGGGCCGGGCTCGCCGAGGGGTACGTGGGCAACCCGGAGGCCACCGCCGCCCGGTTCGTCACGGTCGACGCGCTCGGCGGGGAACGGGTCTACCTCACCGGTGACCTCGGCTACCGGGGCCGCGACGGGCTGCTCCACTTCCTGGGCCGACGGGACAACCAGGTCAAGCTGCGCGGCTACCGCATCGAGCTGGAGGAGGTGGAGGCCGCCGCCTCGGCCGTGCTCGGCGGCCGGTCCTGCGCCGTCGTCCTGGACCGCGAGGCCCCCGGCGGGCCCCGGCTCGTCGGCTTCCTGGAGAACACCGGCCCGGGCACACCGGGTGCGGAGTGGGACGAGCAGGCCCTGCACACGGAGTTGAGCCGCCGGCTGCCGGCCGCTCTGGTGCCGGGGCGGTGGGCGCGGCTGGAGGTGCTGCCGAGGCTGGCCGGTGGCAAGCCGGACCGGGTGGCGCTGTCCCGTACGGCCGCGGCGCTGGAGCCGACGGTGCCGGTGGAGGCGGTGGCTTCTGCGGCCCCGGCCGGGGAGGGCGAGGCCACCGGCCCGGTGTCCGACGATCCGCTGACGGTGCTGCTCGCCGACGGCTGGCAGGAGGTCCTGGGCCACCGCCGCTTCGATGCGGCCTCGCACTTCTTCCACGTCGGCGGTCATTCGCTGCTCGCCGCGCAGCTGTCCGCCTGGCTGGAGCCCCACCTGGGCGAACGCCCGCCGCTGCGGCTGCTGTTCCGCAACCCGGTACTCGCCGACCAGGCCGACGCCCTCGCGGCGTTCGCCGCCGCGTCCACGACGGCCGCGGCTCCTACGACCACCACGGCCACCCCTGTCGTGACCACTGTGACTGCTGCGACCACTGCGACGGAGGCGTGATGCACCCGACCTCGACCCCGACCATCCAGGCACCCCGGACCTCCCAGCACCCCCAGGACCGGGACCGCCCGCTGAGCATCGCCCACGGCGCCGAGCCCGCGGCCGGCGCCCCGGCCGGTGTGCTCTCCCGCTTCGCGGAGTGGGCCGCGCGTTCGCCCGAGGCCCCCGCGGTGATCGACGGCGCGCACACCTGGACGTACGGGGAGATCGGCACCGCCGCCGACGCGGTGGCGGACGCACTTGGCGACCGGGTCCGGCCCGGCGACCTGGTCGGCGTCTGCCTGGACCGTTCGGCCGCGCTGGTCGTGACCGCCGTCGCGCTCGCCCGCCTCGGCGCGGTCTACCTGCCGCTCGGCCCGCAGCCCGGTGAACGCCGGGTCGAGACCGTCACCCAGGACCTGGACGTCGCCTGTCTGATCGGCGATCCGGTGCTGCTGCCGCCCCGTTTCCGGGCGTCCGGGCAGGCCGAACGGACCGGAGCGGAACGGATCGAGGCGGCGCAGGTCGACCAGGTGGTGCTGCCCCTGCCGGTGGTGGGCGCCAATGCCCCGGCGAAGGCCGTCGCAGCGTTCGCGGACGGACCCGGCGCGGGAGCCCGTCGCGCGCCCGCCGAGGCGTTCTACGCCGTACTCACCTCTGGTTCCACCGGCCGCCCCAAGGCGGTCGCGGTCGCCGAGGCGGCCCTCGGCACCCTGCTCGACTGGTACCGCGGGGAAACCGGGCTGGCCCCGGGCGACCGCCACTCCCTGCTCATCGGCGTCGCCTTCGACCCGCACGTGCTGGAACTGTGGGCCGGGCTGACGTCCGGCGCCGCCCTGGTACCCGCCCCGGACGAGGTCCGCTGGGACTCGGAGGTGCTCACCGACTGGTGGCGCGATGCCGGGGTATCGGTGTCGATCGGGGCCACCCCGATGATCGAGCCGCTGCTCGACCGTCCTTGGCCCAGCGGCCTGACGCTCCGTCATCTCATCGTCGGTGGCGACCGGTTGCGCCGCCGCCCGGCCGCGGACGTGACGGCCACCGTCCACAACGCGTACGGCCCCGCCGAGGCCACCGTCATGGCCACCTCGTATGCCATGCGTGGCACGGACGCCGCCAAGACGGCGGACGCGGAGAGCGCACCGCCGATCGGCGGGCCGGTGCCGGGCGTGACCGTGGTGGTCACCGACGACGACGGCCGGCCCGTACCCCGCGGCGCCGAGGGCGAGTTGCGCCTCGGCGGACGCTGCCTGGCGCTGGGCTATCTGGACCCCGACCTGACCGCGCGCCGCTTCACCATTCCGCCCGCGGGCCTCGACCTGCCGCCCGGCGTGGACCGGCTGTACCGCACCGGGGACCGGGTGCGGATGCGGGCCGACGGGCTGCTGGAGTTCCTCGGCCGCCTCGACGACCAGGTGAAGATCAGCGGCGTGCGGATCGAACCGGCGGAGGTGGCGGCCGCGTTCGAGCAGGACCCGGCGGTGCGCAGCGCCGTCGTCGTCGCACCCCGGACGCCCGGCGGCCGCACTCGCCTGGTGGCGTACGTACGGCCGGCCGGCGGCGCCACCCCGACCGCGGAGGATCTGCTCACGGCGGTCCGGGCCTGGCTGCCCGAGCAGGCCGTCCCCTCGGCCGTACGCCTCGTCGACGCCTTCCCGCTGGACGCCAACGGCAAGGTGGACCGGGCGGAGCTGGTGCGCCGGGCGACCGAGGAGGGCGCCTCGCCGGTACCGCCCGGCACTGGTTCGTCCGGCCCCGGTTCGTCCGGCCCGGCGGCGCCGCCCGGGTCGGAGGTGCTCCCCGACGGATCCACCCCCGGGGAGCGGCTGGTGCTCGGCACGGTGCGCGATCTGCTCGCCCGGCCGGAGACCACGCTGGCCGAGAACTTCACCGCGGCGGGCGGCACTTCGCTGATCGCCGCCCGCCTGCTGACCGCCGTCCAGCGGGAGACCGGCGTACGGCTGCGCGCCCCGGAGCTGCTCCGCCAGCCCGATCTGCGCGCCGTGGCGGCCCTGGTGGACGCCCGCCGTGCGGATGCGGACCCGAAGCCGGGGCGGGCCTGAGATGACCGTCCCGCTGTCTCCGCACCCCGACGACACCTGGAAGGAAGGGCCCGTGCCCACCGAAAGCGCCCTGTCGAGCGAGCCCGCCCCGACCAGCCTGCCGGCACTCGTGGCGCGGCACGCCGAACGGACCCCCAACGCCCTGGCCGTGGCGGACGGCGACACCACGCTGACGTACGCGCAGCTGGTCCGGGCCGCCCGGGCGCTCGCCGGGCATCTGCGCCGGCGGGGAGTCCGCCGGGGTGACGCCGTGGCGTTGCTGACGCCCCGCTCGGCCCGTACCGTCATCGCCCAGCTCGCGCTGTGGTGGGCGGGGGCCGTCTGCGTACCGCTCGATCCGGCGCACCCGCGCCCGCGGAGCGAGGCGCTGGCCGCGGAGGCCGGTGTGACGCTGACCGTCGGGGACGCCAAGCTGCTGGAATCCGCCGCCCCGGCCGGCCCGACCCTGGCCCTGCCCGACGAGCCGCAGGTGGAAGAACCGCGGCTCGACGAGCCGCAGGCCGACGGTTCCCAGGCTGACGGGCCCGTCCCCGATGCCGCCGCGTTCATCATGTTCACCTCCGGCTCCACCGGTCGTCCCAAGGGCGTGGCTATCGCCCACCGCGCGATAGCCGAGCTGGTCAGCGCCCCGGCGTACCTCACCCTGACGCCCCGCGACCGGGTGCTGTTCCATTCGCCGCTGACCTTCGACGCGTCGACCTTCGAGGTGTGGAGCGCCCTCGCCAACGGCGCCGCCGTCGTGGTGTGCACCGTCGAGCGGCCCTCTCTGGAGGACCTGGCCCGGCAGGCGGAGCGGCACGGGGTCACGGTGGCCTTCTTCACCACCGCGCTCTTCCACCAGCTGGCGGTGCGCCGTTCCCGGATCTTCGCGCCGCTGCGCACGGTCGTGGTCGGCGGCGAGGCGCTCGCCGCGCACCATGCCCGCGAGGTGCTGCAGGCGTTCCCCTGGCTGGAGCTGGTCAACGGCTACGGGCCGACGGAGACGACGACGTTCGCCACCGCCCACCGGGTCACCGCCGCCGACTGCGCCGGACAGATACCGATCGGCCGTCCCATCGCGGGGGCCGCCGCGCACGTCCTGGACGAGGCCGGCCGGCCCGTCCCGGACGGCGAGCGGGGCGAACTCTGGGTCGGCGGCAGTCGGCTGTCGCTGGGCTACACCGGCCGTCCGGAGCTGACCGCCGAACGTTTCACCACCCACCCCCACCGGGGCCGCCTCTACCGCACCGGCGATGTGGTCTCGAGACGCCCGGACGGTGTGCTCGACTACCACGGCCGCACGGACGACCAGGTGAAGGTGCGCGGCTTCCGGATCGAGCCGGGGGAGGTCGAGTACGCGCTGCGGGAGCAGCCGGAGGTGGCCGATGCGGCCGTCACCGTGCACCGTCCCGCCCCCGACGACGCCCGGCTGGTCGCCTTCGTCGTCGCCGCACCCGGTCCCGTCCCCCGGCCGGACGCCCTGCGTGACCGGCTGGCCGCGGCCCTGCCCGCCCATCTGGTACCCGACGAACTGACCGTCGTCACCGACCTGCCCCTCAACCCCTCGGGCAAGGTCGACCGCCACGCGCTGGCCGGCCTGCTCTCCCCGAAGGGGCCCGAGGTTTCCGGTAGTTCAGGTGCTTCAGATGGTTCAGACAGTTCAGGTGCTTCAGATGCTTCGGATGCGCCGGACGGCTCGCCGGTGTCTGCGGCCCCGGACGGACCGCTGACGCCGCTGGAGCAGGCCGTCGCCGACGTCTGGAGCCGTTCCCTGGGCTGCGAAGTGACCCGCCCGGACGCCGACTTCCTCGCCCTCGGCGGCCACTCACTGCTCGCCCTGGCCGTCACCGACGACCTCCGCGAGGAGCTCGGCGTGGAACTGTCGCTCGCCGACTTCTTCGGCTCCCCCACCGTGGCCGGCCAGGCCGCCCTGGTCGAGCGGGCGTTGCTCGCCGCGCACGGTGATCTTCACCCGCACGCCCCGGAGGACACCGATGGCCACTGACCGCCCCGCCGCCCCTTCCTTCCAGGAGGAGCTGCTGCGCCGGGCCCGGGAACGCGCCGCGGCCCGACCCGCCGCCCGTCCCGATTCCGCCGACCGCGGCCCGGCACCGCTCTCCCGCGCCCAGCACCGCATGTGGCTGATGGACCGGCTCGGCCATGACGGCGCCTCGTACAGCGTGCCGTTCGCCACCCGGCTGCGCGGTCCGCTCGACGTCGACGCGCTGGCCTCCGCACTGACCGAGCTCGTCCGCCGGCACGGCATCCTGCGCACCCGTTACGTGGAGCGGGACGACGGCGAGCCGTGCCAGGAGGTGCTGCCGGCGCCCGCGTCGTTCGCGGTGCCGGTGGTCCCGGCCGAACCGGCGGACGCCCCGGCGCTGCTGGCGGCGGAGGCCGGCCGTCGGTTCGACCTCTCCGCCGGGACCGTGCCCCGCGCACTCGTCCTGCGCCACGGCCCCCAGGACCACACGGTGCTCCTGACGTTCCATCACATCTCGCTCGACGGACCGTCCCTGGAGATCGTGGCGGAGGAACTCGCCGCACTGTACGAGACCGCCGCCCACCCGCGGGAAGCCTCCGCTCCGGCCCCCGGGTCCGACCCCGCACAGCCCCAAGCACAGCCGCAGGCCCAGCCGCCCCAGTACGCCGACTTCGCCCGGCACGAACACCGAGCCGCGGCCGACGGCCTCGACGAGGGGCTGCGCCACTGGCACGCCCTGCTCGAAGGCGCCGCTCCCCCACGCCTCCCCGGCCCCACCCACCCGCCCACCGACCTCACCGCCCGGCCCACCGGCTCCCACACCACACCGCTCGCCCCGGAGGTACCGGCCGCCCTGCGCGAGCTGGGCCGGCGGCACCACGCCACGCCGTTCACCGTGGCGCTCACCGCCGCGTTCGCCGCCCTGCACCGCTGTACCGGGCAGGACGACCTGGTGATCGGCATCGCCGGTACGCACCGCCGGGGAACGGCCATGCGCGGACTGGTCGGGCTGTGCGTCAACACCCTCCCGTTGCGCGTCGACGCCTCCGGCGATCCGTCCTTCAGCACGCTGCTGACGCGGGTGCGTGCCGCCCTGCTCGATGCCCAGCAGCACGCCGACGTGCCGTTCGACCGCATCGTGGACCGGATCGGTGCCGCCGCCCGCGGTGCGGACGGCACGTCCCTGGTGCGGGTGACCGCGGACGTCCTCGGCACCCCGACGACGCTGCGCCTGCCCGGGACGGACGCCGAGTACGTCGAGGTCGGCGTGGGCGAGGCCAAGTTCGACCTCTCCTTCGGCCTGGTGGACACCGATCGGCCGGCCGCCCTGGTCCAGTACCGCCGCGCCGCACTGGACGAGGCGGCGGCCACCGCCTTCGGCGCGACCTACGCGGCCGTCCTCACCGCACTCGGGGCCACCACGGACGACCTGCCACTCTCTCACCTTGCCAAGGGTGATGGCGGTCAACTCCCCTCTGTGCTCGGCACGTTGCAGGAAGACGACGCGCACCCGGCCGAGCGGCTCCTGCGCTGCCACCCCGACCTCTCCGACGCCACGGTGGTCTCCCCTGCCGGTGGCCCGCTGCTCGCCTACGCGGTCCTGCGGGAGATCGGTGGCCCGTCGCCCGCCGAGCTCCGCGCCCACCTGCGGGACCGCCTGGCACCCGGCCTGGTCCCGGCCGCGGTCACCCTGCTCGACGTCCTTCCCCGCAGCGCCGACGGCACGGTGGACCCGGCGCATCTGCCCGGCCTCCCCGCGCTGCCCGCACCCGAGGGGCCGCACGCCGACGCCGTACGCGAGGGCTTCGCGGCGCTCCTGGGCCGAACGCCCGCCCCGGACGACGACTTCTTCGCCCTCGGTGGCCACTCGCTCGTCGCCGTACAGCTCGCCGAACGCTTGCGGCGCGCGCTGACCCTGCCCCTGACCGGCCTG
Organism: Streptomyces sp. NPDC048197; assembly: GCF_043202395.1. Lineage (NCBI taxonomy): Bacteria > Bacillati > Actinomycetota > Actinomycetes > Kitasatosporales > Streptomycetaceae > Streptomyces > Streptomyces sp. NPDC048197. Next base: position 57,872 of record NZ_JBIDAJ010000005.1, read on the forward strand.
GACATCATGCAGGCCCGCACCCCCCGCGCGGTCTCCGCCCTCCTCGACGTCCGGGCCGCGGAACGCGCCGCCGCATCCTTCCGAGCGTCCACCGGCACGGGACAGCCGGGCCGTACTGGCCAGTCGGCGCAGGCGGGACAGCCGGCACCGCGGACCGGCCGGGCGCGGAACGGCACCGTCCTGGTCACCGGCGGCACCGGCGGCGTCGGCAGCTTCCTCCTGCGGGAACTCGTCGCCCAGGGGCGCCCCGTACTGGCCCTGACCCGTCCCGAATCCGCGCACCTGGTCGCGGCGGACGGCGTGCAGGTCATCGAGGGCGACCTCACCGACCTCGACGGGCTGCGCAAGGCCGTTCAGGACGCGGACGCCGTCATCCACGCGGCCTGCACCTTCACCCGTCCCGAGGTGGATGTGGCGGCGATGGACGCCATGGTGGACGCCTGGTCGCGGGGCCCGTTCGTCTTCGTCAGCAGCGTGGACGCGTACGGGCATCCCGAGGGCGGCCAGGTGGCCGAGGAGTCCCCCTCGCACGAACCGCTCAGCCCCTACGGCCGGGCGAAGGTCGACTGTGAAGCGCGGCTGCTCCGGGCGGCCGGCACCGCGGGGCGGGGCGGCGCGAGCGCGGTCCGTTCCCCGCTGGTCTGGGGCCCGCACGACCGGCTCCGCGACCAGCTGCGCTGGGGTGCCACAGGCGTCCTCTACCAGGCCGTCCGCGAGGGCCGGCCGCTGGCCGTTCCCCGCCCGGGTGCCGGCGGCCACGCCTGGTACGGCGCTGCCTGGGTGCACGCCGCGGCGCTGGCCCGAGCGGTGGTGTCCTGCCTGGACGCCCCGGTACACGGTGTGGCCAACGCCATCAGCGGCCATGTCACCTGGTACGACCTCGGCACCGAGCTCTCCCAACTCCTCGGCGTGACCGCCGACTTCAAGGAATCGGACGATATCCACCCCGACCTCGACCACCACTGGCACTACCACTCCGACCGCCTGGCGCGCCCCCTGCGCCCGCTGCCCGGCGAAGACCTGCGTTCCGTCCTCGCCGCGATGATCACCCCGCCCCCGGACCGGCAGCCCGGCCGAACGTGAGGCTTTACCCTGCGGTCGACCACTTGTCGTCGCAGGCCGGATAGCTTCCCAGCATCCATTGATCGCGATGCGCGGACTCCTCCGGACCTGACCGGAGGAGTCCGCAGGGGAGGCATGTCATGAGCGTCAGCAACGTCTTTCGGACCGCGGCCGCACTGCCGGACGCCTGGAGCTCCCGCTCCCTGGCCGAGGTCGGAACGGCCACCGTCAAAGTGCTCCGCATGAACGAACTCCCGCTGGCGGAGGAGGCCCACCGCACACCGGAGGTCCTGCTCGTCCTCGACGGCACGCTGGCACTGACCGTCGACGATGTCGAGCTCACGGTGGGCCCGGGCGAGATGTACGTCGTACCGGCAGGCGCCCGCCACACCGTGCGCCCGGGCAGCCGCGGGACCCTGCTGATCGTCGAAGTGCCGGAGGAATAGCGCCGGTTCCGGCGACCGCCGTCCCCGCGATTGGCTCTCGAACAGCTCCCTGGTGTAGAACTCTCCCGATCAATCATGATCACGTCATTTCGCGCATCACGGGGGACTTTCGGCATGAGGCCAACTCAACGACTCATCAGCACGCTTGCGCTCGTCACCACGCTCGGTGTCGGCCTCACCGCCTGCGGCCCGGAGGACGACCCCTACGGCGACAGTGCCGGCTCCAAGGGTTCCGGCGGCTCCAGCGCCTCCGCCCAGCCGTCGAAGAAGCCGGCCCCGAGCGACAAGGCCCCGGACCAGGCCGACGGCCCCGGCGACTGCGGGACGCCGCCGAAGCTGCCGGCCGGGCACAAGATGGTCGAGCCCGCCGTTCCCCCGTCGAAGGGCTCCCTGTCCGCCAAGGACGCCAAGCCGGTCTGCACGCCCAACGACTGGATCTACCACGGTCAGGGCAAGGCCAAGTACTACCTCTTCGCCGGCGAGGTCAAGGCGGAACTGTCCACCGGGCCCGGCCGCACGAAGTCGGTTCCGGTCGGCCAGCTGTGGATGCACGCCGGCGACTGCATGACGAACCAGAGCGCCGTGAAGCCGCCCTACACCTGCTCCGGCAACATCTACGACATCACCCTGGACTCCGAGGGCCAGATCAACAGCATCAAGGAGATCTGGCACCCCTGAGCCCCGGGCACGGCGCCGCCGGTCGCAGGCCCGGCCGGCGCCCACCTCAGGCTTCCGCTTCAGATGCCGTTCACCGTCGCCACGGTGAACGGCATCTGCGGCGTTCCCGGCCCCATGGGGCCGCCCTTGTCGAACTGGGACCGCACGACGAGCGTGCGCCCGTGGCTGCGCACCATGGTGGTGGGGATCTGCAGCGCCTCGTCGGTGACCTTGCGCTCCAGGCGCGCCGACGCACCGTCGTCGAAGACGCGCCAGCGGCTGATCGTGTTGGTGGCGTTGTGGACGACCCACAACGTATTGCCGCGCAGTTCCAGACCGTCGCCGTGCAGGACGTCCCCGCCGTGCAGCGCGACCCGGCGCACCGCACCGGAGCGCAGGTCGACGCGGTACAGCGTCCCGGCAGTCATGTCGACGGTCAGCAGATAGCGGCCTGAGCGATCGGCCGCGATGCCGTTCAGGCTGACGGCGTCCGCCGGGCGCGGGCCGAGCGCGTCGGTCAGGTCGTACGCGGTGGTCAGCTGGGCCCGTCGGCCGTGCGCCGCGGCCGCGGCCAGTTGCTGCGGGGTGACCCGGTAGAGCACGGACCGGTAGCTGTCCGTCAGATACGCGGTCCCGTCGGGCGTGATCGCGAGGTCGTTGACGAAGGACCTGGCCGGCCCCGTGACGTCGAACCGCGCGACGAGCGCGCGGCTGCGCAGGTCGTACACGGCGACACCGGCCGTCGAATCGGTCACCCAGAGATGACCGGCACGGTCGACCTTGAGGCCGTTGGCGGTCTTACGTCCGTCGGTACCGCCCGGCAGGAAGATGGCGGCGGTGCGGTGACCGGGCGTCGCCCGGTACACGGCGCCGGTCTGGTACGAGCCGACGTAGAGGTCACCGCTCACCGGGTCGGCGGCGATACCCTCGGGATAGACGCGGTCACCCGGCAGGTCGTACGCGGCGGAGACCCGCGCATGGGCGCCCTGCTGGGCGGCGGCCGGGTGCGCGGGGGACACGTCCGCCTGGGCCGTGGCGGCGACGGCGACGGAGGCGGATGCGGCCGTCAGGGCCAGGGCTGCCGCGCCCAGCACATGGCGCCGGCGCCGGTTGGTACGGGACAAGAAGGTGGATGCCTCTCGGGACAACGTGAGCGCCTCTCGATAGCAGACAGAGATCCGGCCCAAGAAGTCGGGAACCGGAGCACGCGCGGACCGGGAGCCGCAGAGCCCCCACCGGCGACGAACACGAACTTAAGTTAGAACTCTAATGCTCGTCAATGTTCGCATCAGTATGTGAGCCCTCAGTTGACCGCTGGAGTCTGCCCCTCGGCACAACCATTACGATGCGGAGATGACGTCCATGCCCGCGTCCGAGCGCCTCGGATCCTCCATCAAGCTCGCCGAGCGGGCGCTCCAGAGCGCCAAGCACGCGGCGCTCAAGCCGGCCGGTCTGACGGTTCCGCAGTACGCGGCCCTGCTCTTCCTCTCCGAGAAGCCCGGGATCTCCGCGGCCGCACTGGCGCGGTCCTGCGGGGTGACGCCGCCGACCATGAACACGGTGCTCAAGAACCTCCAGGAGCGCGGCCTCATCGAGCGCACCCCGCACGAGTGGCACCGGAACGTATTGGAAACCCGGCTCACCGAGCAGGGCCGGGCGGTGATGAACGACGCCGACGCACGCGCCATCCGCGTCGAGCGCGCACTCGCCGCGGAGTTCACGGACGACGAGCGGGCAACGCTGGTGGCCCTGCTCGGCCGCTGCGCCACGCTCCTCGATTCCGTACGGCCGGACTGACCAGGCCCCGGGCGGAAAGTCCCCGGGCGAAAAATGAGGGTGGGGCCTCTCGTCCGTCGTGAGAGGCTGCAGCATGTCCAAGCACCTGCGCTTCTTCTTCGAAGCCGGCGTCCCGCACACCCCGCTGTGGCCGCACGAGCTCAAGAACCCGTACGGCTACCCGACGGATCTGCAACGGTTGCCGATCGGCCCGGCCACCCGCACCGAACTCACCCGGCTGTGCGAGTGGTTCCAGTCCTCCCTGGACTGGAAGGACCCGGCCGGCCCGTCCCCGTGGTCCGACGAGGAACGGGAGCTCTTCGACCAGCAGTCGGACGCGGCACTCACAGCTCTGCGGCAGGAGCTGGGCGACGACTGGATCATCAACGACGAGCGGATGCCGTGGTGATGACGCTCATCCCCCCGTGGCGAAGCCGGGGAAGAGTGTCATCCCGCCGTCCACGTACAGGGTGCTGCCGACGACGTAATCCATGAGGTCGGAGGCGAGCACGGCGACGGCGTTGGCGATGTCCTCCGGGTCGCCGACCCGCCGGTAGGGAATCAGGCGCAGCAGTTCCTCCTCGGCCTCGGGAGTTTCCCAGGCGCTGCGGTTGATGGGCGTACGGATGGCTCCGGGGGCGACCGCATTGACCCTGATCCGGTGGGGTGCGAGCTCTTGGGCCAGGGTCGCCATCATCATCAGTACGCCGCCCTTGGAGGCCGCGTAGTTCACATGGCCCGACCAGGGGATGACCTGGTGGACCGAGCTCATGCAAATGATCTTCCCCGCGGAGGCGGAGACCTCCGGGACCACCCCGCGGCGCCGGAATTCCCTGGCCGCCTCACGTGCGCACAGGAACTGTCCGGCGAGATTGACGTCGAGAACCTTCTTCCACTGGTCGAGGGTCATGTCGGTGCTGGGCGCGTCCCGCTGCAGCCCGGCATTGGCCACGAGGACGTCGATGGTGCCGAACTCCTCGGCCATACGCGCGAACATCGCGCTGACCTGGTCCTCCTGCGACACGTCTGCCTCATGCGCATACGCCCGCACCCCGAAGCCCTCGATCTCCCGGACGACCTCGTCGGCGGCTCCGCGGCCGGTGACGTAATTGACCACGACATCGGCCCCCACCCGCCCCAGCGCAAGGGCGGTCGCCCTGCCGATCCCGGAGTTGGCACCGGTGACCAGCGCCTTCTGCCCCTTCAGGAGGGGAAGGGACGCCAGCTGGCGGGACTTGTCGGACGGGCTTGCCGAGGTGGTCGTGGGGGTGCTTGCCGAAGTGGTGGCGGACGTGCTTGCCGAAGTGGTGGTCACGGGTGGTCTCCCTCTCCTCGTCAGGCTCGTCAGGGTCGTCTGGCTCGTCAGGTGCGGTCTCCCGTTCGTCCTGCGCGTACGGACCGGAACGTGACCGGTCGACCGGTCCGCCAAGGCCTCGGCAATCCGCCGGGCTTTCAGGCGGCTGCCCGGCGAGGCGCGGCACAACCATGTCGGCCAAGGGCCGAGCACTCAGCGACGCCGGAGCGGTGGTCGGAATGGCCGTCACCGAGTTGCCCGTCCCCAGGCGGCGTGCGGTGATGGACAGCGGTGGTGGAGACCACATTCCGGCTCGTCGTCGCACCTCAGGAGTCAGTCAGCATGGCCGAGAAGCGCAAGAAACGGCAGGTACACCAGGACGAGACGGGTCAGGCCCTGAAACGGCAGCCGCCCAAGGACGAGCGCGACCGCAGCGCCGAGGAAGTGAACGCGGATCAGCCGTCGGTACGCGGCAAGAAGCCGAAACGAGCACCGAAACGGTGAAGCGGGGCACGCCGACCGCTACGACCTTTCCGACTGCCCCGCGGCCCGACGTTCACCGCGGGCCGTGAGCATCAGGGCGACAGCGGTCAGCAGGGAGAGCAGACCCCAGACCGGCGTGAAGCTGCCCGTGCTGTCCTTGAGCAGACCGAGGGCGGGCGGCATCACCACGATGGCGATCTGGTTGACGGACATGGCCAGGCCGAGCGCGAAGCCCGTCTTGTCCGGCGGGGCCGACTCGGTCACGTAGGCGACCCACGGGCCGTACCAGCCGAGACCGAAGAACCCGAGCCAGACGAACACCGCGCAGGCCGCGACGGGTGAGCTCCCCACGGGTGTCATCAGCAGGGCCAGCCCCGCGATCACGGCGACCATGCAGGTCACGACGGAGACGTAACGGCCAGAGGCGTATCGGCCAGGTATGTATGGGCCGGAAAGGTAGCGACCGGGCAGGTGGTGGCCGGGCCTCCGCCGATCGCTCCACCACGCGAGGACGATCCGTCCGACCGCGCCCGCCGCCTGGGCGGCCACCAGGACCAGGGCCGCCGCGCCGGCTCCCACGGACGCCCGCTCGTGGAGGTGCAGCACGGTCAGGATTCCCACGCCCGTCTGCACCGAAATCAGGCTCGCTCCGGACAGCATGATCCGCACCATGGCCGGTTCGCGCAGCATCCGCAGCCGAGCACCCAGCTGCGCCCTGAGCGAGGACGACCACCTGGGCCGCGCCGACGGGCCACGAGGAGCCGACGGGCCACGAGGAGCCGACGGGCCGCGAGAAGCCGACGGACCTTCTTCCTGCAGGGCGGCTCGGGTGGGCGGCCGGCGGTAGAAGCCCATGAACACGCCGGCTCCCAACAGGGCGACCAGACCACCGGCCACGAGTGTCGCCCGCCAGCCGGCAGCGGCGGCGAGGAGGGGCAGTACGGCCGAGGCCAGCGCCGCCCCCAGCGGCAGCCCGGCCTGCCGGATGCCCATCGCGAGCCCGCGCCGGGACGCGTCGAACCAGGACGCCACCGATGTGCTCCCACCGGGCTGAACGGTGCTGTAGCCCGCGCCGACCACCAGCAGCACGAGGAGCAGGGACAGATATCCCGGTGCCGCACTCCCGACGAGCAGACCCGCGGCGACGACGCAGCCGCCGATCCCGACGACCCAGCGCTCGTTGTAGCGGTCCAGCAGCTCCCCTGCCACCAACAGACCGATCAGCGGCAGTAGTTGGGCCGCGGAGAGCAACAGACCCAATTGGGCCGTACTCAGGTGCAGGTCCCGTTGCAGGTCGATGCCCATCGCCCCGATGCCCTGCACGAAGAAGGCGGAGGCGGCCTGGGTGAAGGTGGCGATACCGAGGACGAACCAGCGGTACCGCCCTGCGCGGCGCGTCGGCAGGTCGGCGGTCACCGGTCCCCGGCCCGGGGTGACGCATCGCCGAGACAGCCGCGGCTGATGTGGAGTCGGGTGCGGCGGACGGGGGTGCCGAGGCTGCCGAGGATCCAGGGATGTCACGGCCGACCACCTCTCACGGTCGCCAGTACAGCGACTGGTCGGGGTGGCCGACGAAACCGAGCGCGCGGTAGAGCGGTTCACCGTCGGCCGAGGCGTACAGGTCCACCCGGGAGACCTCGCGCTCCCGGAACCAGTCGAGCAGGCCCTGCATGATCGCGCGACTGTGCCCGCGCCGCCGGTGCGCCGGGTCGGTGACCACGCCGATCACATGCCCGACCGAACCGTTGCGGTTGTGCGGTCCGGGGAACCACCGCTCGACGGTACCGATACCGCAGGCGGCGAGCCCGTCGTCGCCGTCCACGACGAGGATCCGGACGGTGTCCGTCGCCGCCAACTTTTCCGCCAGCACCTCGGCCAGTGCAGAGCGCCAATCGCCGTCGGCCGATGCGGGATGGAAGAATTCCCCACCCAGCGTCTCGAACAGCAGGGCGCGCAGGCGTACCAGCTCCGCGATGTCGTCCTGCCGCGCCCGACGCACCTCGCCGGTCTGTCCGGTGTCGGGTTCGTGGTGTGGGTGGTGCTCGTGGTGTGCCATGCCGAGCACGATGATGTAATGGTCTTATGCACCTCAACCCTTACGGCGAGGATGCCGTGAACCTGGCCGCGGACCTGGCCAACCGGCGGCCGACGAGCCCGGAGGAACTCACGGACCGCTGCCGCGCCGCCGGGCTGGTGCTTGAACACCCGGCAACGCCAGGGGACTTGGCGCGTGTCGGCGTCGCGCTGGAGGCATGGGTGAAGGTCGTCGACGCCTCCGACGACGAGCGTGCGCGCGCCGCGCTGCTCAACGAGATGCTGCAGGCGACCGCCGCCCATCCGCGGCTGACCAATCACGCGGGCAGCGGCTGGCACCTGCATTACCGCGACGCCGACCAGCCGCTCGGCTCCCTCCTCTTCGCCCTCATCTCCGTGGGCACCGCACTGCATCTGGTGGGACGGGGCATGCACCGGCTCCGGCGATGCGCCGTGACCGAGTGCGCGCTGATCTTCGCCGACACCTCCCCCACCGGGCGGCAGCGCTACTGCTCCCCGCGGTGCATGAACCGCGACGCGGTACGCCGGCACCGCGCGCGCCGGGCGGTGGCCAGGCCGTGAGGTAGCCGGAATTCAACGCAAAAGCTCAAGCCCGCCCGCACAACGCACATTCACCCCGTCCGCAAGCCCTCGCCCGCCCACGTCCACTTCCGTGACCGCACAGGTTGGCCGGGCCCTCCGATCCGGCGATCAGCTGACGTGGGCTGCGATGGTCCGCGCACACACCAGGGACTCGGTATGCGTCGTGTCCACCTCCAGGTCGTAGACCACTCCCTGGTGAACCGCATCCGCCTGCGCCGCCGCCATCCCCTGGATGCGGTCTCCTCGTGCGACCTCCCGTCCCGCGGCGACCGCACTCTCACACCGGACGCCGACCCACAGCACGCCCAGTTCGCCAAGTGCCTTCTGCCACCGCTGCTGGGAGGCCGGTCCGCCGAGGAAGACGTCATCGACGATGATCCTGGCGCCCGCCCGGGCCATCGCCACGATGCCCTCCGTCCAGGCCGCCTCCAGTGCCCGGAAATCCGCCCCGACGCTCACCTCGCCGTCCGCCGCGAACACGATCCCGCCGTCCGACGCCTGCATCGTCGCGGGCAGGGCGTCGACGAACGAGTCGCACCCGAACGCCAGCCAGGGATCGGGCAGTACGGCCTGCAGACACCGTACGATCCCGGACTTCCCCGAGCTGGAACCACCGTTGAGAATGATCATCTGAGTCGTCACCGCGCCACAGTAGGGCGCTACCGCCACGGCACGAAACGAATATCGGCCCACACTGCTCGGTTGCCCCTTCACCCCCGAACGCCAGGCCGACGGACCGCCTCAGCAGGGTGATCAGGCGGCTTGCCCCAGGAACGCCGCGGTGGTCGCCACGAACCGGGCGGCGTCGTCGAGCCAGGGGTAGTGGCCCGCTCCCGGCTGCACGGAGAGCGTGGCGTCGGGAAACAGCCCCGCGAACTCCGCGACCGCCTGTGGTGGGCTGTTCAGGTCGAATTCTCCGGCGAGCAGCAGGGCGCGGCCCTCGTAGGTGGCGAGTGCCGCACGCGTGGCCTCCGGGGTGAAGGCACCCTCGGCCGCGAAGAGTGCGACGGCTTCCTGGTTGCTCGGCCGGCTGGCCGCGTGGTGGTGCTGCGCGGCAGTGTCCCACCGGCCGTAGAAGAAGGGGGCGATGGCCTCCCAGTCACTGCCTGCGCCCTCGGTGATCGCCTCCAGGGCGGCGAAGGCCGACCGGAACCACGGCTCACCTTGCCGTAGTTGCGCGAGCTCACGTCGTGTCTCGCCGGTGATCGCGATGCCGACGGCGCGAGTACCGGGGGCGATCAGAGCGAGCTTGCGGACGCGGTCCGGGTAGCGAGCCGCGTAGTGCGTCGCGAGGTTGGCGCCGGCGGAGTGGCCCAGCAGATCGATCCGGGCGAGTCCGATGTGGATGCGCAGGGCCTCCACATCGTCGACGAGGCGGTCGCAGCGGTAGGTGGAAGGGTCCTCGGGTATCGCGGACCCACCGGTGCCGCGAAGGTCCAGGAAGATCAGCTGGTGGTGCGCCGACAGACCGCCGAGGTCGCCGAGATAACGGGAATCCATCGGGCCGCCCGGGAGGCAGACCACCGGGCGGCCCTTGCCCTGTATGCGGTAGGCGAGCTGGGTGCCATCGGGCGCTGAGAAGGTGAGAGACATGACGCGCATCGTTGCAGTCATAACCAGGTTGTACAACCCGGTTATGGCAGTGAATGGCGAGGGTGTATAACCGAGTTGTGGGAAGCAACGACACCCGGCACCCGAACGACGGCGGCGCGCACCAGCCCTCCCGGACGCTCACCGAGGAACAGGCCGCGCGGATACTGGCCGGCATGAACGAGGTCATTCGCGCGGGCGAGGAGATGCGAAAGCTGCGCACCGAAATGATCAAGATGTTCGCCGGCCTGGGCTGGACCCAGGACAAGATCGCCCAGCTCACGGAGATGAGCCAGCCCGCCGTGTCCAAGCAGGTGACGAAGGCGAAGAGGGGCGACCCACCGCCCCCGATGGACCTCTCCCTCGACCAGCGCGACGTCCCATGGCTCGAAGGGCGACTGTGGGGCCTCGCCGAGGAAATCTCGGAGGCCTGCCACGACGCCGCGCGCTGTACCCGCTACGTCAACGCCCTCGCCCGAGGGCGGAAGCGGTTCACCCCCGAGAATGTCGATGAGCTGCGCCGCCTCGTCGAGGAGGACCTGAGACTGCACCGGTCGATCCTGCCCGGCAGTTATCGGGAAGCCTACGACCAGATCAGCCGGGCTCTCGACGTCCCCACGAAGGCCCCGTCCGCCGCAGGCGCCCCCACCCGCACCGCAGCGCCCCTGGCATCGCCCGCCGCGCGGCGAACCCTCGCCTGTCAGATCCAGCGCGACCGGCTCCGGGGCGATCCCTGAGGGCGAATTGCGCGCTCATGGCGCCTCCTTGGGAGCGGGCCTTGGGACCGTGGGAGCGGACTTCCGGGCAGGCTCGCGAGGGACCTCAGGGTTGGATCTCGGGGCTGCGTCAGGGTCGGTACCTGATGTAACTCAGGGTGCCGAGTCCGTACTTTTTGACCATGACTTCACCACGCACTGCATTCCTCACCGCCCCCCTCCTGATGGGCGCGTACGGCGTGCTCCGCATCATCGACGGCCTCGACGGCAGCCGCGGACCGGGCGTCGCATGGAGCGCCGGCCACCTGTGCTTCCTCGGCGGGCTCGTATTCTTCGTGCAGGGCTTCGGCATGATGCGCGCGTGGGTGGGTCCCAACCGGCTGGCCACGGTGGGCCTTTGGACCGGCGCAGCAGGAGCCGTCGCCGTCGCGGTGCAGCTCCTCATCGACCTCGTAGTGGGGTTCCTCTCCGCCGACCACGGCGCCATGCAGGAGCTGTTCGCCCGTATCCAGGCGATACCTGGAGTGCTGCCGGTGTTCTACGACTACGGGCCCCTGCTCTTCTTCGTCGGCCAGCTCATCCTCGTCGCCCAGCTCGCCGTCCGGCGCATCCTCAAGCCGTGGGCACCCGTCCTCGTACTCATCGACACCACACTGCCCTTCGCCGACAAGGACCTCATACCGCTCGGAGCCGCACTCCTGCTGGTCTCCTTCGCCCCGCTGTACCGCCGCCGCGCGGTCACGCACCAGCCGATCGGCACGTCACTCGCGGCGTGACGGCTTCACGGGGAAAGGATCAGCTTCCCCTTGGTGCGGCGGGCCAGGAGGTCGTCGTGGGCGTTGCGGGCGTGCCCGAGGTCGTATGCGGCACCGACCAGCGGACGCAGACGGCGCCGCGCGGCGAGGTCGAGCAATTCCTCCAGTGCCGGGCCACCGGCCCCCTTCGCGGCGATCAGCGGGATGAGCCAGAAGCCGGCGACGGTGATGCTGTCCACCGCGAGCCGTCCGGGGTCGATGCCGGCGGCGGTCTGCCGGGAGGAGGCGCCGTAGGTCACCAGGCGTCCCAGGTATCCGAGTGCGTCCAGTGCGGAATCGAGGACGGGGCCACCGATGGCGTCCAGGACGATGTCGACCGGGTGTCCGTGATTGGCGTCGAGGACGCGCTCCCGGTAGCCCTCCGCGCCACCGTCGATCGCCGCGTCCGCGCCCAGTTCCAGGGCGAAGGCGCGCTTCTCGTCGGAGGACGCCGTGGCGATGATGCGCCCGGCTCCGAACTCCCGGGCCAGCTGCACAGCGAGGCTGCCCGTCCCGCCTGCGGCGGCATGCACCACCACGCTCTCACCGGGCCGTATCCGCGCGACCGAGCGCAGCAGATGCCAGGCCGTCAGCCCCTGGACGAGCAACGCCAGCGCCTCGCCGGCGCTCACGCCGTCCGGCAGCGCGACCAGGTCGCGGTCGGCGACGACCGTCTTCGCGGCGTATCCGCCCTGTGCCACATAGCCGAGCACCCGTCGACCGTCCGCGGTCCGGCCGACGACCTCCATGCCGGGGATGCGCGGTAACGGCCCCTTCGGAGCGTACGGGCCCTCGGTGTGCTCACCGGCGATCTGCTTGATGTCACCGAAGTTGACGCCGGCAGCCGCCACCTCCACGAGGCTCTCGCCCGGCCCCGCCACCGGGTCCGGCACATCGGCCTCCCGCAAGACCTCGGGGCCACCGAACCGCTCGTACTGCATCGCGCGCATGAGACACCTCTCGCCGTACTGATCATCTCGCCTCGCCTCAGTGTCGCTCATCGCGGGCCGCCATCGGCAGGGAGAGAGCCATGGCTCAACAGCCCACCCGCCATAGCCCGTAGCCCAAAGCCCCAAGCCCGAAACCGGCAGCCAGCGGCCGGCAGCCGGCGGCCGGCGCCGATGTCAGTGGCGTCCGCTTCAATGCCTGTCATGAACGAACTCGACGAGCACAGCGGCCAGGAAGCACTTCTCTCGGCCGTCCACCGCCTGGCCTGGCCCGGCACCGGCGATCTGGTGTGTGAAGAGGCCGGACACCCGACGGGCCACATATGTCTGGCGGTGCCGTCGGCTCCGGTGAACCCTGCGGACTTCTCGGACTCTCCGGGCCCTTCGCACCGGCTACCCGACCTGTCCGCACTCCAGGAGGCGCTCAGCGGACGCTACGGGCGGCCGCGCAGTCTGGCGATGGACGGGTACGCCGATCCGACCGTCACCCAGCGGACGGGGCTGCCGCTCCTGACCCCGTTCGGTGAACGGCTCGTCGAGATGCGCGCCTGGGCGCACGGGAGCCGGTGGATCGGCTGCGGCAGTGCCCGTTTCGACGACGGCATACGGCCCGTGGTGCTGGTCGCGGAAGGGCAGGATCCGGCCGCGGAGGTACCGGAGGGCTCTTCCTGGGTGGACGGGGTCGTGGCCGTGACCGGATGGGACGCCTCCGGGAGGCGTACGGTCGACTGGGCGGAGACCGAGGCCCGCCTCGGGACTCCGCTGCCCAGTGGCTACAAACGCCTCGTCGACATCTTCGGGGACGGCGCCTTCGACGACTATCTCCAACTCCACGTACCCGGTTCCTGCTTCAAGAGCACTGACATCGTCCGGCGGACCGCGTGGCGGAGCGAACGGGCAAGCGCGACAAGCAGCGCCCTATGGGAACCGTACGAGCTGTACCCCGCGCCCGGCGGGCTCCTGCAGTGGGCGAGCAGCGAACAGGCCGATGCGTTCTTCTGGCTCACCGAGGGCACCGACCCCGGCCGGTGGCCCATCCTCATCACGGAAGACACCCACGACTCCTGGGTCCGCTTCGACGGGACGACCACCGAATTCATCTACCGCATGCTCACCGACCGACAGCACCCCTTCTCCACGGCCCGCTACTTCGACAGCCATTGGTTCGAGAGTTACGGGAGTGACGGTAGTAACGGGGAGTAATGGAACGGGAGTGAGGACCCGATCGAAGCCGAGGGCTAGAGCGAACGGCCGCCCCGACCAGATGGTCGGAGCGGCCGCTGAAGGTGTGGCGGGTCGGTAATTGCCGATGCCAGGCGGTTACTTGGTGGCGGGCTGCGGGGCGTTCGCGCCGGCGCGGGTGGTGCGCCAGCGGGTGAGGACGAGGTGCGACACCACGCCGAAGACCAGGCCCCAGAAGGCCGAGCCGACGCCGAGGAGGGTGACTCCCGAGGCGGTGGTGAGGAAGGTGATCAGGGCGGCCTCGCGGTCCTTCTCCTCGGTGACCGCTCCGGTCAGGCCGCCGGCCAGCGCCCCGAGCAGGGCGACGCCGGCGATGGCGGCGACCAGTTCCTTGGGCAGGCCCGCGAAGAAGACCACGAGGGTGGTGCCGAAGGCGCCGATCAGGAGGTAGAACGCTCCGCACGCGACGCCGGCGACGTAGCGGCGCTTGGGGTCGCGGTGGGACTCGGGTCCGGTGCAGATCGCCGCGGTGATGGCCGCGAGGTTGATGGCGTGCGAGCCGAACGGGGCGAGCAGCGTGGACACCAGGCCGGTCGAACCGATCAGCAGCCGGTCCTTGGGCCGGTATCCGGACGCGGTGAGGACGGCCATACCGGGGGCGTTCTGCGAGGCCAGAGTGGCCAGGATCATGGGGACCGCAATGCCGATGAGCGAGGCGACCGAGAACTCGGGAGTGGTCAGCACGGGGCGGGCCAGCTCGATGCTGTGCAGGTTGATGTGCAGGCGCGAGGTGACGGCGCTGCACACCACGCCGGTGGCCAGCGCGATCAGCACGGCGTATCGCGGCAGCCACCGCTTGCCGAGCAGATAGGCGAGCAGGACGGGGCCGGCGATCCACGGCGCGGTCTTCAGAGACGTGAAGACACCGGTGCCGAAGGAGAACAGGATGCCCGCGAGCATGGCCGACACCACGGCCGTGGGGACCTGCCGGATGAGCCACCCGAACACCCCGGTCAGTCCGACCAGGGTGATCACGACACCGGTGACGAGGAACGCGCCGATGGCTTCCGGGTACGAGTAGGCGCCCAGGCTGGTGACCAGCAGGGCCGCGCCGGGCGTCGACCAGGCGGTGATGACCGGCATCTTCGTCCGCAGGCTGAGCCCGATGCAGGTCAGACCGCTGCCGATGGAGATGGCCCAGACCCAGGAGCCGGTCTGCGCCTGGTTCAGGTGGCCGGCCGTGGCGGCGGCGAGCACGATGACCAGCGGGCCGGAGTACGAGACCACGACGGCCACGAACCCGGCGAGGACCGCGGACAGCGAGAGGTCGCCCATCAGGCCGCGTCGGGCGGCAGGTTGGCCGGATTCCGTGGGTGTCGGGCTGCCACTGTCCGTTGTGCCGGTGCTCTCCCCGGTGGGGGTGGCGGTGGTCGTGCTGGTGTTGCCGGTGGTGCTGGTACTTGTGGTGGTGCTGTCGGTGGTGCTGGTGTTGCTGGTGTCTGAGCTCACGGGGCGTCCTTCGCGGCGCGTTCCAGTGCCTGCTCCAGATCGGCGATGAGGTCGGCCGGGTCCTCGACGCCGATGGACAGCCGGAGCATGTCCTTGGGTGATGTGCTGTCCGGTCCCTCGAATGTGTAGCGGTGTTCGATCAGGCTTTCCACCCCACCCAGGGATGTGGCGCGAATGAACAGTTCGCAATGTTCGGCCGCGCGCAGGGAACGCGTCCAGTCCCCGGCGATGTGCAGCGAGAGCATCCCGCTGTAGCCGCCGGTCATCTGCCGGGAGGCGACCTTGTGGCCCGGGTCGGTGGGCAGGCCCGGGTAGGCGACCCGGCTGACCAGCGGGTGGGCGGAGAAGTGCTCGGCCAGGGTCATGGCGGAGGCCGATATCTGGCGCATGCGCGGGAAGAGTGTCCGTATACCGCGGAGCAGCAGGTACGTCTCCCACGGGCCGAGGATCGGGCCGGTCAGACGGCGGTGCAGGCGCAGCCGCTCCCAGAGCGCCTGGCGCTCCTCGGTCAGCTCCGGCGCGGCCACCAGGAGACCGGCGACCACGTCGTTGTGGCCGTTCAGGTACTTGGTGCCGGAGTGCATGATCAGGTCGGCGCCGAGCTCGAAGGGCCGGGTGTGCACCGGCGTGGGGACGGTGTTGTCCACGCCGAACAGCGCGCCGGCCCGGTGGGCGATGTCGGCGCAGGCTTCGAGGTCGGTGACCAGCCAGGTGGGGTTGGCCGGGGATTCCGCCCACAGCAGGGCGGTCGGCGCCGCCTCGACCGCCCGGGCCACCGCGTCCAGATCGTCCATCGGGACGCGTACGATCTCCAGGCCGCGCTGCGTACCGAACTCCAGCAGCCACTTGGTGAGGCCGAAGTACATGGTCTGCGGCACCACGACCCGGGCCCCGGCGGGCAGGACCTGGAAGACGGCGGTGGCGGCGGCCATGCCGGAGGAGAACACCAGTGCGTCGGAGCCGCCCTCCAGCCCGGCGACGACGTCCTCGACCTGCTCGTAGCCCGGGGTGCCCTGGTCGCGCAGATAGGCGAAGCCGGCCGGGGTGCGGTACTGGTCGTCGCGGGCGAAGGTCGCCCCCATGCTCACCGGCGGCGGCACCGCACCGGTGGTCGGGCAGCGCCAGCCGTCGCCCTGGGCGGCCCGGGTCTCGATGCGGTACTCCCGGGTCCAGGGAGTGTAGGTCTCGCGGTTGCTCATGATGTCCTCTTGGTCAGGGCCGGCAGGGCGGTGCGGAGGGCGAGTTCGGCGTCCTTCAGCGCGCGGGACGGCGCGCCGGGCGAGGGGACGTAGTGGTTGTAGTAGCTGGACCCCTCGGTGTGCGGGCCGAGGAAGAACAGCGTGGGCCGTACCTCTCCGGCGGGGCCGATGCCTTGTCCCTCGCGGGTGACGTGGAGTCCGGTGACCCGGGTGCCGCGCCGGGCCAGGGTGGAGACGCGGCCGGCCGCGACGAGCCGGCCCAGCAGCGAGGCGGGCAGCCGGTCCGCGCTCGGCTCGGCGACATGGGCGTGCACGACGTGTCCGACCTCGACGCTCGCGGGGTCGGCCAGGCAGGTGGACGTAAGGCGCCAGGGACCCTGGCCGCTCGGCGCGATGACCTTCGGGCGCGGTCCGGGGCCGAGCCGGAGGACTCCGGCGTCCAGCAAGGACAGCAGTTCCGCCGACCGGTCCAGCTGCGGGCCGATCACCAGGCGGTTGACGGTGGAGTTGAACTCACCGAAGAAGTGGTCCAGCGAGGGGTCGTCGACACCCGGCGGGTCGATGACGGCCCGAAGGACGTCGCGGTGGTCGCGCAGCACTTCCAGCGCTTCCTTGACGGGGCTGGCGCCCAGCCCTTCGCGGGCCTCGGCCAGGTCGTCCGCGACCCGGGCGGCGAACCACCCGGCGTACGCCGCCGCGTCGGCCCACTGCCGGTCGGCGGGCTCCTCGGTCAGTACGCCGTGCAGCGGGTACGGCCCGAACTCCTCCCGTGCGGCGGCCAACGCCGGGTCGACGCCCGAGGTGGCCACCCGGTGGGCGAACTCGGCGCCCGCGCCCGCGGCGTCGCCCGTCCTGCCGGCCAGAACGGTCCGGTAGTAGGTCAGTTCCATCTCGGCCTCGACCAACGGCAATACGTCGTCGAGGAAGTTGAGCCGTCCGTCGGCACGCTGCCGGCGCAGGGTCTCGATCCGGTCCGTGGTCAGGACCAGGGGCGCGAAGCGGGTCCGGCCCGGGTTGAGGTGCGGCCGGCTGCGCGAGGGCATCCCGGACCGGTTGACCAGCACGATCCGCGGTTCGCGGCCGCTGGGTACGTAACGCAGCCGCCCGCCGCCGGCCGCCGGCTCGTGCCGGCCACCGCGTCCCAGCGTCAGGCTGGCGATCACGTCCATGGCGGTCAGTCCCATGCCCAGGACGGCGACGTCGTCGCCGGGGCCGATGCCGTCCAGGGCGGTGGGCAGCGGGTAGGGGCGGGTGATCAGGCCGGGTCCGGCGGGCGGTTCGGGCCGGGAGGCGGCCGGGAGGCGGAGGGTGTGGTGTCCGACGGTCACGAAGACCGCGTCGGCCTCCAGGTGGGTGCCGTCGTCGAGGAGCACGACCTCGCCGCCGTCTTCGCCGGGCCGGATGTCGGTGGCCGTGGTGGCGTGCCGGATCAGGACGAAGCAGGGCGGTGCGGCGGCGAGGATGCGTTCGGCCGCCCAAGCGAGGTATTCGCTCAGCAGCCTCCGGGGCAGGAAGTCGTTCGGCCGGATCTGCCGCCCCTCCCCCGCCCGTACGGTGTAGCCGTCCGCGCCCAGCCGCAGGTCCCTCTCCTGGCACCAGGTGTGCAGGGAAGGACCGTTGACAGGCGTGGGGCCGTCCACCATCTCGTCGTCCGCGAAGGCGGTGATCTGCGCGCACACGGTGTTGAGCAGGAGGTGGTCGGGCTGCTCTCGGAGGTGGAAACCGGGACCGAGGGGCTGGGGATCCACGAGGTGGACGGTGACCGAGAAGGGCTCCGCCAGACACTGGCTGACGAGCCGCTCCACGATGCCCAGTCCGCGCGATCCGGCCCCGACGATCGCGAGGGTGGCGGGCCGTTCGGCGTCCCAGGGGCCGGCCGGGGTGCCCGACGGGCCCCCCGCGCCCTGCACCCGGTCCGTGTACTGCTCCGTGGTCACCACCGGCTGGTCTCCCCGAAGAAGTTGGGGATCGCGATGGCCGAGCCGGCCTCCCGGGCCCGCTGCAGGACGTACGCGCCGACGGCCAGGTCGAGGACGCCGAGGCCAAACGGCGAGAAGATCACCGGCCGTTCGCCGGACACCGCCACATCGCCGTTCAGGACGCCGGCGAGGGTGCCGGTCACGAAGTCCCGCGAACCGGTCAGCTGCTCCGCGAGGTGCGGTGAGGTGTTGGCCTTCATGCAGTGCTCGACGTCATCGAAGACGTTGTCCGCCGCCAGCACCACCTCGGGCGCGAGGTCCCGGAGCGAGATGTTCAGCACGACCTGGCCGGGCTTGAACGGCGTGGTGACGTACGGCTCCAGTGCGGTGGTGGCGAAGACCACGGTCTCGGCCTCCAGCGCCGTGCCCAGGTCGGCGGTGAAGGAGGCGGGGCGCTGCTGGGTGGTGCGCAGATGGTCGACGAGGGCCCGGCCCGACTCCTCGTGGAGGTCGTGCACGAGGTAGGCGTCCGGGGTGGCGCCTGCGGCGTGGAGGTAGTCGCAGATGTTGCGGGCGATGACACCGCCGCCGACGATCGCGATCCGCGTGCCCTCGAAGCCGCCCGGGCGCAGGGTGGTTGCGGCCACCGCGGCGGACGCGGCGGTGCGGGCGGCGCTGATGTTCGCGGCTTCCAGGCAGGCGATCGGGTAGCCGGTCTCATAGTCGTTGAGGAGGAGCACGGCCGAGGCGCGGGGCTTCCCGACCTGGGTGTTCTTGGGGAAGCTGGCGATCCACTTGATGCCCGCGAGCTGGACGTCGGCGCCGAGGTAGGCGGGCAGCGCGATGATCCGGGAGTCGGGCTTCTCCGGGAACCGGAGGAAATAGCTGTCGGGGTTGATGCTTTCCCCGGCCTCATGGCTGCGATATGCCTGGCTGACGATGCCGAGGACCTCGGCCCGCCGGTCGCTCAGGATCTCGCGTACGGTCTCGCCCGCCACCACGTCGAAGTCGAACATGAAATACACACCTCTCCTCAGGCGCCGGCCTGAGAAACTTCCGTAATTTCCGAGCAGATGAGTTCGGGCCAACGGTCGGCCACCCAGGAGTCGTTGTAGATCGTCTCCAGGTAGCGTTCACCGAAGTCCGGTGAAAGGGCGACCACGACGCTTCCCTCAGGGATTTCCTTGGCCTTGGCGCGGACCGCGGACAGCACCGTCCCGCTGGATCCGCCGAGCAGCAGCCCGCGTTCTTCGGCCAGCATCCGGCACATTTCCACGGCATCCGCTTCGGGCACCATGACGACTTCGTCAATACGGCGCTCGTCGAGGATTTCGGGACGCCGGCTGGTACCGAGTCCCGGGATGTGGCGCCGGGCGGGCGGGCCGCCGAAGGACACCGACCCGACGGCGTCGACGGCGATGATCCGGGTGGCCGGGCTGTGCTGGCGGAAGTACTCCGCACACCCCATCAGGGTCCCGGTCGTGCCGGCACCGATGAAGGCGTAGTCGACATGGCCGATCTCGTCCAGGACGGAGCGCCCGGTGCGGTCACGGTGCACCTGGGGACCGGCCGGATTCGCGTACTGGTTCAGCCAGTACGTGTCGGGTTCGCATGCCAGGCGGTCGCGGATGTAGTTGATGCGGGACTGCAGATAACCGCCGTTGCCGTCGCGGATGTCGATGACGACGACCTCCGCGCCGAGCGCCTGCATCAGCCGCACGGACTGCGCGTTGGCATTGGGGTCCGTCACACAGGTCAGGCGGTACCCCTTGGCCGCACAGACCATGGCGAGGGCCACGCCGAGATTCCCCGAGGTCGATTCGATGAGGCGGGTACGCGGAAATTCGCGTCCCGAGTCCTCGGCCTGGGCCACCAGGGCGATGGCCGTCTTGAGCTTGACCGAGCCTGCCGGATTGAGGCCCTCTAGTTTGAGGAAGACTGAACTTCCAGGTACGAGATGATCGGCCCGGATGAACAAGTCATCCAATACCAGATCATAAATTTCTTCTGCTATCACGGAAATCCAACACTGTTGAGTGCGGGCACGCAGAGGCGCGGCCCGGGCCGAAATTGCGAGAACCCATGGGCGTGCTCACTGCGCCCGGTCAATACGCAGACATGCAGAAGATGGTTTCCCCCCGTTTGTCGCCTACTTGTCCCCCGAGTCCGCGACGCTCAAATGGTGCCACACGCCAGCACGGTTCGTACAGGACATTTTTTCGAGTAGGGGCGTTTCCGTCAGGTTCCGACCTTCCGGAATTCGGCATTCCAAATATGCTTCAGAACTCAACATTTTGAAGGGAGCGGCAATATGCAGATCGGAGGCGCTTCCCACCGCGTTCGGCGCCACATCCTCCGCCGTGCTGCCATGCGCAACGGAATCGGATTTCCAGTCTCCATTTGTGCGTAGTCCGCCGGCGGGACGACCCCGGACGCGGCTACCATCTGCCGATGCCTCGCAGTGAAAAGACAGCCCGCCGTCTCGTCGTCGACGGCGAAACCTTCCTGTGGTCGTTGCACCACGTCCACGACGCCGTGGGCAACGGCCAGTACCACGGCTGCTGCGAAATCCTCGTCCTCCGCCTGTTCAAGGCGCGCGGCCGGCTGCACATCGCCTTCCGGAGCGGCCCCCGACCGGCTCGTCCCGGACGGCTACGTCATGGCTTCCGGTGCGGTCGGCACCACCAACGGCCCCCTGCTGAACCTGCACGAGCCGGGGACCGTGCGCGCCTTCCTCGACGAGGCCCTGACCAAGGGCTGGCGGCCCGACGATCCGCTGACCACGGAGATGGACGGCTGGCGACTCTTCGACACGGTGGCCACCCGCCGCGCCGACAAGCGACCCGAATAGCCCGGCCGTCGAGCCGTCACGGCACTCAGGTCGTGCGTTGCTCCTCCCGGCGCAGGACGTGCAGGTGGCCGTCGAGGGGGAAGGTGGGCGGCGCGGCGGGAAGGATGCGGTCGAAGGCGAAGTGGGTCTTCTCCGCCACGCGGCACGACGCCTGGTTGCCGAGCCGGTGGAGGAGTTCGAGACGGTGCAGCCCGTGGGTGCCGAAGGCGCGGAACGCCCAGTCGGTCACGGCCTGGAGGGCGCGCGGTGCCACGCCTCGTCCGCGGGCGGGGGCCGCGGTCCAGTAGCCCACTTCTGCTGACGGCTTGCCGTGGGCGACGGCCTTGAGGACCACGTGGCCCATCAACTGACCAGGCGCGCAACGGGGGTTGGCTTCCTGGATGGCGAAGGCGAATCGGTCGCCGGTGGTCCAGCCCTGTCGTTGGGCCTCGATCCAGCGCAGGCCGTCGGCCTCGTCGCGCACGCGAACGCTGGTCCAGCTCCGCAGAACGGGGTCCCGGCACGCCTCGACCAGCGCGGGGACGTCCGTCGAGCGCCAGGGCCGGAGCAGGAGGGCGGGCGTGGTCGTCGTAGCGTCCACGTGCAGGGGGACAGGGGCCGTCATCAGCAGGACGTCCGGAGTCGCAGCGCCCGGACGGACCAGTCGAGCACCGGCGCCGTGGGCTCCGGGGCCGGCCAGCCGTTGATCGCCGCGAGCAGCTGGAAGTAGCGGTCCCTGCGCGGGTCGTTCATGGATTCCAGGCGGTGCAGCAATTGGCGATGGACCTCGGGGGTGTCTTCGCAGGTCTCCTCGGGGGTGCCCTCAGGTGTGTCAAGGCGGCCGAGCACGGTCGCGTAGTGGGCTGTGAGGGCCGCGACGGTCGGATCGGCTTGGGGCGCGGCCGGGTCGATGCCTGCGGCCAGTGCCGGACCGACGTACGCGCGGACGACCGCGGCCAGGTCGGGGCTGGGGCCCGCGCCGGCACCGGGCTGCTCGGCGGCGTACTCCTCGACCATCCGGCGCACTGCTGCCCGGAAGTCCGTGTCCAGGGCCAGTTCGGCCAGTTCCACCCAGGCCCGGACCTGCTCGGCGTGCGGATCGTCGGGCAGCTCAGGGGTCATCGAGCGCACGATCGCCGTGAATTCCGTACCTGCGGGGGCAATTTCAGGACCGCGGTGGGGAGGGGCGTCGATGTCGCCGAAGAGGGCGTTGAGGAAGTCGCCGATCAGCTCTCGGCGTTGCTCTTCGGAGAGCTGGGACAGCTTGTGCATGGAATCGGTCTCCTCGGGTGTGGAACCGCGCTCGGCCACCGCCGTCAGCACCGCGTGCCGCAGCCGCAGTACGCGGATCTGTACGGACAGGGCTTCGGCGTGGGCCGCGGCGACCTCCGGGAGGGAGACCTCGCGCTCCATGACCTTGCGGACGGTGGCGAGATCCAGCCCCAGGTCGCGCAGGGTCCGTACGAGCTCCAGGCGGGCGACGGCGGTGGCGTCGTAACGGCGGTAGCCGGCCGGGCTGCGGTCGGTCGGCGCCACGATGCCGCGGTCGGAGTAGAAGCGGATGGTCTTGACCGTGAGACCGGTGCGCCTGGCCAGTTCACCGATGGAGTGGAGGCCTTCGTCGCCGAGGTCGTCGCCGTAGGGGCCGTCGTCGTAGGGGCCGTCGGCGTAGGGGCCGTCGCCTTCGGAGGGGTGGGAGTGGAGGTCGTCGCCGTGCATGTCCTTTACCTTTGCGTCTCCCCTTACTGGAGACTCAAGTCCTTCAGGTCCCTCAAGGCCCTCAAGTCCCTCGTCAGGGCAGGCGCGGCGGCGTCCAGTCGGCATGGCGCAGGGCGGTGCGGACGGTGGCGCGGGACGGGGCGAGTCGGAGTGCGGTGTTGCGCAGGGCGATGACCAAGGGGTGGGTCAGTTGCTGGCCCATACGGCCGGCCTGGCGCGCCGCGCGGGCGACGGACTGGCTACGGGGGCGGCGTTCCGCGTCGTAGCGGGTCAGTGCCGCCTCGACGCGGGGCTCGGCGGCCAGAACGGCGGCGAGGGTGGCCGCGTCCTCCAGGGCCTGGCAGGCGCCCTGGCCGAGGTTCGGCGTCATGGCGTGGGCCGCGTCACCGAGCAGGGCGATGCGGCCCACGGCGTAGGTGGGCAGGGTGGTGGCCAGTTCGTTGATGTCGTGGTGCAGGACGGCCTCGGGACGGGTGGCGTCCAGCAGCGCCGGGATGGGGTCGTGCCAGTCGGCGAACCGGCGGCGCAGCTCGGCGAGCGGATCGGAAAAACGCACGCCGGCGGGCGAGTTGAGGACCGCATGCCACTCGGCCCGGCCGTCCGTGAAGGCGATGTGGCCGAACTCGGCGCCCGGGCCCCAGGTCAGTTCGAAGTCGGTGCGCAGCTCGACCGGGTGCTCGGTGATGGCACGCAGTACGGTCGAGCCGCTGTACACCGGGCCGGGGTGGCCGGGGAAGAGCTGGCTGCGCAGCCGGCTGTTGATGCCGTCGGCGGCCACGACCAGGTCCGCTTCGAGCCGGGTCTCCCCCAGCGGTATCCGCACCCGGGCCGGGTCGGAGCGGTCGACGGAGGTCACCTCGGCGCCGATCAGGAGTGCCTCGGGCGGCAGTGCCTCGCGGAGCGCCCGGTGGAGCGCGGCGCGCGGGATGCCGACGATCGGGGTGCCCAGTTCGCGCTCCAGCGCCGCGCCGTCCATACGGGCCAGCCGGCCTCCGTCCGGCGTACGGGTGCCGCCGACGTACTGCGGCCGTGCGGCCGCGCGTACCGCTGCGCCGACACCGAGGGCGTCCAGGGCGCGGATGCCGTTGGCGTGCAGGGAGATGCCCGCGCCGGCGTCGTCGAGGACCGGAGCACGTTCGACGACGGTCACGTCCCAGCCGATCCGGCGCAGGCCGATCGCCGCGGCCAGCCCGCCGATGCCCCCGCCGACCACCACTGCACTGCTGCCCACAACGGCCCCCTCTCCGCCGATCTTCTACAGATGTAGAAGAGCGTATACCGCACCTCTACAGGTGTAGAAAGGAGGGGTGACCACAGATCGACGTACGGTTCTCGCTGACGCCGCCATCGACGTGCTCGCCGAGGCCGGGATGCGGGGGCTGACCCACCGGGCCGTGGACCGCGCGGCGGACCTGCCGGCGGGCACCACCTCCGCGTACTACCGCACCCGGCAGGCACTGCTCACCGCGCTGGTCCGGCGGCTCGTCGTACGCGACCAGGCGGAGCTGCAGAGCGCGGGGGAAGCGACGCCCGCGCCGCGCGACGCCGACGAACTGGCCGGGCAGATCGCCGGGTTCGTCGAGCGGCGGCTCACGGGAGAAGGGCGGCAGCGGTCCCTCGCGCGCTATGCCTGCGCCCTGGAGAGCGCGCACCATCCTGAGCTGCGCGAGATCCTGGTACCGCGGGAGAACGCCGGCCGGGACACCGTGCGCGACTTCCTGGCCGCGCAGGGGGTGGCCGACGCCGAAGGGCGCACGCTCACCCTGCTGGCCTGCGTGGACGGGCTGGTCTTCGACCGTCTGCTGGGCGGCGGGGGCGTGCTGGAGGAGGAGATCCGGGGACTGATCGCCGCTGCGTTGCGGTAGCCCCGCGGAGGCATGCGGTCGCGGGGAGGATGCTGTCCGGCCGCCCCGCTCGGCCGCTCACGGCCCCAGCGGCTCCCAGCCGAAGAAGATCGCCCCGAAGATGCTGAGCACCCACAGCACGGCGAGCGCCGCGACCACGCCGAGCGCGGCGATTCCGATCACAACTGCTTTGGCCCCTGCGGTATTTGCCATGGCTCGATTCTCCTCCTCGCCTTGTCCGGACTGTGCGGCGGGGTGCCGGTTGCGGGGGCGCCGGCCAGCGCGGGCCACCGGTCACCGGAAGGGTTACGCTCGATGCAGGCAGGCGTTCCGACCGCAGTGGCGGCCACGAGCCAGTACGCGGAGGCGGCCATGAGCCAGTACGACGAATACACGACTCCGTCGCAGGCCGAGGGCGAGCGGCTGGAGGAGGACATGGACCCGGGCCAGCCGCAGCACCCCGAGACGATGCGGACCCAGCCTTCCCAGGCGGAGGGCGAGCGCCGGGCCGAAGACGACGAGTGAGGGGCCATCGGCCGACGGGCGGAGGGCCGCAGGCCAAGGACCGAGGGCCGAGGACGCGCAGCTGGTCCCGGAGCGCGTCGAGCACGCCGGGGCAGGCCGTACCGCGGCCGTGCCGGTGGTGCACGGCAGCACCTGACGGATGACCCGGGTGGGCAGTCCGGCCGCGAGGAGGGCCCGGATGCGGCGTACGGCGGCGGCGTCGGCTTCCGCGTAGGCCCGGTAGCCGTTGGCCAGCCGCTCGGGCCGCAGCAGGCCCGCCCGCTCGTAGTAGCGCAGCGGCCGCTCGCTGGTGCTGGGCGGGAATCTGGCGGAGCTGCTGGGCCTGGGGGGACGCGCGCGGTGAGCATGCTCGGTGGGCGCGCCCGGTCAGCGTGCTCCGTGGGCGTGCTCCTGCACCGTGGCCGGGATGATCCGGTAGTCCCGTTCGAAGACGATGTTGTGGAGCTCGGCGGCCGCGATCTCGCGCAGGGCCGACAGTTTGGCGGCGGCCTGCTCCTCGGTGAAGACGTTGAGCGGCCAGTCGCGCAAGGGGCCACCGCGCAGATGCGGATGGTGAAACGCGGCGCCGAAGAAGGCGTGCAGGACGATGGGGCTGACACCGGCGTCCCGCTGCTCGGGCCAGGTGAGGGACCAGACCGCGTCGGCGCCCGCGTCGTCCGACCGCATCCCGGTGGCCAGGATCTCCCCGGTGCCCAGGAGCAGGTCCTCGTTGATCTCGCCGAGTGCCTGCCGGGCGTACGGGTCGAGGAGCTCGACCGTCCGGGCGAAGAGACGCTCCTTGTCCTCACGGGAGGCCGCGCGCTGGTGCGTACCGTCACGGAGATCGGCGAAATGCCTCAGCAGCTCTGCGGTGTATCCGGGCCGGGACGCGTCCATGGGTCCTCCTCACTGGGGCGCGGCGCCACGGGCGGCGGGCACTGAGCGGGCACGCCGCGGGCGGCTCTCTCCCTCCAGCGTTTGCCCGGACGGGCGGATCCGCACGCCGAGATGCCTGGGAACCGGAGCTCCGGGGAAATTGGCTGCAGACCACAAGGAGGTCGGTTACGCTCTGCGGCGACATCGCGTGCCGGTCACCGGCTGGGTGAGGCATGGAGGTGTCGGGAGATGCCTTCGGAGGCATTCCTTGTCAGTCGAGTTGAACCACACGATCATCCACGCCCGGGACAACCGGGAGTCCGCCGCCTTCTTCGCGGAACTGCTGGGCCTTGACATCACCGCGGAATGGGGCCCGTTCATCGCCGTCGGTCTGGGCAATGGCGTCACGCTGGACTTCGCCACGATCCCCGCGGACAAAATCACCCCGCAGCACTACGCCTTCCTGATCTCCGAGGAGGAGTTCGACCGGGCGTACGCGCAGATCAAGCAGCTCGGCATCGAGCACTGGGCCGATCCGCACCAGCAACAGCCCGGCTCGATCAACCACAACGACGGTGGTCGGGGCGTGTATTTCCTGGACCCGGCGGGTCATGCGATGGAGCTCATCACCGTGCCGTACGGCGGCTGGGCAGCGTAGGCAGCTGAGCCGGAGGCCGCACCCCGGCGAGGGGTGCGGCCTCCGGCGACCTGCCCTACGTGGGGCTCAACGGGTCAGGTGGACGCTCGGGGAGGGCTCCGGAGTGTCCTGGGCCGTGGACACCACCAGCATCTTGGTGACCCCTCCGGTGTCGGAGACGACGTCGCGTACGTGGCGGAAGCCGAGTCGTTCGGAGAGGGCGAGGCTGGCGGTGTTCTCGGCGCCGACCATGCCGTAGACCTCTTTGAGGCCGAGGGTGTCCGCGGCGTAGCTCAGCAGGCCCTGGACGAGTTCGCGGCCCAGGCCCTGGCCCCAGTGTTTTCTGACCAGGGCGACGATGGCCTCGTGGCCGTCGACGTTGCCGGTCTTCTTGATCTCGGCGTGGCCGACGTAGTCGCCGTCGGACCAGACCCCCCACACGTCGAAGAGGTTCTTGCCGTAGACGTCGGTGAGGATCGAGCGGTAGATGGTGCGGATCTCCGCTTCGGAACATCTCTCCTGGCCCATCCAGCGACAGACCACTTCGTCGCTGAGGAGCTCGACGAAGTCGTCCTCGTCCTCGGGCCGGTAGGGGCGGAAGAGCAGCCGGGCGGTGCGCAGGGTCGGGGTCATGGCAGACGTCCTTGTCTCGGTGGGAGGGCCGCGGGCGAAGGGCCTCATAGCGATGTCCGGGGGTTGCGGGTGTGGGGGGACGGGTTGCTCGGTCGGCGTGGGGGGGGGGGGGGGGGCGCCGCCCCCCCCCCGGGGCGGAAGTCCCACGTCCAGGAGACCCCCCCAAACAAACCACGCAACAGCGGCCGGCCGATCGAGCGTAAACA
>NZ_JBIDAJ010000005.1:85341-362633 GCF_043202395.1 Streptomyces sp. NPDC048197
GGGGGGGGGGGGGGGCGGGGGGCGCGGCTGCGGCGGGGGGGGGGGGGGGGGGGGGGGGGGGGGGGGGGGGGGGGGGGGGGGGGGGGGGGGGGGGCCCCCCCCCCCACGGTGCCGGTGACGAGCGTCAGGCGTCGGCGCTCTCCATGCGCTCGCGGAGGCTGCGGGGGCGCATGTCGGTCCAGACCTCGTCGACGTAGGCGGAGCACTCGTCCTGGGTGCCCTCCTTGCCGACGGCGTGCCAGCCGGCGGGGATCTCCAGGTCGGCGAGCCAGAGCGAGTACTGGTCCTCGTCGTTGCGCAGGACCTGGTAGCGGGCGTTCTCGTCCATGTCGATTCTCCTTGAGTGAGGGTGGGTTGGGTGGTTGGGGTTGAGTGAGTGTGTGGTGGGTCGGGTGGGTGGTTCAGGGGCTGTTACGGGCGGCGTGCCTGGCTATCTGGTGGAGGGCCTCGGTGAAGTCCTCGGCGACGGCGCGGACGGTGGTCTCCTCGTGGGTGTCGGGGCGGTAGTGCCAGGTGAAGGTGAGGCGGCCGTTCTGGACGGCACCGACCGCCTCCAGGAGGTGGGAGCCGGGGTCGCGCGGGTCGTGGTCCTGGCCGAAGCTGCCGTGTTCGGTGCGGATCAGGCCGCCGTCGGTGTCGGTGCCGGTGCCCGTGCGGCGGGAGTCCCATTGGCCAAGGTAGTTGAAGACGAGTTGGCCGTGGCCGGTGCGCTCCAGGCGTTGGCGGATGTCCGGGCTGCCGTAGGTGCGCAGGGCGCCGAAGCCGAGGCCGTTGCCGGGGACGGTGCGGAGTTGCCGTCGGACGGACTTGACCAGGGCGCGCCAGTCCCGGGTGGGGCCGAGGTCGGTGCGGTCGGGGATGTGCAGGCCGACCGGGTGGACGGTGGTGAACCAGCCGACGGTCCGGGAGAGGTCGACACCGTCCAGGACGTCCTCGCGACCGTGCCCTTCAAGGTCCACGGAGACCCGGTCGCGGTCGGTCCAGCGGGCCAGCGCGAGGGCGAGGGCGGCGAGCAGGACGTCGTTGATGCGGGTGCGGTAGGCGGTGGGGGCGGCCCGGAGGAGTGCGGTGGTGTCGGGTTCGTCCAGGCCGATGGTCAGGGTCCTGGTTTCGGCGGCGGTCGCGGGCTCCGGGGTGTGGTCCACGGGGAGCGGGGCGGAGGCCAACGCCTCTTCCCAGTACGGGAGTTCGTGGTCCAAGGCGCCCGCGGCGACGTGTGCGGCGAGGCCGCGTGCCCAGTCGCGGAAGGAGGTGGTGCGGGCGCCGAGCGTGACCGGGTGGCCCTGGGCGGCCTGGTGGTAGGCGGTGTCCAGGTCGTCCAGGAGGATCCGCCAGGCCACCGCGTCGATGACGAGGTGGTGGGCCACCAGGAGCAGGTAGCTGGGCCGGTCCTGGCCGCCGGTGAAGAGCGCGGCGCGGAGCAGCGGGCCCCGGCCGATGTCGAAGCCGGTGTGCAGGGTGTCGGCGGTCGTGCGGAGGGCGGTGTCGGTCTGGTCGGGGGTGAGGCCGGTCAGGTCACGGTGGGAGAGGACGCGGTCCGGGGTGGCGGGCGGGGGCGGGTTGTGCTGGTGCCAGCGGCCGTCCTGTTCGGTGAAGCGCAGCCGGAGGGCGTCGTGGTGGGTGAGGAGGGCGGTGAGTGCCGCTTCCAGTGCGGTGGGGTCGGGTGCGCCGGCGAGTTCGAGCAGTGCGGACTGGTTGAAGTGGTGGTGGTTGGCGCGGGGGGTGGTCAGGAACCAGTGCTGGATGGGGGTGAGGGGCAGGTCGCCGGTGACCGGGCCGTCGTCGGTCCGGTGGGGTCCGGTGGTCACCACGGTGGCCAGTTCGGCGACCGTTTGATGGGTGAACAGGTCCTTGGTGGCGAGGTGCAGTCCGGTGCGGCGCAGTCGTGAGACGACCTGCATGCTGAGGATGGAGTCGCCACCGAGGGCGAAGAAGTTGTCGTCGGCGCCCACGGTGTCGAGGCCGAGGACCTCGGCCCAGATCTGGGCGATGCGGCGTTCGGTGTCCGTGCGCGGGGCGACGTGGTGGGCGCTGGGGGCGGTGGACGGGGCGGGTGCGGGCAGGGCCCGGCGGTCGGTCTTGCCGTTGGGGGTGAGGGGCAGCTCTGTCAGTGGGACGAACACCGACGGCACCATGTGGGACGGGAGGGTGTGGGCGAGGTCGGTGCGCAGTTCCTGCACATCCAGGGCCTCCGGTGGCCCGTCGGCGGGGACGACGTAGGCGACCAGCCGGCCGGGGGCGGCGGGCCCGGCGCCTGACTCGGCGCCTGAGGTGCCGGTGGTGCGGACCACGACGGCGGCGTCCCGGACCTGCGGGGCGCGCCGCAGTGCGCTCTCGATCTCGCCGGGTTCGATGCGGTAGCCGCGGACCTTGACCTGGTCGTCGGCGCGTCCGGCGTAGCGCAGTTGGCCGTCGGCGCCCCACCGCACCAGGTCTCCGGTGCGGTACATCCGGCTGCCGGGCGGGCCGTACGGGTCGGCCGCGAAGCGGGTGGCGGTCAGTCCGGGGCGGGCCAGGTAGCCGCGGGCGAGTCCGGCTCCGGCCACGTACAGCTCGCCGGTGACGCCGACCGGTACGGGGCGCAGGGCGCCGTCCAGGACGTAGGCGCGGGTGCCGGCGACGGGGTGGCCGATGGGCGGGGCGCCCGCTCCGGGGGTGAGTGGTCCGGTCCAGGTGGCCACCACGGTGGCTTCGGTCGGGCCGTAGGAGTTGATCATGCGGCGGCCCGGGGCCCAGTGGTCGACGAGGTCGGCCGGGCAGGCCTCGGCGCCGACGATGAGGGTGCGCAGGTCCGGGAGGGTGCGGGCGGTTCCGGGCGGGACGGTGGCGAGTGCGGCGGGCGGGATCAGGGTGTGGGTGATCCGCCGGTCGGCGAGCACCTGGGCGAGCCGGTCGCCGACCAGCGGTCCCTCCTCCCCCGCGATCAGGGTGGCGCCGGCGAGCAGGGAGATGCACAGCTCCAGGACGGAGGCGTCGAAGCTGGGCGAGGCGAACTGGAGGACCCGGTCGCCGGGGTGTACGTCGTAGCGGTCGGCGGCGGCCGCGGCGAAGCCGGCGAGGCCGGTGTGCGGGACGACCACGGCCTTGGGGGTGCCGGTGGAGCCGGAGGTGTAGATGACGTAGGCGGGGTGGCCGGTGGTGAGGGGGGCGAGGCGGTCCGCGTCGGTGGGGGAGGTCGCGGGGCCGTCGGGGCACCACACGTCCGCCGGGTCGTCGAGGACCAGGGCCGCCGCGGAGTCGCGGACCATGAACTCCCGTCGTTCGGCCGGGTAGGCGGGGTCGACGGGCAGGAACGCGCCGCCGGCCTTCGCCACCGCCAGTTGCGCCACGACCATGTCGGCGCCGCGCGGCAGCGCCAGTGCGACCAGGCGCTCGGGGCCGACCCCGCGGGAGATCAGCCGGTGGGCCAGGCGGTTGGCGGCGGTGTCCAGCTCGGCGTAGGTCAGCACGCGGTCGCCGTCGGCGACGGCGGGGGCGTCGGGGTGCTGAATGACCTGCCGTGCGAACAGCTCGGGCAGGGTGGCCGGCGGGACCTGGGGGGCGTCGCCGTGCCGGTCGGTGAGCAGGCGCCGCAGTTCCTCGGCGGGCGCCAGCGGGAGCGCGCCGAGGGGGCGTTCGGGGTCGTCGGCGAGGGCGGTGAGCAGGGTGGTGAGCTGGTCGGCGATCCGGCGGGCGGTGTCCGCGTCGAACAGGTCGGTGTGGTAGGTGAGCAGCCCGTGCAGGGCGCCGGAGTCCGCCTCGGCGAACTCCAGGGTGAGGTCGAAGGGCGCCTCTTCACGCTCGGGCTCGATGTCGCTGACCTGGAGGCCGGGCAGGTCCATCGGCGCGCCGGGGGCGTTCTGCAGCACCACCATGGCCTGGAAGAGCGGGGTGCGGCTGGTGTCGCGGTCCGGCTGGACCTCGTCCACCACCCGCTCGAACGGCACGTCCTGGTGGGCGAAGGCGTCCAGCACGGTGTCGCGGACGTCGGCGAGGAAGTCCGGGAAGGACCGCTCCGGTTCGACGGTGGAGCGCAGTACCAGGGTGTTGACGAAGAAGCCGATCAGCCGCTGGGTCTCCGGGCGTTCGCGGCCCGAGGTGACCGTGCCGACGGCGATGTCCCGCTGTCCGGAGAGCCGGGCGAGGAGCGTCTGGACCGCGGCGACCAGGGTCATGAACAGGGTGGTCTGCCGGGTCCGGCCGAACTCGGTGAGCCGGCGGGCGGTTTCCGGCGGCAGGACGAGCCCGGTCGTGGCGCCGTGCCGGGTGCGGACCGGCGGCCGGGGCCGGTCGGTGGGCAGTTGGAGCGGTTCGATGCCGGTCAGCCGGTCCTTCCACCAGCGCAGTTGGTCCTCGGCGGCCGGGCCGGTGAGCGCGGTGCGCTGCCACTGGGCGACGTCGGCGTACTGCACGGGCAGCGGCGGCAGGGTGGCCGGGGTGCCGGTCAGCGCGGCGCGGTAGAGGTGGGCCAGGTCGCCGGTGAGGATCCCGGTCGACCAGCCGTCGGTGACGATGTGGTGCAGGGTCAGGGTCAGCACGTGGTGGTCGTCCGCGAGCCGGATCAGCCCGGCCCGCAGCAGGGGCCCGCGGCGCAGGTCGAAGGGGCGGGTGCGCTCGTCGGCGAGCAGCTGCGCCAGCCGCGCCGGGCGGTCGGCGGGCGGCAGTTCCGTCAGGTCGTGCAGCGGCAGCGGGACGTCCTGCGGCGGGTGGACGATCTGGACGCCCTGGCCGTCGACGGAGTCGAAGGTGGTGCGCAGCGACTCGTGCCGGGCCACCAGTGCGGTCAGGGCGGCGGTGAGCGCGGTGGTGTCCAGCCGGCCGCGCAGCCGCAGGGCGAGCGGGGTGAGGTACTCGGTGCTCTCCGGCGCGAACGAGTCCAGGAACCACAGGCGTTGCTGGGCGAAGGACTGCGGCAGCGGGGTGTCGCGGCCGACCGGGACCAGGGCGGTGCCCGGCCGGTCGGCGGGCTGTTCGGGCGCGGTGAGCAGGGCGGCGAGGGCGGCCGGTGTCGGGTGGGTGAACACCGCCCGCGGGGTCAGCCCGGTGCCGAACGCCTCCGCCAGCCGTGAGGTGAGCCGGATGCTGAGGATGGAGTCGCCGCCGAGGGCGAAGAAGTCGTCCGTCACGCCGACCTCGGGCACGCCGAGGACGTCGGCCCAGATGGCGGCGGTGCGGCGTTCGGCGTCGGTGCGTGGTGCGACGGCTTCGGCTCGGCCGGTGGCGGCGTCGGGTGCCGGCAGGGCGGCCCGGTCGACCTTGCCGTTGGCGCTCAGCGGCAGCGCGTCCAGCGGGACGACGGCGGTGGGCACGAGGTAGTCGGGCAGGGTGCGGCGGGCGTGGGCGTGCAGCGCGTCGGGGTCGAGTCCGTCGTGTCCGACGACGTAGGCGACG
This sequence comes from Streptomyces sp. NPDC048197, assembly GCF_043202395.1. Lineage (NCBI taxonomy): Bacteria > Bacillati > Actinomycetota > Actinomycetes > Kitasatosporales > Streptomycetaceae > Streptomyces > Streptomyces sp. NPDC048197. Next base: position 90,712 of record NZ_JBIDAJ010000005.1, read on the forward strand.
AGCTGTTTGGCGCCGGACCGTCCTTCGCGGGCCACCACGGCCACGTCCGCGACGGCCGGATGGGCGGCGAGGGCGCCCTCGACCTCGCCGGGTTCGACCCGGAAGCCGCGGATCTTGACCTGGTCGTCGGCGCGGCCGAGGAACTCGACGGTGCCGTCGGGGTGCCGGCGGGCGAGGTCGCCGGTGCGGTACATGCGGGTGCCGGGCGGGCCGGACGGGTCGGCGAGGAAGCGTTCGGCGGTCGCACCGGGCCGGCCGAGATAGCCGCGGGCGACGCCCTCGCCGGCCAGGTAGAGCTCGCCGGCCGTGCCGGGCGGTACGGGCCGCAGCCGGGTGTCGAGGACGTGCACCCGCATGTCGTCGAGGGGGCGTCCGATGGGCACCGGGTCGGGCACCGCGGCCGTGTCGGTCATGGCGTGGGTGGTGGCGAAGGTGGTGGTCTCGGTCGGGCCGTAGCCGTCCACGACGGTCAGGCCGGGGCAGGCGTCCAGGACCCGGCGGACGGCCGTGGCCGGGACCACGTCGCCGCCGGTCCACACCTGGCGCAGCCCTGCGAAGCAGTCCGGCGCGTCCTGCGCCAGCAGCCGGAACAGCCCGGCCGTCAGCCACAGCGCGGTCACCTCTCCCCCACCGGCCAGCCGCCGCAGCAGGGCCGCGTCGACCGCGCCCGGCGGGGCGACGACGATGCGGCCGCCGTTCAGCAGCGGCGCCCAGACCTCGAAGGTGGCGGCGTCGAACGCCACCGGAGAGTGCAGCAGAACCCGTTGGCAGCCGGGGCCCCGGAAGCGGCTGTCGGTGGCGAGCGCGGCCACGTCGCGGTGGCGCACGCCGACGGCCTTGGGCTCGCCGGTCGATCCGGAGGTGAACATCACGTACGCGAGGCGGTCGGGGTCGGTGGCCGGTGCCGGCGGTGGGCCGGCCGGACCGTCGGTGCGGGCGTCGGTCACGTCCCGGTCGGTCAGCCGCACCGTGACCCCCGCCTGCTGGAGCAGGGTGCGGCGGCGCTCCTCGGGGGCGCGGACGTCCACCGGGACGTAGGCGCCGCCGGCCTTGAGGACCGCGAGCTGGGCCACGACGAGCGCCACCGAACGCTCCATGAGCAGCGCCACCCGGCCCTCGGCGGGCAGCCCCGCGGCAAGCAGGCGGTGGGCCAGCTTGTCTGCCCAGTCGTTGAGCTGACGGTATGTCACCTCCTGTTCGGGGTCGGTGACGGCGAGGGCGTCCGGGGTGCGGCGCACCTGCTCGGCGAAGCGGGACACCGGTGAACCGGGCGGCGTTCGGCGTGCCGGGGTGTTCCACCGGTGCAGCAGGGTGCGGTCGGCGTCGGTGAGCGGGTCGAGGTCGTCCAGGGTACGGGCGGTGCCGTCGGCGAGGGCGGTGAGCAGGGCCCGCAGCCGGTCCGCGGTGTGCTCCACGGTGGTGCGGTCGAACAGCGCCGGGTCGTAGGCGAGGCCGAAGCCGAGGCGGTCGGCGAGGTAGGCGCGCAGGCACAGCGGGAAGGTGGGGGCGTCGTCGGCGCGCACGTCGGTGATGCGGATGCCGGCGCCGGCCGCGGCGGTCTCGTCGAAGGGGTAGTTCTCGAAGACCACCATGCTGTCGAACAGCGGCTCCCCCGCGGGGAGTTCGCTCAGTGCCTGGATGCGGGCGAGTGAGACGAAGTCGTAGCGGCGGGAGTCGCTCTGCTGCTCCTGGAGGTCGCGCAGCCAGTCCGGTACGGTCCGGGCGCCGTCGATCCGGGCCCGGGTCGGGACGGTGTTGATGAACATGCCGACCATGGAGGCCACACCGGCGAGCTCGGCCGGACGGCCGGAGACGGTGGTGCCGAACACGACGTCGCGGCGGCCGCCGGAGCGGGCCAGCAGCAGCGCCCAGGCGCCCTGGACGACGGTGTTGACGGTGAGGCCGTGGCGTTTGGCCATGGTGCGCAGCCGGTCGGAGACCTCGGGGGTCAGTTCGACGGCGACGCTGTCGGTCGCCCGGGCGCGGTGCGCCTCGGTGGGCCGCCGGTCGTACGGCAGCGGGGTGCGGGCGGTGCATCCGGCCAGCGCGTCGGCCCAGTGCCGCTCGGCCTGCTCCTCGTCCTGGTCCGCCAGCCACTGGAGGAAGTCCCGGAACGGGCGGCGGGCCGGCGGGCGGACGGTGGCGCCGCGGGCCGCGGCGGCGTACTGCGCACACACGTCGGTGAAGATCTGGCCGGTGCTCCACCCGTCGAGCATCAGGTGGTGCGAGGACCACACCAGGACGATCTCGTCGTCGGGGAGCGCGGCCACCGCGATCCGGCTGAGCGGGGCGCGGGTGAGGTCCACGCCGGTGGCGCGTTCCTCGGCGAGCAGCCTCTCCAGCGCCCGGTCGCGTTCGCCGGGCGTCAGTGCCCGCCAGTCGTGGTGGGTGACGGGCAGGACGGCGTGCCGGTGGACGACCTGGACGGGGTGCGGCAGGCCGTGCCAGTGGACGCTGCTGCGCAGGGCCGGGGTGTGGTCGGCGACCCGCTGCCAGGCGGCGGCGAAGGCGTGCGGGTCGGCGATGCCGGCGATCCGGACCGCCATCTGGTCGAAGTAGGCGCCGGCGTCGTCGACCAGCTGGTGGAAGAGCATGCCGGCCTGGAGCGGGGTCAGCGGATGGATGTCCGCCACGTCGCGGCCGTCGCCGGCGAGCAGGTCCACCTGGTGCTGGTCGAGTCCGGCGAGCGGGAAGTCGGAGGGGGTGCGGCCGCCGGTGTCCGGGCGGGCGCAGTGCGCGACGATCTCGTGCAGCGCCGTGAGGGTGTCCTCGGCGAGGCGGCGCACGGTGGACTCGTCGTAGACGGCGGGCGGGTAGGTCCAGCCCAGTTCGAGCCGGCCGTCCTGGACCACGCCGGTCACGTCCAGCAGACAGCTGCGTTCCTCGGCGGGGTCGGTGTCCTGGCCGGCGGGCGGCAGGGCGGCGCGGTAGAGGCCGTCGTCCGCCGGCCGGTCCGTGGCGGCGACGTCCCACCGGCCGTGGTAGTTGAAGCCGATGCGCGGCCGGGGCGCGTCGGGCAGCGGGGCGTCCGGGGCGAGGTGGCGCAGCGCGCCGTAGCTCAGTCCGCGCCGCGGGACGGCGCGCAGTTGTTCCTTGACGGACCGGAGGGTGTCGCGCCAGTCGGCGTCCGGGTCGACGGTCAGCGCGAGCGGGAATTCCGCGGTGAACCAGCCGACGGTGCGGGACAGGTCCAGGTCGTCGAAGAGGTCCTCGCGGCCGTGTCCCTCGATGCCGAGGAGGACGGTGTCCCGGCGGCTCCAGCGGCTCAGGGTGCGGCCGAGGGCGCTGAGCAGCACGTCGTTGACCTGGGTGCGGTAGACGTCCGGTACCTGGCGCAGCAGGGCGTCGGTCGCGTCCCGGTCCAGGCGGACGGTCACGGTGGCGGCGGCGCCCTGCGGGCGGGCGCCGGGCCGGTCGACGGGGAGGGCGGCGGGCGTGCCGCAGACCCGGGTCCAGTACGGCAGGTCGTCCGCGAAGGCGCCGGCGCGGGTGTGCCGTTGCAGGCGGTCGGCCCACTGTGCGTAGCCGGTGCTCGCCGGGGGCAGGCCGGCCGGGTGGCCGGCGGCGGTGTTGCGGTGGGCGGCCTCCAGGTCGGCCAGCAGGATGCGCCAGGACACCCCGTCGATGACCAAGTGGTGTGCGGTGAGCAGGAGTTGGGGCGGGTGTACGGGGCCGCGGTCGAAGAGGAGGGCGCGTACCACGCGGCCCTCGGTGGGGTCCAGGGAGGTCTGTGCGTCGGTGGCCGCGCGCTGGACGGCGTCCTCCTGCGCGCGGTCGTCGAGGCCGGTCAGGTCGTGGTGCGCGAAGACGTCCCCCGGGGCGGCGGGCAGCACCTCCTGGTGCCAGGTGCCGTCGGTGTGCCGGAACCGGGTGCGCAGTGCCGGGTGGTGGGCGATCAGGGCGTCGACGGCGCGGCGCAGGGCCTCCGGGTCGGTGCCGGGGGCCAGTGCCAGCCGCTGGGTCATGGTGAAGTGCATCCGGTCGCCGGGCCGGCGGCCGTCGAGGTACCAGTGCTGGATGGGCGTGAGCGGCGCCGGTCCGGCCGGGGTGGCGGCGTCGGCCGGCGGGGCGGCCACCGATGCGGTGCGCAGGGCGAGTTCGGCGACGGTCTGGTGGCGGAAGACGTCCTTGGAGGTGAGGGCGAGGCCGGCCTGGCGGGCCCGGGAGACGATCTGGATGCTGAGGATGGAGTCGCCGCCGAGGGCGAAGAAGTTGTCCTCGACGCCGATCCGGGGCGTGCCGAGCACCTCGGCCCAGATGCCGGCGAGCAGGGTCTCGGTGTCGGTGCGCGGGGCGACGTACGGGGTGTCGGTGTCCGGCTGGAGCGGGGGTGCGGGCAGGGCGCGCCGGTCGGTCTTGCCGCTGCTGGTCCGGGGCACCCGCGCGAGCGGGACGAAGGCCGCGGGGACCATGTAGTCGGGCAGCGTACGTCGCAGGTGGACGCGGAGTTCATCGGCGGCGGGCTGCCGGGTGCCGCTCGGCACGACGTAGGCCACCAGCATCGTGCGGCCGGTCTGGGTGCGGGCCGCGACGACGGCGTCGCCGACCTCGGGGTGGTCGAGGAGGGCCGCCTCGACCTCGCCGGGCTCGATGCGGAAGCCGCGGATCTTGACCTGGTCGTCGGTGCGTCCGAGGAACTCCAGGAGTCCGTCGGGGTGCCGGCGGGCACGGTCGCCGGTGCGGTACATCCGGGTGCCGGGCGGGCCGAACGGGTCGGCGACGAAGCGCCCGGCGGTCAGGCCCGGCCGGCCCCGGTAGCCGCGGGTGACCTGCGCGCCGGCCAGGTAGAGCTCACCGGGCACGCCGACCGGTACGGGGCGCAGCGCGCCGTCGAGGACGTAGGCGCGCAGGTTGCGGCCGGGCCGTCCGATGACCGGGTGCGCGGCGTGGTCGGTGAAGCGTCCGTAGACGGCGTCGACGGTGCATTCGGTGGGGCCGTAGATGTTGTACGCGGTGACGCCGGGCAGCGCGCGGAGCTGCTGCCAGGCGGCGGTGCCGACGGCTTCGCCGCCGATCAGGACGATCCGGGGGCGGTGGCCGTCGGTGGTGAACAGTCCGGCGGCCAGCAGCTCGTGGAGGAAGGACGGCGTCACGTTGAGGCAGTCCAGGCGCTGGGCGGTGATCTGTGCGACGAACGCGGCCGGGTCGAGCCGTACGTCCTCGTCGATCAGGTGCACCTGCTGTCCGAGGGCCAGCAGCAGCGGGCCCTCCCAGGAGGTGTCGAAGGAGAAGGCGGCGCTCAGCGCGGCGCGCAGCGGGGTGCCGTCGGTGGTGTGCGGGGCGACCAGCCCTTCGCGGTGGTCGTGGCAGAGGTTGACGAGCTGGCGGTGTTCGACGGCGACGCCCTTGGGGCGGCCGGTGGAGCCGGAGGTGTAGGTGAGGTAGGCGGTGTGGGCGGGGTGGAGCGGTGCGATGCGGTCGGCGTCGGTGGGGTTGTGGGTGGGCTGCCGGTCCAGCGGGGCGTCGCGCAGCGCGTCGGGGGTGAGGACGGTCCTCGGTGCGGCGTCCGCGAGGAGGTAGGCCACCCGGTCCGGGGGCAGTTCCGGGTCGACGGACAGCTGGGTGCCGCCGGCCTTGAGGACGGCCAGCAGCGCCACGAACATCTCGGTGGTGCGCGGGAGTTGGACGGCGACCACCCGCTCGGGGCCGACCCCGAGCGAGATGAGGTGGTGGGCCAGCCGGTTGGCGCGGGTGTTGAGCTCCGCGAAGTCGAGGGTGGCGTCCCGCGCCACCAGTGCGGTGGCGTGCGGGGTACGGGCCACCTGGGCCTCGAACAGCTCCGGGAACGTGGCGGCGGGCACCGGCAGAGTGGCGCCCTGCCACTCCTCCAGCACCTGGTGGCGCTCCGCGTCGGACAGCAGCGGCAGCTCGCCCACCGGGCGTCCGGGGTCGTCGGCGACCGCTTCCAGCAGCAGGCGCAGCCGGCCGGTCAGCCGCTCGACGGTGTCCCGGTCGAACAGGTCCGTGTGGTACTCGACGAAGCCGGTGAGGCCGCCGCCGTCCTGCTCGACGAAGTCGAGGCCGAGATCGAAGGCGGCGCTCCGGACCGGCGGCTGGACCGTCTCGACGTCCAGACCGGGCAGGTGCGGCGCCCGGCCGCCCAGGTTGTGCAGGGCGACCATGACCTGGAACAGCGGGGTGCGGCTGGTGTCCCGTTCCGGCTGGAGCGCGTCGACGACCCGCTCGAACGGCACGTCCTGGTGGCCGAAGGCGTCCAGGACGGTGCCGCGTACCTGCGAGAGCAGCGCGTCGAACGGCTCCTCGGCGCGCACCCGGCTGCGCAGCACGAGGGTGTTCACGAACATGCCGACCAGATGCTCCAGTTCGGGGCGTTCGCGGCCGGCGGTCACGGTGCCGACGGCGATGTCCTCCTGGCCGGCCCAGCGGGCGAGGAGGACCTGGCAGGCCGCGAGCAGGGTCATGTAGAGGGTGGCGTCGGCGCGCCGGCCGGTCTCCCGCAGCCGTTCGGTCAGCGCGGCGGGCAGCGAGAACTCCAGCAGTGCGCCGTTCTTGCTGCGCACCGCGGGCCGGGGCCGGTCGGTGGGCAGCTCCAGCGGGGCGAGGTCGGCCAACTGCTCACGCCAGTAGGTGAGTTGCTGCTCGGCGTCGGCGGACCGGGCGCGTTGCCAGGCGGCGTAGTCGGCGTACTGGACGGGCAGCGGGGGCAGGTCGGGGCGGCGGCCCTGCAGGGCGGCGGCGTACAGCTCGCCCAGGTCCCGGCCGAGGACGGCGGTGGACCAGCCGTCGGTGACGATGTGGTGCAGGGCCAGGGTCAGTACGTGCTCGTCCGCGGCGAGGCGGATCAGCCGGGTGCGCAGCAGCGGTCCGCGGCCCAGGTCGAAGGGGGTGGCGGCCTCGTCGGTGAGCAACTCGTCGAGGGCGCCCGGGCGCGCGTCGGCCGGGACGGCGGACAGGTCGTGCGTCGGCAGGTCCACCGGGCGGGGCGGGTGGACGTGCTGGCGGGCGCGGCCGTCCTGCTCGGCGAAGGTGGTGCGCAGTGGTTCGTGCCGGGCCACCAGGCCGTCCAGGGCGGTGTGCAGTGCGGCCTCGTCGAGCCGGCCGCGCAGGCGCAGCACGAAGAAGGTCAGGTATTCGGTGCTGCCGGGCTCGAAGTGGTCGAGGAACCACAGGCGTTGCTGGGCGAACGACAGCGGGAGGGCGCGGTCGCGGTCGGCCGGCGGGATCGGGTCGGCCGGTGGCCGGCGGTCCGCGGCCGGGTCGGGCAGTGCGGCGGCCAGGGCGGCCACCGTCGGCCGGGTGAACAGCAGCCGCGGTGAGACGTCCACGCCGAAGGCGGCGCGCAGCCGTGAGGTGACGCGGATGGCGAGGATCGAGTCGCCACCCAGCGCGAAGAAGCTGTCCTCGACGCCGATCTCCTCGGTGTCCAGGACCTCGGCCCAGACGCCGGCGACCAGCCGTTCCGCCGCGGTGCGCGGGGCGGTGCGCTGCTCGCCGGCGGCGAAACCGTCCGGGCCGGGGGCGGGCAGCGCCCGGTGGTCGAGTTTGCCGTTGACGGTCAGCGGCAGCGCGTCCAGGGCCACATAGGCCGCGGGGACCATATGGGCGGGCAGGGTCCGTTCCAGGTGGGCGCGGAGTGCGGCGGCGGACGGCGGGGCCTGCCGGCCGGCGCCGACGACATGGGCGACCAGCCGCCGCACGCCGGGGGTGTCCTCGCGCACGGAGACCACGGATGCGCCGATCGCGGGGTGGGCGTTCAGCGCGGCCTCGATCTCGCCGGGTTCGATGCGGAAGCCACGGATCTTGACCTGCTGGTCGGCCCGGCCGAGGTACACCAGCGTGCCGTCGCGCCGCCACCGGACGCGGTCGCCGGTGCGGTACATCCGGGTGCCGGGCGGCCCGAAGGGGTTGGCGACGAACCGGGCGGCGGTCAGGCCGGGGCGGTTCAGATAGCCGCGGGCCAGGCCCTCGCCGGCCACGTACAGTTCGCCGACGGCGCCGGGCGGCACGGGGGCGAGAGCGCCGTCGAGCACATGGAGCCGCAGGTCGGGCAGGCCGGAGCCGATGGCACTGCCGGTGGCGCCGGTCACCGTGGCGCGGTCGAGCGGTGCGTGGGTGACGTGCACGGTGGTCTCGGTGATGCCGTACATGTTGACCAGGGCCGGGGCGGTGTCCGGGTGCCGCTCGTACCACTCGGTGAGCCGGCCGAGGTCGAGGGCTTCGCCGCCGAAGATGACGTACCGGAGCGTCAACCTGCCGCTGAGTTCCGGGTGTTCGGCGTCGGCACGCATCAGCGGGTAGAACGCGGAGGGCGTCTGGTTGAGCACGGTGACCCGCTCGTCCGCCAGCAGGCGGAGGAGGTCCGCCGGGGACCGGGCGATGTCGTGCGGGACCACGACGAGGCGGCCGCCGTGCAGCAGGGCGCCCCAGATCTCCCACACGGAGAAGTCGAAGGCGTAGGAGTGGAACAGGGTCCACACGTCGTGCGCGTCGAAGCCGAAGCTCTCGCGGGTGGTGGAGAACAGCCGCACCACGTTGGCGTGCGGGACGACCACGCCCTTGGGCCGGCCGGTGGAGCCCGAGGTGTAGATGACGTAGGCGGGGCTCTCCGGCAGCGGGCGGTACTCCGGCGCGAGGCCGGTGGCGGGGCGCCGGGCCAGGTCGGCGCGGACCTCGGGGTCGTCGAGGAGGAGTCGCGGCACGGCGTTGCCGCCGAGTCGTCCGGCGACCGCGGTGGTGGTGACGAGCAGGGCTGGGGCGGCGTCGGTGAGCAGGTGGGCGATGCGGTCGCCGGGAAGATCCGGGTCGACGGGTACGTACGCCCCGCCGGTCTTGAGCACCGCCACGAGCGCCACCAGCAGGTCCGTCGAGCGGGGCAGGGCGAGCGCCACGAAGCGCTCGGGGCCGGCTCCGGACGCGGCCAGCCGGTGCGCCAACTGCTGTGCCCGGTCGTTGAGCTGGGCGTAGCTGAGGGTGTCGCCGGAGCAGGTCACGGCGGGGGCGTCGGGGGTGCGCGCCGCCTGCTCCTCGAACAGGTCGACCAGGGTCCGCTCGGGCCGGCCGTGCGCGGAGCCGTTCCAGTCCACCAGCATCCGCCGGCGTTCCTCGGCTGTCGTCCAGGCCAGGTCGCGCAGCGGCCGTTCGGGATCGGCGGCGATCTCGTCGAGCAGCAGGCACAGCCGGTCGGCGAGGGAGCGGACGGTGTCCGCGTCGAAGAGGGCGGGGTCGTAGGCGAGGTCGAAGCCGAGGCGGTCGCCGTGGTGGGCGCGGAGCGCCAGCGGGAAGTTGGTGGCGTCCAGGGAGGAGACGTCCAGGATGCGCACACCGGCGCCGGAGGTCCGGGCCTCGTCGAAGGGGTAGTTCTCGAAGGCGACCATGCTGTCGAAGAGGGCGGTGCCGGCCGGTACGTCGCTGAGCGAGGTCAGCTGGGCCAGCGAGACGGTCTCGAAGCGCCGGGACTCGGACTGGGCGTCCTGGAGGTCCCGCAGCCAGTCGGCGGCCGTGCGGTGGCCTTCGACCCGTACCCGGGTGGGCAGGGTGTTGATGAACATGCCCACCATGTCTTCGACGCCGGGCAGTTCGTCGGGGCGGCCGGAGACAGTGGTGCCGAACACCACGTCCGGCTCCCCGCTGTAGCGCGCCAGCAGCAGGGCCCAGGCGCCCTGCACCACGGTGTTGAGGGTCAGGCCGCTGCACCGGGCGGCGTCCTCCAGCGCACGGGACCGTTCGGGGGTCAGACCGGCGGCCAGGACGTCGGCGGAGCGGGCGCGGTGCGCCTCGCGCGGCGGGCGGTCGCAGGGCAGCGGGGTCGGGGTGGCGAAGCCGGCGAGGACGGTGCGCCAGTGCTCCTCGGCGGCGCGGCCGTCGCGGGTGGCGAGCCGGCGGACGTGGTCGGCGAAGGGGCGGCGGACCGGCGGGGTGACGTCCCGGCCGGTGCTGAGGGCGGCGTACTCCTCGCAGACCTCGGTCAGCACCTGCGCCAGGCTCCAGCCGTCCAGGATCAGATGGTGCGAGGTCCACAGCAGCCGCAGCTGCCCTCCGGGCAGCCGGATGAGGGTGAGCCGCATCAGCGGTGCGGTGCCGAGATCGAGGCCCTGCGCCAGGTCGTCGGCGCGGAGACGGGCCAGCCGGTCCGTGCGGGTGGCCTCGTCGAGGTCGCGCCAGTCCAGGTGGACGACCGGCACGGTGGCCCGGCGGTGGACGATCTGCAGTGGGGCCGGTACGCCCTCCCAGACGACGGAGGTGCGCAGTACGGGGGTCCGGTCGGCCACCCGCTGCCAGGCCCGGGCGAAGGTCTCCGGTTCGGTCACCCCGTCGAGGAGCAGGGCGGCCTGGTCGAGGTAGACATCGCCGCCCGCGCCCGCCCCGTCGTCCCCTCCGACGAGGCGGTGGAAGAGCATGCCCTCCTGGAGGGGCGTCAGGGGGTAGAGGTCTTCGATGCCGCGGCCGTCGCCGATGAGGCGGTCGAGGCCGGCCTGGTCCAGTCCGGTGAGGGGGAAGTCGGAGGGGGTGCGCCCGCCGGCCTCGGGCCGGGCGCAGTGGGCGACGATCCCGGCCAGTGCGCGGACCGTGCCGTCGGCCAGATCGCGGACCGTGTCCTCGTGGTGCACCTGGTCGCTGTAGTGCCAGGTCAGTTCCAGCACCCCGTCGGCCACTACGGCGGAGACGTCCAGCAGGTGGTCGAGCCGTGCGTCGGCGGCCAGGTCGCGGCCGGGGGCCGGGCCGGCAGGCGCGAAGTCGGCGTCCTGCGGGGTCTCCCACTGGCCGTGGTAGGTGAAGCAGACCTCGGGCAGCGGCCGGTCGCGCAGGGCGCGGGCGGCCGGGTCGGGTGAGCCGAGGCGGGCCAGCGCCTCGTAGCCGAGGCCGCGGCGCGGGACGGCCCGCAGCTGCTCCTTGACCGCCTTGAGAGTGCCGCCCCAGTCCGGGTCGCCCGCCGGTCCGGCCGGGGTGAGGGTGACCGGGTACTGGGTGGTGAACCAGCCGACGGTCCGGGACAGGTCGGGGGCGTCAGCGGCGGCCGGGTCGCCCTCGGCGTGGAGGTCCTCGCGGCCGTGCCCCTCCAGCGCCACCGTCACCCGGTCGGTGCCCGCCCAGTCGGCGAGGACCCGGCCCAGTGCGCTCAGCAGCACGTCGTTGACCTGGGTGCGGTACACGCCGGGGACCCGGCGGAGCAGGGCCTCGGTGGTGTCGCGGTCGAGGCGGGCGCGCACGGTGCGGACCGACCCGGCGACCGGGGTGCCGGTGCGGTCGGCCGGCAGCGGGGTGCGCGGTACGGCGGTCTGCGCGCTCCAGTAGGCGAGGTCGTCGTCGAGGCCGCCGTTTTGGACATGGTGGACGAGGGTGGCCGCCCAGGTGGTGAACGGCGTGCCGGCGGGCTCCAGTTGGACCGGCCGTCCGGCGGCGGCCTGGCGGTACGCGGTTTCCAGGTCGGCGAGGAGGATGCGCCAGGAGACGCTGTCGACGGCCAGGTGATGGGCCGTCAGGAACAGCTGGGGACGCTCGTCCGGGCCGGGCAGGAACAGGGCGGCGCGCAGCAGGGTGCCGGCGGCCGGGTCCAGGGCGGCGCGGGCGGCGTCGGCCGCCTCGGTGCGGGCGGTGTCCCGGGCGGTGCCGCCGGTGCCGGACAGGTCGTGCCGGGTCAGCAGGCCGGGGGCCACGGGCGCTCCGGGGTGCTGGCGCCAGGTGTCGCCGGTGCGGACGAAGCGGGTGCGCAGCGCGGGGTGGTGTGCGGCGAGGGCGTGCAGGGCCTGTTCCAGGGCGGCCTGGTCGAGGTCGTGCGGCAGGTCGAGCAGCATCGACATGGTGAAGTGCCGCTGCGGCCCGTGGGTGGCGAAGAACCATTCCTGGATGGGGGTGAGCGGGGCCGGGCCGGCGTGCTGCTGCGGCCGGGGCGCGGTCGACGGGGCGGTGCGCATGGCGACCGCGGCGGCGAGGTCGGCGACGGTCTGGTGCCGGAAGACGTCCCGGGAGGTCAGCTGCCAGCCGGCGGCGCGGGCCCGGGAGACCGCCTGGATGCTGAGGATCGAGTCGCCGCCCAGCTCGAAGAAGTTGTCCGTCACGCCCACCCGGGCGAGGCCGAGGACCTCGGACCAGATGGCGGCCAGTTCGCGCTCGGCCGGGGTGCGCGGCGCGACGAACTCCCGCTCGCGCGGGGCCGCGTCGAGGTCGGGCGCCGGCAGGGCGCGCCGGTCCAGTTTGCCGCTGCTGTTGAGCGGCAGGGCGTCGAGGACGACGAAGGCGGCGGGCACCAGGTGGCCGGGCAGGGTACGGGCGAGGGCGTCGCGCAGGGCGGACGGGGTGGGCCGTCCGATGGCCGAGGGCGCCACGTAGGCGGCCAGCCGGGCGTGGCCCTGGCCGGTGTCGACGGCGAGGACGGCCGCTTCGGCGACGTCCGGCAGGGCCAGCAGAGCCGCCTCGATCTCGCCGGGTTCGATGCGGTGGCCGCGGATCTTGACCTGGTCGTCGGCGCGGCCGAGGTAGTCGAGCCGTCCGTCGGCCGTCCAGCGGGCGAGGTCGCCGGTGCGGTACATCCGGCTGCCGGGCGGTCCGTACGGGTCGGCGGTGAAGCGGGCGGCGGTCAGGCCGGGGCGGTGCAGATAGCCGCGGGCGACCTGGGCGCCCGCGAGGTACAACTCGCCGCCGACACCGGGCGGTACCGGCTGCAGCCGGTCGTCGAGGACGTAGGCGCGCACGTTGGCGAGCGGCCGGCCCACCACGGGTCGTCCGGTGCCGGTGATGCGGCCGGCCAGTGCGTCGACGGTGCATTCGGTGGGGCCGTAGAAGTTGTACGCGGCGGTGTCGGGCAGCGCGGCCAGCTCCCGCCACAGCGCGGGGCCGACGGCCTCGCCGCCGAGCATCAGCACCCGGGGCCGGTGGCGGGGGTCGCCGAGCAGTCCGGCGGGCAGCAGTTGGCGCAGGTAGGAGGGGGTGAGGTCGAGGAAGTCGAGGCGGTGGGTGACGACGTACTCGACCAGCGCGGCCGGGTCGAGCCGGGTGGTCTCGTCGATCAGGTGCAGGGGATGGCCGTCGGCCATCAGCAGGACGCCCTCCAGCGAGGTGTCGAAGGAGAACGACGCGGTCAGGGCGACCCGCAGCGGTCCGCCGCCGGCCTCGGCGACGAAGCCGTGCCGGTGGGCGGCCAGCAGGTTGGTCAGGGACCGGTGCTCGACGGCGACGCCCTTGGGACGGCCGGTCGAGCCGGAGGTGTAGATGACGTAGGCGGTGTGGCCGGGGTGCAGCGGGGCGCGGCGGTCGGCGTCGGTGGGGTTCGTCGCCGGCAGGTCGCCGGGCACGGCGCGCAGCGCGGGCTCGTCGAGCACCAGCATCGGCCGGGCGTCGGCGAGCAGGAACTCCACGCGTTCGGCGGGCAGTTCGGGGTCGATGGGCAGGTAGCCGGCACCGGACTTGAGGACGGCGAGGAGGGCCACGATCATGTCGGCGGTGCGCGGCAGCCGCAGCGCGACGAGCCGTTCGGGGCCGGCGCCCCGGCGGATGAGGTGGTGGGCGAGCCGGTTGGCACGGGCGTTGAGTTCGGCGTAGTCCAGGGTGGTGGCGCCGGCGACCAGTGCGGTGTGGTGCGGGGTGCGGGCGGCCTGCGCCTCGAAGACGCCGGGGTAGGTGGCGGGGGCGACGGGCAGGGCGGTGTCGTTCCACTCGGTGGTCAGCCGCCGCCGGTCGTCCTCGGCGAGCAGCGGCAGCTCGCCCAGCGGCCGGTCGGGTTCGGCGGCCACCCCGTCGAGCAGCAGGAGGAGTTGCTCGGCCATCCGCGTCACGGTCGGGGCGTCGAAGAGGTCGGTGCGGTACTCCAGCAGCCCGGTCAGGCCGTCCCCGTCGGGCACGAATTCCACGCTGAGGTCGAAGGTGGCCGAGCGGCGGGGCACGGTGACGTTCTCGGCGGTCAGTCCGCGCAGGCCGGCGGCGGCGGGCGGGGCGGGGTGGAGCAGGACCATCACGTCGAAGAGCGGGTTGCGGCCGGCTTCCCGGGTCGCGCCGACCGCCTCCACCAGCCGTTCGAAGGGGGTGTCGTCGTGTGCGAAGGCGTCGAGGACGGTGGCGGCCGCGGTGTCCAGCAGGTCGCGGTAGGGGCGGGCGGTGTCGACCGGGCAGCGCAGTACGACCGTGTTGACGAAGAAGCCGACCGCGCGCTCCAGTTCGGTGCGGCCCCGCCCGGGGGTGAGGGATCCGAGGGTGATGTCGTCCTGCCCGGACCAGCGGGCGAACAGCGCCTGGCAGCCGGCGATCAGCGCGGCGAAGAGGGTGGTGTGCTGGTCGGCCGCCAGCTTCCTGAGGCGGGCCGTGGTCCGCGGCGGGACGTGGAAGGTGTGCACCGCGCCGCCGGCCGGTTCCGCCCCGTCGCGGGGGTGGTCGAGCGGCAGCTCCAGCGGGACGACTCCGTCCAGTTGCTTGGTCCAGTAGGACAGCTGCTCCTGGAGCAGGGCGCCGGACAGCCGGCCGCGCTGCCACACGGCGAAGTCGGGGTACTGCGTCGCCACCGGCGCCAGGGCGGGCGTCTCCCCCACGGCGAAGGCGTCGTGGAGCGTGCGGAGTTCCTCCAGCAGCACGCCCATCGACCAGCCGTCGGTGACGATGTGGTGCGCGGTGAGCAGCAGGACGTGCTGGTCGGTGCCGGTGCGGATCAGCAGGGCCCGCAGGAGTGGCCCGGTGCGCAGGTCGAACGGGCGGGAGTACTCGGCGAGCAGCAGCGCGTCGAGCGCCGCCTCCGGACCGGCCCCGGAGGCGCGGTCCGGCTCGTCCGCGAGGTCCCGCAGCGGCAGCGGCACGGGGGCCGGGGCCCGCACGGTCTGTACGGGCCGGCCGTCCTGGTCGTCGAACGTGGTGCGCAGTGCTTCGTGGCGCTCGACCACGGCGTCCAGCGCCCGGGAGAGCGCGGCCCGGTCCAGGTTGCCGGTGAGCCGCAGCGCGACCGCGCTGTTGTAGCGGGCGTCGCCGGGCCGCAGCTGGTCGAGGAACCACAGCCGCTGCTGGGCGAAGGACAGCGGCAGCGGCCCGGACCGGTCCGCGCGGGGGATCGCGGTCCGGGCGCCGGCGGCCGGGCCGCCGGCCTTGCCGGCGAGACGACGGCGCAGGGCTTCCTGGAGGTCCTGCGGCAGGGCCGCGGCGCGGCCTTCCTTCGAAGACGTCATGTCGTCGGTCCTCACCGTTCGTCGGGGTCGTGGTCGCCGCGTGCGGCGTCTTCGAGTTCGCGCAGGACGTGCTCCTCCACCAGCTCCGCGAGGGCGGCGACGGTGCGGGAGGCCAGGACGTCCCGGGGGGTCAGGGCCACGCCGAAGGTCTCGTTGGCGCGGGCGGCGATGTGCAGGCTGCGCAGGGAGTCGCCGCCGAGGGCGAAGAAGTCGTCCTCGACGCCCACGGCCGTTTCCAGGGTCTGGGCCCAGATCTCCGCGAGGACCTCTTCGGTGGGGGTGCGCGGGGCGGTGTGCTCGGTGGGCCCTTCGGGTTCCGGTTCGGGCGCGGGCAGGGCGGCGCGGTCGGTCTTGCCGTTCTCGGTGAGCGGGAAGCGCTCCAGGACGGCGAAGGCCGCGGGGACCATGTGGGCGGGCAGCGTACGCGCGGCGAACGCCCGTAGTTCCGGCCCGGTGGGGGTGTCGGCCCCGGCTGCGGCGAGCAGATGGGCCACCAGTCGCGGCTGTCCGGGCTCGTCCTCCCGCAGGGTCACCACGGCGTCCCGGACGGCCGGGTGGCGGGCGAGCGTGGCTTCGACCTCGCCCGCCTCGATGCGGTGGCCGCGCAGTTTGATCTGGTGGTCGGTGCGGCCGAGGTGGTGCAGGTCGCCGTGGGCGTCGCGGCGCACCAGGTCGCCGGTGCGGTACATCCGGGTGCCCGGCGGGCCGTAGGGGTCGGCGAGGAAGCGTGCGGCGGTCAGGCCGGGGCGGCCCAGGTAGCCGCGGGCCAGGGAGGGGCCGCTGATCCACAGTTCGCCGGGGACGCCGTCGGCGACCGGCCGGAGCCGGGCGTCGAGGACGTACACGCCGGTGGCGGGCAGCGGCCGGCCGATCGGAGGCGTACCGCCGTCGTCCCGCAGCGGATCGGACCAGGTGGCGACCACGGTGGCCTCGGTGGGCCCGTAGGAGTTGATCATCCGGTGGTGCGGGGCCCAGCGGGCGGCCAGTTCGGCGCCGCAGGTGTCCGCGCCGACGATCAGGGTGCGCAGGTCCGGCAGGGTGCCGGGGGTGTCCGGTGGCACGGTGGCGAGCGCGGCGGGCGGCAGCAGGGTGTGGGTGATGCGGGCGGTCCGCAGGACGTCGGCGAGTTGCGCGCCGAGCAGCGGGCCGGGCGGCGGTACCACCAGGCAGGCGCCGGCCGGCAGTGCCATGCACAGCTCCAGCACGGAGGCGTCGAAGCTGGGCGTGGCGAAGGCCAGTACCCGGTCGCCGGGCCGGACCTGGTAGTGCTCGGCCTCGGCGGCGGCGAAGCCGGCCAGTCCGCGGTGGGTGACGACGACGCCCTTGGGGGTGCCGGTGGAGCCGGAGGTGTAGATGACGTAGGCCGGGTCGTCGAGGTCGAGCGGGCGGGTCCGGTCCTGGTCGGTGGGCCGGTGGGACGGGGTGCCGTCCGGGCCGGCCGCCAGCAGGTCTTGGACGTCCGCGGCCCGCAGGGTGACGGCGGGTGCCGCGTCGCGCAGCATCAGGGCGATCCGCTCGTCGGGGTATCCGGGGTCGACGGGCAGGTAGGCGGCGCCCGCCTTGGCGGTGGCCAGTTGGGCGACGACCATGTCGGCCGAGCGGGGCAGCACCAGCGCGACGAGGTCGCCGGGGCCGGTTCCGCGGGCGATCAGGCGGTGTGCGACCCGGTTGGCACGGCTCTCCAACTCGGCGTAGCTGAGCTGCAGTTCGGGCTCTTCCAAGGCGGGTCGGTCCGGCCACCGGTCCACCGCGGCCTCGACCAGCGCGGCAAGGGTGGCCGGCGGTACCGCCGCGCCGTGGGGCCGTTCGGTCAGCCTGGCCCGCTCCTCCGGCGGCAGCACGTCGATCCCGTCCAGGGAGGCCGTGCCGGGCTCAGCGAGCGCGCCGAGGGTGTGCACGAGTTGTCCGGCCAGGGACCCGGCCGTGGTCTCGTCGAAGTACCGCGGGTCGTAGCCGAGTTCGACGGTCAGCCGGTCACCGGGCGACACCACCACGGTCAGCGGGTAGTTGGTGGCCTCCAGTGCGTGCAGATCGCGGATCCGCAGGCCATGCGCGGTGGCGGCCGTGGTGGTGATCGGGTAGTTCTCGAAGACGACCAGGCTGTCGAACAGCGGGGTCCCGGCGGCCAGTTCGCTCCAGTCGTGCAGGTCCGAGAGCGCGACGTGTTCATGTCCGCGGGCGTCGGCCTGGGCGGCCTGGACGCCGCGCAGCCACTTTTCCGGGGGCGTGTCGCCGGTGACGTCGAGGCGGACCGGCAGGGTGGTGATGAACAGGCCCGGGATGGCGTCGGCGCCGGGCAGGCCGGCGGGCCGGCCGGAGACCGTCGAGCCGAAGCAGACGTCCCGTTCCCCGCTCCAGCGGGAGAGCAGCAGGCCCCAGGCGCCCTGGACGACGGTGTTGAGGGTGAGGTGGTGGCGCCGGGCGAAGTCCTGGAGGGCCGCGGTGTGTTCCTCGTCGAGGTGGAGCGACAGCCAGGTGCCGGAGCGGGTGGCGGCGCCGGGGGCCGGGCGCCGGTCGTAGGGCAGCGGGGTGGGGGCGGTGAGCCCGGCCAGCGCCCGGCGCCAGTGCGCCTCGGCCGGGGCCGGGTCCTGGGCGGCGAGCCAGGCGACGTGGTCCGCGAACGGTCTGCGGTCCGGCAGGTGGGGCTCGGTACCGGCGGTGAGCGCGGCGTGGCAGGCGAAGACGTCGGCGAGCACCTGGAAGACGCTCCAGCCGTCGAGCAGGACGTGGTGGAAGGTCCACACGACCCGCACCTCGGCCGGGGCGAGCCGGATCAGCGTGAGCCGCAGCAGCGGCGCCCGGTCCAGGGCCATACCGCGGGCCCGGTCCTCGGCGAGCAGCCGTTCCAGCGCGGCCGCCCGCTCGACCGGTGGCAGCTCGCTCCAGTCCAGCTCGGTCACCGGCAGGGTGACGGCGCGGTGTACGGCCTGCAGCGGGGCGGGCGCCTCGTGCAGCAGCACCGCGGTGCGCAGGACGGGGGTGCGGTCGACGACGTGCTGCCAGGCCGCGGCCAGCCGCCGCGGGTCGCGCACGCCGTCCACGACGAAGGTGGCCTGTTCGACGTAGAGGCCCTCCTCGGGGGCGTCGAGGCCGTGGAAGACCATGCCGGTCTGGGTGGGGGTCAGCGGGTAGAGGTCGGTGATGTCCCGGCCGTTGCCGGCCAGCCGGTCGACGGTGTCCTGGTCGAGGCCGGCCAGCGGGAAGTCGGAGGGCGTGCGGCCGCCGGCGCCCGGTTCGGCGCAGTGCCGGACGATGTCCCGCAGCTCGGCGGCCATCTCCTCGGCCAGCCGGGCCACGGTGGACCGCAGGTGCCGCTCGGTCGAGTACGACCAGGTGAACTCCAGCCGTTTGTCGGTGACCCGGCCGACCACGTCGATCAGCTGGGGCCGTTCGGCCGCCGGGTCCATGCCGCCCTCCAGCGGACCGTACGGCGCGTGCAGCAGGCCGTCGCCGGCGGAGGCGTGCCAGTCCTGCTGGCCGAGGTAGTTGAAGCCGATCTGCGGGGCCTCCGGGAGGCCCGGGGCCGAGGGGCCGCGCAGGTGGCGCAGGGCGCCGTGGCCGAGGCCGTGCCGGGGCAGCGCGCGCAGGCCCTCCTTCACCGACTTCAGGGCGGTGGCGAGTCCGGCCCCGGGCGGCACGTCCAGCGCGACCGGGAACATGGTGGTGAACCAGCCGACCGTGCGGGACAGGTCGACGTCGTCGAAGATCTCCTCACGGCCGTGGCCCTCCAGCCCGACCAGCACCCGGTCGCGCCCGGTCCAGCGGGCCAGTACGCGGCCCAGGGCGCACAGCAGGACGTCGTTGATCCGGGTCCGGTAGGCGTCGGGGACGTCCTGGAGCAGCCGGCGGGTCTCCTCGGCCTCCAGGCGGACGGTCACGCTGTCCTCGGAGGCGGCGGTGTTGCGGCCGGTGCGGTCGGTGGGCAGGGCGGCGGGCGCGTGTGCCCTTGCCCAGTACGGGAGTTCGTCGTCGAAGCCGCCGGCGGCGGTGTGGTCCCGGAGCCGCTGCGCCCAGTCGCGGAAGGAGGTCGTCCGGGGCCCGAGCCCGGCCCGGTCCCCGGCGCGCACCGCGCGGTAGGCGGTGTCGAGGTCCTCCAGCAGGATGCGCCAGGACACCGCGTCCACGACCAGGTGGTGGGCGGCCAGCAACAGCACCGGGCGGGCCTCCTCGTCGTCGGACGGACGGCACAGCACGGTCTTCAGCAGCGGCCCGTGGGCCAGGTCGAAGCCGGCGCAGAGCTCACCGGACAGGGTGCGCAGTGCCGCGGCCCGGTCCTTGGGGTCCCGGCCGGGCAGGTCGCGGACCTCCAGTGCGGGCGCCGCGCCGGGGGCTTCGGTGTGCTGCCGCCACCGGCCGTCGGCGGCCGGTTCGAACCGGGAGCGCAGCGCGTCGTGGTGTTCCAGCACCGCGGCCAGCGCGGTGCGCAGCGCGGCCTCGTCGGTGTCGGCGGCGAGTTCGTAGGAGAGCGACTGGGTGAAGTGCGCCGCGGTGCCGGGCAGGGTCTCGAACAGCCAGTGCTGGACGGGGGTGAGCGGCACCTCGCCCACCACCGGGCCCCGGTCGGTGGGGGTCGCCGGGACCGGCAGTTGCCCGACGGCGGCGGCCAGGGCGGCGACTGTCTGGTGGACGAACAGGTGCCGGGGTGCCAGGTCGAGGCCGGCACGGCGGGCCGCGGAGACGATCTGGATGCTGAGGATCGAGTCGCCGCCGAGGGTGAAGTAGTTGTCCTCCACGCCGACCGTCGCCACGCCCAGCACCTGGGCCCAGATGGCGGCCAGGGTCCGTTCGGTGTCGGTGCGCGGGGCCACGTGGCCGCCGGTGGGGGCGGTCCAGTCGGGGGCGGGCAGGGCGCGCCGGTCGAGCTTGCCGGTGGTGCCCAGCGGCAGCCGGTCCAGGGGGACGACGACCGCGGGGACGAGGTGGTCGGGCAGGCGCGCGGCGAGGAAGGCGCGGACCGCGACGGGGTCGGGGCCGGTCCCGCCCCGGCCGACGGCGTAGCCGATCAGGCGCTTGTGGCCGTCGGTCTCGACGACCCGCGCGGCGGCCTCGGCCACGTCGGGGTGGCGGGTCAGCGCGGCCTCGACCTCGCCGAGTTCGATCCGGAAGCCGCGCACCTTGACCTGGTCGTCGGTCCGTCCGAGGTACACCAACTGGCCGTCGGCGTCCCGGCGTACGAGGTCGCCGGTGCGGTACATCCGGGCGCCCGTGGGGCCGTACGGGTCCGGGAGGAACCGGCGGGCGGTGAGGCCGGGCCGGGCGAAGTAGCCGCGGGCCACGCCGGTGCCGGCGAGGTAGAGCTCGCCGGGTACGCCGACGGGTACCGGTCGAAGCCGGGCGTCGAGGACGTAGGCGCGGGCGCCGCCGACGGGGCTGCCGATGGGCGGGGTGCGGTCCGGGTCCGCGGGGTCGCAGGTCCAGGCGGTGGCGTAGACGGTGGCCTCGGTGGGGCCGTAGATGTTGGCGACCGTGCAGCCGGGGACGGCCGCGCGGACGTCGCGGACGGTGCGGGCGGCGAGCCCTTCGCCGGCGAGGACCACCGTGTCCGCGGTGACGTGGACGGTGTCCTCGGCGAGCAGCCGGCCGAGGGCCGAGGGCACGGCGCTGAGCAGGCTCGCGGTCCAGGGCTCGGTGCGTTCGGCCAGCGCCAGCAGGTCCGGTACCAGGTCGATGCAGCCGCCGCAGAGCAGCGGGCAGAGCAGCTCGAAGACCGAGACGTCGAAGTTGAGCGAGGTCGAGGCGACGACGTGGGACAGTCCCCGGCTGCCGAACGCGGTGGCCGCCCAGTCGGCCAGCGCCACCACCGAGCCGTGGGTGACGACCACGCCCTTGGGGCGGCCGGTGGAGCCCGAGGTGTGGATGACGTAGGCGGGGTGGGCGGGCAGCAGGGTGCCGGCCCGTTCGGCGTCGGCGGGGTCGGTGGCGGGCTGCTCCGCCAGGCGGCCGGCCAGCGCCGGGTCGTCCAGGGCGAGGCGGACGGTGGGCCCGTCGGGCAGGCGGGCGGCGAGTTCGGAGGTGGTCAGGAGGATGTCGGGGCGGACGTCGTCGAAGAGGAAGGAGATCCGCTCGGCCGGGTACGCCGGGTCGACCGGCAGGTAGCCGGCGCCGCTCTTGAGGACGGCCAGCAGGGCCACGGGCAGGTCGGCGGTGCGCGGCAGGGCGAGGGCGACGAACCGTTCCGGGCCGGCGCCGGAGGCGATCAGCAGCCGGGCCAACCGGTTGGCCCGGGCGTTGAGTTCGCGGTAGGTGAGGCGTTCGGTGCCGGCCAGTACGGCCGGGGCGTCGGGGGTGCGGGCCGCCTGTTCCGCGAAGACCTCCGGCAGTACCCGCTGCGGCGGCGTGGCGGCCGGGGTGCCGGACCGGTCGAGGAGGCGTGCGCTCTCCTCCGCGGTGAGCAGCGGCAGGTCCGCGAGCCGACGCTCCGGGTCGGCGGCCATCTCGGTGAGCAGCACGCGCAGGCAGCCGCCGAGCCGCTCGACGGTGGCGGCGTCGAAGGCGGCCGGGTCGTAGTCCAGGGCGATGGTGAGGCGCTCGCCGGGGGCGACGACCACGCTGAGCGGGTAGCTGGTCGGCTCCAGCTCGCGTTGCTGGGCCACCCGCAGGCCGTGCCGGGCGAGGGCGTCGCGGTCGAACGGGTAGTTCTCGAAGACCACGATGCTGTCGAACAGGCCGACGCCGCCGGGGAGTTCGCTCCAGTTCTGCAGTTGGGCCAGGGAGACGAAGTCGTGCCGGCGGGACTCCGACTGGGCGTTCTGCACCTCGCGCAGCCAGTCCAGCAGCGGGCGGTCGGCGTCGATCCGCACCCGGGTCGGCAGGGTGTTGATGAACACGCCGACCATGGACTCCACGCCTGGCAGGTCGGCGGGCCGGCCGGAGACGGTGCTGCCGAAGACCACGTCGTCGGTGTTGCCGTAGCGGCCGAGCAGCAGGCCCCAGGCGCCCTGGAGCACGGTGTTCATGGTGAGGCCGGCCCGCTGCGCCGTCTCCCGCAGCCGTGCGGAGTCCGCCGCGTCCAGCGTGAGGTGCACGGTGTCCGAGGACGCGCTGCGGTGGGCCTCCAACGGCGTGCGGTCGCGGGGCAGTTCGGTGGGCGCGGTGAAGCCGGCCAGGGTGCGGCGCCAGTACTGCTCGGCGTGGGTGTCGTCCTGCTCGGCCAGCCAGCGCAGGTAGCCGGCGAACGGGGCCCGCGAGGGGACCTCGGGGCGGCGCCCGCCGGTGAGTGCGGCGTACCGCTCGAAGACCTCGTCGACGACCTGGGCCGCGCTCCAGCCGTCGAGCAGGATGTGGTGGAAGGTCCACACGAGGCGGACCTGGTCGGCGGAGAGCCTGATGAGTGTCAGCCGCATCAGGGGTGCGGTGGTGAGGTCGAGGCCGGCCGCCCGGTCCTCGGCGAGCAGGGCGGTCAGGGCCTCCTCGCACCGCTCGGCGCTCCGGCCGGTCCAGTCGTGGTGGGTGACGGGGACGGTGGCCCGGCTCTGGACGATCTGCAGCGGTTCGGGGGTCTCCTGCCACACCAGCCGGGTGCGGAGCATGGGGTTGGCGTCGGCGGTGTGCTGCCAGGCGGTGGCCAGCGCCGCGGGGTCGGTGACGCCGGTCAGCAGCAGCTGGACCTGGTTGAAGTAGGCGTCGGAGGACGGGTCCATCAGGCCGTGGAAGAGCATGCCGGCCTGCATCGGGGTCAGCGGGTAGACGTCCTCCACGGCGCGGCCGTCCGCCACGACCCGGTCCACGGCCGCCTGGTCGAGGCGGGCCAGCGGGAAGTCGGAGGGGGTGCGGCCGCCGGCGCCCGGTTCGGCGCAGTGCGCGACGATCTCGGTCAGCGCGGTGCGCATGCCCTCGGCCAGGGCGGTGACCGTCTCCTCGCGGTGCACCTCGCGGCTGTAGTGCCAGGTGAGTTCCAGGCTGCCGTCCTCGACCCGGCCCACGACGTCGAGCAGGTGCGGCCGTACGGACTCGGGTGCGGCGGCGCCGCCGAGTCCGCCGCGTACGCCGCGGATCAGCCCGCCGCCGTCGGCGGACCAGTCGAACCGGCCCAGGTAGTTGAAGCTGATCGGGGGCAGGGGCGCGGCGGCGCCCCCGGCGGTCGGCGCGAGGTGGCGCAGCGCGCCGTGGCCGAGGCCCCGGCCGGGGACGGCGCGCAGCTGCTCCTTGACCGCCTTGAGCGCCTCGGCCCAGCCGCCGGCCGGCACGTCGAGGGCGACCGGGAACAGGCTGGTGAACCAGCCCACCGTGCGGGACAGGTCGACGCCGTCGAAGAGGTGGTCCTCGCGGCCGTGACCCTCCAGGCCGAGGGCCACGGTGCGGCGGCCGGTCCAGTCGGCCAGCACCCGGCCGAGTGCGGTGAGCAGGACGTCGTTGATCTGTGTGCGGTAGGCGCCGGGCACCTTGTGCAGCAGGTCGGCGGTGTCCCGCGGGTCCAGGCGGACGGTGACCGAGCGCAGGTCGGCGACGGTGTTGCCGCCGTCGGCGTCGACCGGCAGCGGGGCCGCGCAGTGCTCGGCCACCGCGTCCCAGTGGGCACTCTCGCCACTGAATCCGCCGGCTTCGGTGTGGGCCCGCAGCCGCCGGGCCCATTCTTGTACGGAGGTGGTGCGGGCGGGCAGGCGGACCGGCTCGCCGGTGCGTGCCTGGCGGTATGCGGTCTCCAGGTCCTCCAGCAGGACCCGCCAGGAGACGCCGTCGACCACGAGGTGATGTACCGTCAGGAACAGCCGGGCCGCGCCGAGTTGTCCGCCGACGAAGAGCCGGGCGGCGAGCAGCGGACCGACCGCGAGCCGGAAGCCGCCGTCGGCTTCGGCCATGGCCGCGTCGGCCTCGGCGGTGCGTTCCTCGGCGGTGTGCCCGGTCAGGTGGTGGATCCGCAGCAGCTGCGGATCCGGCCCGTCCGGGCCGGGGCAGTACTGGTGCCAGGTGCCGTCCGGGCGCCGGTCGAAGCGGGCCCGCAGCGCGTCGTGGTGACGCCACAGCGCGTGCAGTGCCGTCTCCAGCGCCTGGGGATCGGGGTCCTCGGCCAGGTCGATGACGACGGACTGGTTGAAGTACCCGGGGCGTTGCGGGTCGGCGTCGAGGAACCAGTGCTGGATGGGGGTGAAGTCGACGTCCCCGTCGACCGGGCCGGTGCCGGTGACGGGCGCGGTGGAGCCGGTGGCGGCCGCCAGGGCCGCGACGGTCGGGTGCCGGAACACGTCCCGGGGCGTGAGGGTCAGGCCCGCCTTCCGGGCGCGCGAGACGACCTGGATGCTGAGGATCGAGTCGCCGCCCAGCGTGAAGAAGTTGTCGTGGACACCGACCCGTTCCACGCCCAGCAGGGTGCGCCAGATCCCGGCGAGGATCCGCTCGGTCCCGGTGCGGGGCGCCACGTGGTCCCCGGCATCGGCCGCGGACCGGTCGGGGGCCGGCAGCCGGCGGTGGTCGACCTTGCCGTTGGCGGTGAGCGGCAGTGCGTCCAGGGTGACGAACGCGGCCGGGACCATGTAGTCGGGCAGTTCGGCGGCGAGCGAGGCGCGCAGTTCGTCCGCCGGTGGCACGCTCGCGCCCGCGGCAGGCACGAGGTAGGCGACCAGCCGTTTGCGGCCGCCGTCCGCGGGGACGGCCACCACGGCCTCGGCGACGGCGTCGTGGCGGATGAGCCGGTCGGCGATCTCGGCCGGTTCGACGCGGAAGCCGCGGATCTTGATCTGGTCGTCGGCCCGTCCCACGAAGTGCAGTTCGCCGTCCGGGCTCCAGCGCACCAGGTCGCCGGTGCGGTACATCCGGCTGCCGGGCGGGCCGAAGGGGTCGGCGAGATAGCGTTCCGCGGTGGCGCCGGGCCGGCCGTGGTAGCCGCGGGCGAGTCCGGCCCCGGCGATGTACAGCTCGCCCGGGATGCCCGGCGGCTGGGGCTGCAGGGCGCCGTCGAGGACGTAGACCCGGGTGTTGTCCAGCGGGCGCCCGATGGGGAGGGTGGCGGGCAGCGGGTCGCCGGCCCGGAAGACCCGCCGGGTGGCGAAGGTCGTCGTCTCGGTGGGGCCGTAGCCGTCGACCACGGTGAGGTCGGGGCAGGCGGTGAGGACGCGGCGCACGGCCCCGCCCGGTACGGCCTCTCCCCCGGTCCACACCTCCCGCGCGCCGCGCAGGCAGCCGGGGTCCTCCTGGGCCAGCAGCCGGAACAGCCCGGCGGTCAGCCAGAGGCAGGTCACGCCCTGTTCGGTGATCGCCCGGCGGACCGTGGTGGCGTCCACGTCCGCGGGCGGTGCCAGGACGACCCGGCCGCCGCGCAGCAGCGGCACCCACAGCTCGTAGGTGGCGGCGTCGAAGGCCTGCGGGGAGTGCAGCAGGACCCGGTCGTGTCCGGCGAAAGCGCGGTCCGCGGCGAGCGCCACGACGTCCCGGTGGCGCACCGCGACGCCCTTGGGCCGCCCGGTGGACCCGGAGGTGAACATCAGCTGGAGCACCTGGTCCGGGTGCACCGCGGGTGCGGGCGCACCGGCCGGGACGGGGTCGGCCGACTCGCCGGTCACCAGCAGGGTGCGCCCGCCGGGTGCCACCGCCGCGGCGGTGTCCTGCCAGGCGGCGTCGGTGAGGACCAGGTCCGCGGTGCTCTCCGCCAGCACCTGCCGCAGCCGCTGCTCGGGCGCGCGGCCGTCCAGCGGGACGTACACGCCGCCGGTCCGGGCGAGCGCCAGCTGGGCGACGACCAGAGCGGCCGAGCGGTCCATGAGGACGGCAACGGGGCGCTCGGGGCGGACCCCGTGGGCGGTCAGCCGCCGGGCCAACTCCTGTGCTCGGGCGTCGAGTTGGCGGTAACTCAGGATCTCGTCGCCGGTGTCCAGGGCGGGGGCGTCGGGGGTGCGCCGGACCTGGGCGGCGAACAGCCCGGCGACGGTGTCCTCGGGAAGTGCGGTGGCGGTGTCGTTCCACTCCTCCAGCACCTGCCGGCGGCGGGCGGCGCCGAGGACCGGCAGCCGAGCGGGCGGGCGCTCGGCGTCGGCGGCCATCTCCGCCAGCAGCACGGTGAGGTACTCGGCCATCCGCTCGACCGTGGCGGCGTCGAACAGCTCCGGGTCGTAGCCGAGCCGCAGGGCCATTTCGGGGCCGGGGTAGGCGACGAGGCTGAGGGGGTAGTTGGTGGTCTCGATGCC
This sequence comes from Streptomyces sp. NPDC048197, assembly GCF_043202395.1. NCBI lineage: Bacteria > Bacillati > Actinomycetota > Actinomycetes > Kitasatosporales > Streptomycetaceae > Streptomyces > Streptomyces sp. NPDC048197. The sequence goes on from NZ_JBIDAJ010000005.1 coordinate 116,930, forward strand.
GTCGAGCCCGGTCAGCCGCAGGCCGTGCGCGGCGGCGAGGTCGTCGCCCACGGGATAGTTCTCGAAGACCACGATGCTGTCGAACAGCGCGGTCTGCTCGGGGAGTTCGGTGAGGGCCTTGAGCCGGGCGAGCGGTACGTGGTCGAAGCGCCGGTCGTCGGTCTGGATCTCCTGCACCCGGCGCAGCCAGTCCCGCACGGTGCCGTCGGCGGGGACCGTCAGCCGGGTCGGTACGGTCGCGATGAACAGGCCGTTCATCGCCTCGACGCCGGGCAGCTCGGGCGGCCGGCCGGAGACGGTGGTGCCGAAGACGACGTCCGGCCGGCCGGTCCGGCGGGCCAGCAGCAGCGCCCAGGCGCCCTGGACGAGGGTGTTGACGGTCAGGCCGGCGCTGCGGGCCAGGTCGTCCAGGCGGCGGGAGGTGGTGGCGGGCAGGGTGACCCGTACCGCCGCGGAGGACTCCGCGCGGTGGGTCTCGGTGGGTTCGCGGTCGTAGGGCAGCGCGGTGGGTTCGGCGAGCCCGGCGAGGCGGTCCTGCCAGTGCCGTTCGGCCTCGGAGCGGTCGCGGTCGCGCAGCCAGGCGACGTAGTCGCGGAACGGCCGGCGGGCCGGCAGGCCGGTGTCGGTCGCGGTGCCGTCGTCGCCGGCGGCCGGGTCGCGCAGCAGCGCGTGGCAGCGGAAGACGTCGGACAGCACCTGGAACAGGCTCCAGCCGTCGAGTATCAGGTGGTGGAAGGACCACACGACCTGCACTTCGGTGGCGGACAGCCGGGCCAGGGTGAGGCGTTGCAGCGGGGCGGTGTCCAGGTCGATGCCGCGCCGCCGGTCCCGGTCCGTGAGGTCCCGCAGCCGCTGCTGCCGTTCGCCGTCCGTGAGGCCGCGCCAGTCCAGGTGGGTGACCGGCACCTCGGCGCGGTGTGCGACGACGAACAGCGGCTCGGACACGTCGTGCCAGACGACGTGGCCGCGCAGCACCGTGGTCCGGTCGGTCACCCGCTGCCAGGCCGCCGCCAGCGCCTGCGGGTCGGGCACGCCGTCGAGCACGAAGGTGAGCTGCTGGTGGTAGACGCTCTGGTCGTCCTGGGACAGCCGGTGGAAGAGCATGCCGGCCTGGGTGGGGGTGAGCGGGTGGATGTCCTCGACGGTCCCGCCCTGTCCCACCAGCCGGTCCACGGTGGGCTGGTCGAGGTCGGCCAGCGGGAAGTCGGACGGGGTGCGCCCGCCGGCCCCGGGCCGGGCGCCGTGCCGGGCGATCTCCTCCAGCGCCCCGGCGAACCGCCCGGCCAGCTGGGCGACGGTCTCCTCGTGATGCAGGTTCGCCGAGTAGAACCAGGTGAACTCCATGGCGTCGCCGTCGAGTTGGCCGACGACTTCCAGTGCGTGCGGCCGTGCCGCGGCCGGGTCGGCGTCCAGGGACAGTCCGCGGTGCAGGCCGCGGTAGAGGCCGCCCTCGCCGCCGGGCAGGCCGAACTGGCCCAGGTAGTTGAAGCTGAGGCCGGCGGCCGGTGCGTCGGGCAGACCGGCCGTGCCGCGCAGATGGCGGTGGACGCCGTGGCCGAGGCCGCGGCGGGGCACCCCGCGCAGCTGTTCCTTGACGGACTTGAGCACGGTGCCCCAGTCCGCGTCCGGCGCCACGGTCAGGGCGACCGGGTAGCGGGTGGTGAACCAGCCGACCGTACGGCTGAGGTCGACGTCCTCGAAGAGCTCCTCGCGGCCGTGGCCCTCCAGGTCCACCGGGGTCCGGTCGCGGCCGGTCCAGTCGCGCAGCGTCCGGCCCAGCGCGCTCAGCAGCACGTCGTTGACCTGGGTGCGGTAGGCGGCGGGGAGGGTGTGCAGCAGGACGGCGGTGGTCTTCGGGGTGAGGCGGACGGTCACCGAGCGGGCCGAGCCGTAGGTGTTGGGACCGTCGAGGTCGGTCGGCAGCGCGGGGTCACAGCCGGCGGCCAGGTCCGTCCAGTAGCCGGCCTCGTCGTCGAAGCCGCCGGAGTGCGCGTATTCGGTCAGCCGTCGCGCCCAGTGGCGCAGCGGGGTGGACTTCGGCGGCAGCGCGGGGGGCCCGCCCTTGCTGCGGGCCCGGTAGGCCTGGTCCAGGTCCGCCAGCAGCAGCCGCCAGGAGACGCCGTCGACGACCAGGTGGTGGACGGTGAGGTGGAGGACGGCGGGGCGGTGGTCCCCGCGGTCGTGCAGGACGGCGCGCAGCAGCGGGCCCCGGGCGAGGTCGAACGGGCCCAGGTGAGGTGCGTCGTCCTCGGGCCCGGTGTGCCGGTGCAGGACGAGGTGGGGCGGCTCGGCGTCGATCTGCTGCCGCCACCGGCCCTCGTGGTCGCGGTCGAAGCGCGAGCGGAGCGCGTCGTGGTGGGCGACCACGTCCCGCAGGGCCTGCTCCAGCGCCAACGGGTCGTGGTCGACGGGGAGTTCGACGGACAGCGTCTGCCCGAAGCGGCCGGCCCGCTCGGCGTCGCTCTCGAAGAGCCAGTGCTGGATCGGGGTGAGCGGGGCGTCGCCGGTGGCGGCCTCGTCGGCACGGGCCGGCCCGGCGGGGCGGCCGGCGGCGTCCAGGCACTGGGCGAGCGCGCCGACCGTCTGGTGCCGGTAGACGTCGCGCGAGGTCACGGCCAGGCCGGCCTGCCGGGCCTGGGCGACCACCTGGATGCTGAGGATCGAGTCGCCGCCCAGCGTGAAGAAGTTGTCGTCGACGCCGACCCGTTCGACCCGCAGCACCTCGGCCCAGACCGCGGCCAGCGCCCGCTCGGTGGCGGTGCGCGGCGCCACGTAGTCGGTCGTGGCCTCGGCGGACCAGTCCGGGGCGGGCAGCCGGTCGCGGTCCAGCTTGCCGTTGGGGTTGAGCGGCATCGCCGGCAGGACGACGACCGCGGCGGGCACCATGTAGTCGGGCAGCCGACGGCCGAGCGCGCGGCGGATCGCGTCCGGGTCGGCCTCGGTTCCGGGCGCCGGGACGACATAGCCGATCAGCCGCTTGTGGCCGTCGCCCTCCCGGGTGGTGGCAGCGGCCTCGGCGACGTTCTCGCAGGCCAGCAGCGCCTCCTCGACCTCGCCCAGCTCGATCCGGAAGCCCCGCACCTTGACCTGGTGGTCGGCCCGGCCCAGGTACTCCAGCTCGCCGTCGGCGGTCCACCGCGCCAGGTCGCCGGTGCGGTACATCCGGCTGCCCGGCCCGGCGAACGGGTCGGCGACGAACCGGGCGGCGGTGAGGCCGGGCCGCCGGAGGTAACCCCGGGCCAGCCCGCCGCCCCCGAGGTACAACTCGCCTGTCACGCCCGGTGGTTGGGGCCGCAGTCGGGCGTCGAGGACGTAGGCGCGGGTCCGGGCGACCGGCCGGCCGATCGGCGGGGCCTGCTCGGGGGTGCCGTCGCCGGCGAACCACGCCGTGGCGTACACGGTGGCCTCGGTCGGGCCGTAGATGTTGGCGATCTCGCAGGCCGGCATGATCCGGCGGATCTCCCGTACGGTCTGCGCGGGCAGCGCCTCGCCGGCCAGGACCACGGTGCCGGCCCGCACGGCGGCGTCCCGGGTGAGCATCCGGGACAGCACCGAGGGCACGCCGCTGATCAGCCCGGCCTGCCGCGGAGCGCCCTCGGCCGGCCCGTCGGCGAGGGCCGGCAGGTCGGGCACCACGTCGATGCTGCCGCCGGAGAGCAGCGGGCAGAGCAGTTCGAAGACCGATACGTCGAAGTTGAGCGAGGTGGAGGCCACCACGTGCGCCAGCCGCTGCGGGCCGAACCGCTCCCCCGCCCAGGCCGCCAGGTCCGCCACGCTGCGGTGGGTGACCAGCACGCCCTTGGGCCGGCCGGTCGAGCCGGAGGTGTAGATGACGTAGGCGGGGTGGCCGGGGTCCAGCGGCCGGACCCGTTCGGCGTCGGTCAGGTCGTGCGCGGGGCAGGCGGCGAGCGCGTCGGCGGTGCCAGGCTCGTCCAGTACGAGTGCCTCGGTGCCCTCGGGCAGGCAGCCGGCCGTCCCGCGGGTGGTGAGGACCACGGCCGGGCGGGCGTCGGCGAGCATGAAGCGGATGCGGTCGGCCGGGTAGCCGGGGTCCACCGGGAGGTAGCCGGCGCCCGCCTTGAGCACCGCCCACAGGACGGTGACCAGGTCGGCCGAGCGCGGCAGGGCCAGCGCCACCAGGGACTCGGGGCCGGCTCCGCGCGCGGCCAGCAGCCGCGCCAGCCGGTTGGCGCGCCGGTTCACCTCGTCGTAGCTGAGCCGGGTCTCACCGCAGACCACGGCGGTGCGGTCGGGGGTACGGGCGGTCTGCTCCTCGAAGAGCGCCGGCAGCGTCGTCTCGCGGCCGGGCGCCTGCGGGGTGTTCCAGGCGTCGAGCATGGTGCGCCGCTCGTCGTCGGTGAGCAGCGGCAGTTCGGCGACGGTCCGGTGCGGGCCGTCGGCCATGCCCTCCAGCAGGAGGTGCAGATGGCGGGCCAGCCGGGCCACGGTCGGGGCGTCGAACAGGTCGGTGTTGTACTCGACGGTCAGCCCGAACGACCCGTCGCCGCGCGGCAGGAACTCCAGCACCAGGTCGAAGCGGGCGGCCGGGCGCGGCAGTGGGTGCTCGTCGATCCGGACGCCGCCGGCCCGCCCCGGAGGCACCATGGCGGTCTGCTGGACGACGAGGACCTGCACCAACGGCGTGCGGCTGGGGTCGCGGGGCGGCGCGAGCTCCTCGACGACCCGGTCGAAGGGCACCTGGTCATGGGCGAAGGCGTCCAGCAGCGTCGCCCGCATGGTGTCCAGGAAGCGGTCGACGGTGGCGCTGCCGTCGACGTCGCTGCGCAGCACCACGGTGTTGACGAAGAAGCCGGCCACCTCCTCCAGTTCCCGGCGGTCGCGGCCGTTGGTGACGGTGCCGAAGACGATGTCCCGCTGGCCGGTGTAGCGGGAGAACAGCACCGCGGCCGCGCCGGAGAACAGGGTGAACAGGGTGGTGCCCTTGGCCCGGGCGAGCCGGGACAGGCGGTCGGTGAGGTCGGCGGGCAGCTCGTGCCGGTGTGCGGCACCCGCCGTGGTGCGCACCGGCGGCCGGGGCCGGTCGGCGGGCAGGTCGAGCTGTGGCAGGCCGGCCAGCTGCCGCTTCCAGTACGCGAGGTCGTCGGCCTGCCGCTCCGGGGCCGGCCGCCCCTGCTCCCAGAGCGCGAAGTCCGGGTACTGCAGGGCCGGTTGGGGCAGACCATCGGGGGTTCCCCCGGCCTCCGCGGCGTAGAGCGTGGCCAGTTCGCGGACCAGGAGGCCGACCGACCAGCCGTCGGTGACGATGTGGTGCTGGGCCAGGAGCAGCAGGTGCTCGTCCTCGTCCAGCCGGATCAGCAGGGCCCGGGTCAGCGGTCCCTGCTCCAGGTCGTAGGCGCGCTGCAGTTCCTCGGTGAGCAGGCGCTCGGTCTCCTCGGGGCGCCGGGCGGCGGGCAGGGTGCGCAGGTCGGCGGTGCGCAGCGGCAGGGACGCGGGGCCGTCGACCCGCTGCACCACGCGTCCGTCGACCGTCGTGAAGGTGGTGCGCAGCGCGTCGTGGCGGGCGGCGAGCCGGTCCAGGGTGCGGCCGAGCGCACCGGTGTCCAGCGGGCCGTGCAGCCGTAATCCCACGCCGGTGTGGTACTCGGTGCCGCCGGGGGTGAGGTCGTCGAGGAACCACAGGCGCTGCTGGGCGCGGGAGAGCGGCAGCTGGCCGGTGCGCGGGGCCGCGGTGACCGGTCCCGACGGGTCGTGGGTGTCCGCCGCGTCGAGGAGGGCGGCCAGCCCGGCCACCGTCCGGGCGGTGAACAGGTCGCGGACGGTCAGCCGGACGGCCCGTTCGTCCCGGATGCGGGACAGCACGCGTACGGCCACCACGGAGTCGCCCCCGAGGGCGAAGAAGTCGTCGTCGGCGCCGACGGGTCGGACGCCCAGGACGTCGGACCAGATGCCGGCGACGGTCCGCTCGGCGGACGTGCGGGGCGGGGTGTGGCCGGTGCCGTGGAGCGGGCCGGGCGCGGGCAGGGCGCGGCGGTCGACCTTGTGGTGCGCGGTGAGCGGGAGGGTGTCGAGGACGACGACGGCGGACGGGACCATATGGGCCGGCAGGGTGCGGGCGAGTGCCGTCCGCAGCGTCCCGGGCCGCGGGGGCCCGGCCGGGTCGCCGGCCGTGACGTAGCCGACCAGCCGCTGCCGTCCGGGCTCGTCCTCGCGCACCACGACGACGGCCTCGCCGACCCCGTCCTGACGCGCCAACGCCGCCTCGACCTCGCCGAGTTCGACGCGGAAGCCGCGGATCTTGACCTGGTGGTCGGTCCGCCCGAGGAACTCCAGCTCACCGTCGGGGTTCCGGCGCGCCAGGTCGCCGGTGCGGTAGAGCCTGCTGCCGGCCGGCCCGTACGGATCGGCGACGAAGCGCGCGGCGGTCAGGCCCGGACGGCCGAGGTAGCCGCGGGCCACTCCCTCGCCGCCGATGTACAGCTCGCCGGCGGCCCCGCCGGGCACCGGCCGCATCGCCTCATCGAGCAGGTGGACCTGGGTGCGGGGCAGCGGCCGGCCGATCGGCGGGGTGCCGGCGCCGACGGCCAGCGGTCCGGTCCAGGAGGCGACCACCGTGGCCTCGGTGGGGCCGTAGGAGTTGATCAGCCGGCGGCCCGCCGCCCAGCGGTCGGCCAGGTCGGCCGGGCAGGCCTCGGCCCCCACGATCAGGGTGCGCAGGTCCGGCAGCGGATTGCCGTCCGCCGGGCCGGGCAGCGTGCCGAGCGCCGCGGGCGGGATCAGCGCATGGCTGATCCGGTGGTCCCGCAGCACCTCGGCGAGTTCGTCACCCAGCCACGGGCCGTCCGGCGGGATGACCAGAGTCGCGCCCGACAGCAGGGAGATGCACAGCTCCAGGACGGCGGCGTCGAAGCTGGGCGAGGAGAACTGCAGCACCCGGTCGCCCGGTTCGACGGCGTATCGTTCCTGCGCCGCGGCGGTGAAGGCACCCAGGCCGGTGTGGGACACCACCACGCCCTTGGGAACGCCGGTCGAGCCGGAGGTGTAGATGACGTAGGCCGGGTGCCCGGGGCGCAGCGGGGTGGGCCGGTCAGTGTCCTGCGGGGCGTGCTCCGGGCCGGTCGCGCGCCGGATCCGGGCCGGGTCGTCGAGGACCACCGCCGGCGCGGCGTCGGACAGCAGCAGCTCCCGGCGTTCGGCGGGGTACGCCGGGTCGACCGGCAGGAAGGCACCGCCGGCCTTGGCCACCGCGAGTTCCGCCACGATCAGTTCGGCCGAGCGCGGCAGCACCAGCGCCACCGTGCGCTCCGGACCCACGCCCTGCGCGATCAGCTCGTGCGCGAGGCGGTTGGCCCAGGCGTCGGTCTCGCGGTAGGACCAGGTCCGCCGGCCGTCCGTCACGGCGGGCGCCTCGGGGGTGCGGGCCACCCACGCGGCGAACAGCTCGCCGAGCGGGGATTGCGGCACCGGACGGACCGGGTCGGCCCCGGGAACCTGCGAAACGGTCCGGTCCTGCGCTGGCGCGGACGCGGGTACGGAGTTCTGGGGCTGGTCCGTCATGGAGGTCAGTCCTTCGAGGCGGGGACGGAAAGGGTGCAGCGGTGCGCCGAGCGGCCCGGGTGAGCGGTCCCGGACGAGTGGGGGGTTCTACGGGCGGGTCCGGCGCACGAAGGGGGAGGCGCGCGGAGCCGCCGGGCCGGTAGCGGTCAGCCGAGGTCGGTGCGGCGGGCCATCCGGCCGGAGATCTGGAGCCGGTCGATCGCGCCGGTGTCCGGATCGCGCAGGAAGCGTCCGCCGGGCACCCGGCGGCCGGTGGCGGGGTCCACCAGGTCGCAGCTCAGGTCCGGGTGGCAGACCAGCGGGGCGGGGCTGTCGCCGTTGACGGACAGGGTCAGGGAGCCCCGTTCGCCGGCCGTGACGCGGTAGTCGACGGTGCCGTTGCGGTACGTCCCGGCACACTGGGGAAGTGCGCGGACGGGGGTGCCGTCGCGGGGACCGGGGGCGGGCGGAACGCTCACGCCGGCGATCCGGTCGAGGTCGTCGGCCAGTTCGTGCCACAGGGCGGTGCCGCTGTTGGCGTTGCTGGTGAAGGCGACGACATCGCCGCTGTCCGGTTCGGCCCGCAGGAAGCAGGAGGTGCCCTGGGCGTTGCCGTCGTGACCGCACCACTGCGGCCCGCCGTCCTGGAACAGCGCCAGACCCAGGCCCCAGGCATCCGCGAGCACCCCGGGGTGGGCGCCGGGGACGGGGCGGCGCATCTCCTCGGCGTCCTCCTCCGTGAGCACCGTACGGGGGCCGTCACCGGTCAACGCCCGCCCCAGTGCGACCAGATCGAGCGCACTGGCCAGCAGCGCGCCGGCCGGTGCCTCCACCGGTGCCAGGGTCTGCTGCACCGGGCGGACGCGGCCGGTGAGGGCGTTCGCGGAATGGCCGCGCGCCACCGGTCTGACCGTTGGGGGGCCGGTGAGGAAGGCCGGGGCGGTGCCCAGGGGTTCGAGGAGGAAGGCCCGCACCGCCTCCTGCCAGGACATGCCGGTCACCTCTTCGATCAGCCGTCCGGCGGCGACGTATCCGGCGTTGGAGTAGGAGAAGCCGCTGCCGGGCGGGCACACGGTGTCGGTGGCGTGGCCGGACAGATAGCGGGCCGGGGTCAGCGCCGCCGCGTCGTCGGAGTCGGGGCCGGTCGGGAGCCCGGCGGTGTGGCTGAGCAGCTGCCGCACGGTCATCCGCGGCAACCGCGCCAGCTCCGGTACGTACGTGCCGACGGGATCGGTCAGCGACAGATCGCCGTCGGCGACGAGCAGCATGACCACGGCCGCGGTGTAGACCTTGGTGACGGACCCCAGCGGCACCGCGGTGCCGCTGCCCACCGGCTCCTCGGTGGTGACGTCCGCGACACCGGTGTGCACCGCGTACGTCAACCCGCCCGTGTGCACCGCGAGTTGGGCTCCCGGCACCTGGTGGGCGCGGGCGAGGGTCTCCAGACGCTCCTGTAAGAGGCGTCGTATCTGCGTCGGCTGCCTGGTGGTGACCGGAGCAGGCGTGGCGTAGGGCATGAGAAAGGGAACTCCCGTAATCGGGGACAAAGGAGGGGGTGTCGCGCGGGCCCGCCGGGCGGGCTATCGCCGCTGCACCTCCACCGGCAGTCGGCGCACGCTGACGATGACGGCCGGATTCTGCAGCTCGACCTCGTCGCGACAAGGGATCGCCAGAGCGGAGAAACGATCCATCAGCTGCCGCAGCGCGATCCGGGCCTCCAGCCTGGCCAGGGGGGCACCGAAACAGAAGTGGATGCCGTGCCCGAACGTCAGGTGGGGGTTGGGGCTGCGGGTCACGTCGAAGACGTCGGGGCCGGCGAACCGGTCGGGATCGCGGTTGGCGGTGGCCAGGTTCGCCATCACCACGGAGTTCGCGGGGATGGTATGGCCGGCGAGCTCGACCTCACGGGTGGTGCGGCGGCCCAGTTCGGGGAAGGGCGGGAGCCAGCGCAGCACCTCCTCGATGGCGTCCGGCAGCCGACCGGGCTCGGCCCGCAGCAGCGCGGCGGCCTCCGGGTACTGGTCGAAGCTCACCACGGCGTTCCCGAGCAGGGCGGTCGTGGTGATGTGCCCGGCCACCAGCAGCAGGGCCACGAACCCGACGATCTCCTGGTCCGTCAGCCGGGTGCCGTTCACCTCGGCGTCCAGCAGCCGGCCGATCAATCCGTCGCCCGGGTCCTTCCGTTGCTGCCGGATGTGGTCCAGGAAGTAGCCGTTCATCTCGCGGACGGTCGGCGCGATGGCGTCCAGCGCCTGCTCCACATCGGCCATGTCCAGCGCTTCGCCGATGCCGTCCCCGGCGAAGAGGGTGGTCGCCCAGTCCTGGAACATCCCGCGGTCGCTGACCGGCACGCCCAGCAGCTCGGCGATCACGATGATCGGCAGCGGGTAGGCCAGCGCGTCCGCCAGGTCGAACCGGTCGCGGTCCGCCACGGCGTCCAGCAGTTCCCCGGTGATGGCCTCGATCCTCGGCTCCAGCCCGGCCACCACGCGCGGGGTGAACGCCTGGCTGACCAGGGTCCGCAGGGTGCGGTGCGCCGGCGGGTCCATCCCGACGAAGTTGCCCCGGCGGAAGGTCTCGAAGTCCTCCTGGGTCGGGACCAGGCCCGAGAAGTCGGAGGAGTACGTCGCCGGGTCGGCGAGCACGGCGGTCACCCCGCGGTGATCCGCCACCTGCCACAGCTTCTGGTCCTCGTCGTAGCGGACCGGACCGCCCGCCCGCCGCGCTCTCCACCGGTCGACGAGCGCGTCGAAGGCGAAGGGTGCCGCTCTCACCTGCTCGCTGGTCACCGCTTCTCCCTGAAGGCCGCACGGAAACGGGGGGCCGGGCGGGAAAAGGAGCGTTTGCCGCGCGCGGGCGGCACCCCTATCGGTCGACAGCCGGGTATGCCGCCGGATAAGCACCTTTCCGCACGGCATGAGGAAGTCGAGGAACTCACTGTCACCAACTCCAGATCCTGTCGCTGCTGCCGAGTTGTGGTTATGCATGCGCTCCGCGCCGGGCCGCCCATGGCGAAATGACCGCAGCCGGAACGGCGGTAGCGGTATTCACGATGTCACCGGCGCCACCGGCCGAATGGCGCACCGTACGCGCCCGTCAGCGGCCCGGCCCGGTGGCCGACGGGTTTATGCGGATGTGCGGGTCGGGCGGTGCCATTGGCCACCCGCGACGGCCGCATATGCGGCCGGGCGCGGACAGCCGACGAGATACCGTCCAGGCCACGCCGTGTACCCCCTCCGCCTCGATGCACACATCCGATTCGATGCGGACATCTGCGGGGTCTTTTCCCCGCTCCACGTCCCCACGAGGACGCCCGGCGGCATATGCACCATGGCCCGGCTCGCTATCACAGACCCCCCACATAAGAGCTGCTGACAACCGACGCGCACGAGACTCCCCTCAGCACGTCGCAGCCCATTACCGACGAGCCGGCGGCACCCGAAAGGAGGAACGAGAGAAGCGTACGTATTACCGACAAGTACCGTTCGGCATTCTCCGCGATCCGTGCTGCAGAAGCTTTTTGCGCCAGTTCAACTTGGCCACAGTCTCACCCCCGGTCACGCGCTAGCAACCCCCACCAAGACTAACCGAGGGTAACTTTTACCCTCATTTACTTTAACGCCGGCCGACCCCGGAGACCTCCGTTGCACATGGGACGAGCGAATCGCCCGCCCGTTCGAACGAGGCCGCAGACCGGCCGCCGCATCGGGCTTCCCCGGCGGGCCGGAAGTGTACGCGAGCACAGATCTTCACGGGGCAGATTCTGCAGTGCCGGTCCGGCCAGAGAGAGGCTGCACCCGATGTCTGACTTTCGACGGCCTATTCATGGCCGAATTTCATGCATTGCCAGGACGCGGGCGCCGGAGTAGTGGTCGGGCGGCCGGATTTACCGGAATGCCCTGGCGAGGAGCGCTGCGCCGCAGGAGGGCGTCCGGAGGGGTCGCCCGCCGCGGAGGGTGGGCCCCGCGCGCGACCGGAGGCGGCGGGATGTGAAGATGCCACTATGAGCAACAACGACGTGTACTTCGACATCACCATCGACGGCGAGCCGGCCGGCCGGATCGTCTTCACCCTGTTCGACGACGTGGTCCCCAAGACCGCACGGAACTTCCGCGAGCTCGCCACCGGGCAGCACGGCTTCGGCTACGAGGGGTCCAGCTTCCACCGGGTCATCCCGGCCTTCATGCTCCAGGGCGGTGACTTCACGGCCGGCGACGGGACCGGCGGCAAGAGCATCTACGGCGAGAAGTTCGCCGACGAGAACTTCCAGCTCAAGCACACCAAGCCCGGTCAGCTGTCGATGGCCAACGCGGGCCGCAACACCAACGGCTCGCAGTTCTTCATCACCACCATCGTCACGGACTGGCTCGACAACAAGCACGTCGTCTTCGGCGAGGTCGTCGAGGGCATGGACGTCGTGAAGAAGATCGAGGCCCTGGGCTCGCGCAGCGGTGCCACGAGCGCCGACATCGTCATCGCCAAGTCGGGCGTGGTGGGCCAGTAGCCCCTCCCCCCAACGGAATCGAGCCCGAGCGCCCCTCACGCAGGGGCGCTCGGCCTTTCCCGCCCGCCCGATGGCCGGCAGGCCGTTCTCGGCTCTGGCGCCGGCGCCCGGAGCGCGATGAGGTGGCTTCCACACGGACGGGAGGAGTGCGGGCATGGAGTTGGAGCTTCGGCACCTGAGGGTGCTGTGCGCGATCGCCGATGCCGGGAGCGTGGGCCGGGCGGCCGCGGAACTGGGGTACTCGCAGCCCGCGATGAGCACCCAACTCCGGCGGATAGAGCGGTACTTCGGCCGTCCGCTGTTCGAGCGGCACCCCTCGGGCGTGGAGCTGACGCGGTACGGCACGGAGGTCCTGGCGCAGGCCCGTGACGTCCTGGCCCGTGCGGCCGCGATCGGGCGCCTGCCGACCGCGGGCGCCCGCGCCGGCCGGCCGCTCCGCCTCGCGGCGACCAACTCACCGGTCCTCGCCGGGATGCTCGTCCGGCTGCGCAGCCGGCTCTCCGATCTCGCGCTCACGGTGAGCAGCGTGTATCCGTCCTCGGAGATCGTCGAACTCCTGGAGCGCGGCGAGGTGGACGCCGCGATCGCCGCGGACTACCCCGGGCGCGAGCTGCGGCACTCCGCCGCTGTGGCGCACCGCGGGATCGTCACCGAGCCGAGCTTCGTCGCCCTGCCGTCCGGGCACCGGCTCCGACACTGCCAGGAGGTGACACTCGCCGACCTGGCCGACGACCCGTGGTTCCTCACCCCGGACGACGGTGCGGGCTGGCCGGGAGTCTTCTACGCGGCCTGCGACGCGGCCGGCTTCACTCCGGCAGCGGTGCATGAATTCCTCGGCGACCAGCAGCAGTTGCAGAACATGATCGCCGAAGGACTGGGCACGTCCATCGTGCAGGCGACGTTCCGGCCGATCCCCGGCGTCCTCGTCAAACCGCTGGCCGGCACGCCCCTGTGGTGCCGTTACGTACTGGCCTGGCGGCGCGGGAGCCCCGCCGACGAGGTCGCGGACACCCTCTTCACCTCCGCGGCCGCGGCGTACCGCGCGCTCATCGCCCAGTCACCGCACTTCCGCTCCTGGGCCTCGCGCACCTGGAACGTGACGACCAGACCGTAGCCGGACGGCCCCAACTCCTGTGAGCCGCTGGGGTTCTTGGGGCCCCTGGGTCCGAACGTTATGGCAAGGGTGTGCCATGTGCTATGTCACACCGTATTGTCGCGGCCGGTGTGCCGCTGAGAAGGTGCGAGCCGCGCCTCAGCCCTGTTCGAGGCGCATCTGACCCCCCACGAAGGAGCACGGATGCGCTACCGCTTCCCCCTGCCCAGATACGTGACCGGCGCCCTGGCCGCCTGCGCCACCCTGGCCGGCCTCCTGACCGCACCGGCACTGGCGGCACCGCCCGCGTCGGCCGTCCCGGACCAGCCCGGGTCCGCATCCCGGAGCGCCGCCCCCCACCCCGTACCGCCGACCGGTCCGACCGTCGGCGCGAACGAACGGCCCGCACTGCAGCGCCACCCCCTCCGTATCCCCCAACTCCCCCCGCTCAGCGCGAAGAAGCCCCCCATTTCTTCGACCGGCGCGGGACGGCACCACGCCCGGAAGCCGCGCCCCAAGGCCTCCTGCAGCCCGGGCGACTTCGGCAGCCGCACCGGGTCGGAACTGGTCACGTTCGTCCAGGCCTCGACCACGGAGTGCGTCAACACGCTGTTCAGCATCACCGGCGAGGACGCCCGCAAGGTCTTCCACGAGGACCAGATGGTCACCGTGGCCAACGCCTTCAAGAGCGGGGCGACGGCCTATCCCGGCGACAACTCGAACAACGTGTTGCAGCTCGTGCTGTTCCTGCGCGCCGGCTACTACGTGCAGTCCAACCATCCGGACGACGTCGGCGACTACGGCTCGAACCTGGCAGCGGCCAGCGAGGGCAGTCTGGACGCGTTCTTCGCCAACTCCCGTTCCAAAGACGTCACTTCGGGCAACGGCGACGTCCTGAGCGAGGTCGTCACCCTCACCGACAGCGCCAATGAGCAAGGCCGCTACCTGGACACCTACAAGCAGCTGCTCAGCGGCTACAACAGCTCCTACGACAAGATCCCCAGCATGCTGGCCGCCGTCAACAACGTCTACACCCCGCTGTGGCGGGGCAACTGGAACCCCGACTACGTCAAGGCGGTCACGGCCGATCCGAGCATCATCGACACCCTCAACAAGTTCGCGCTCGCCCATGTGGACCTGCTGGGCACCGACCGTTCCTACCTCGACTCCAACGCCGGGATGAACGTCGCGCGGTACGTCGAGCACCAGGCCCTCAGGGACAAGGTGCGGCCGCTCATGAAGGGGCTGCTGGACGCCTCGAAGATCACCGGTCCGACGGCGCCCCTGTGGGTCACCGTCGCCTCCCAGGCAGACTCCTACGACAAGGACAACTGCTCGTACTTCGGTGTCTGCGAGCTGTCCGACCAGCTGACCAAGGCGGCGCTGCCGGTCACCCACGAGTGCGATGCCACCCACACCATCAAGACCCAGGCACTGACCGCCGAGGAGCTCGAGGCCACCTGCGCCAGTGTCCTGAGCCAGGACGCGTACGTCCACGACCTGGTGAAGAACGACGGCCCGATCCCGAACCAGTACGAATCGACCGTTCAGCTCGTGGTGTTCGGCAGTCGCGGCGACTATCAGACCTACGCCGGGGCCATCTTCGGCGTCGACACCAACAACGGCGGCATCACCATGATCGGGGATCCCACCAAGCCGGACAACAAGCCCATGTCCATCATGTACCAGCGGAGCGACGACAACGGTTTCCCGGCCCGGATCTGGAACCTCAACCACGAGTACACGCACTACATAGACGCCCGCGACGACATGAAGGGCGACTTCGGCCAGCAGACGTCGGTGCCGGACATCTGGTGGGTCGAGGGCTTCGCCGAGTACGTCTCGTACGGCTACCGCAAGATCACCGACGACGAGGCGGTCAGTGAGGCCGGGAAGCACACCTACAAGCTGAGCACGCTCTTCGAGAGCACCTACGACAACAGCGACGTGACCCGGACCTACCCCTGGGGCTACCTCGCGGCGCGCTACATGATCGAGAAGCACCCCGACGACGTCGCCACCATGCTGGGCCACTTCCGCACCGGCGACTACAAGGGCGGCTACGCCGTCTACCACGACACCATCGGCACCCGCTACGACGCCGACTTCGACTCCTGGCTCACCGCTTGCGCCTCCGGCGCCTGCGCCGCCAAGGCGAAGCACCTCTGATCGACGCGGCACCTCCCACCGCGCGGATCATGCCGGCGCCCCTCCCGGCCGACCCCCGACGGAGTCGGCCGGGAGGGGCTGCTCACGGTCAGCCCTTCCGGCCGTGAGCGCGTTCTCAACCGACGGCAGTACCGAACCACTTGGGCAGGTGTCCGACCAGCTCCTCCTGGTCGTCACCGACCCACGCCACATGGCCGTCCGGCCGCAACAGCACCGCGGGCACGTCCAGTTCCTCGCCGGTGCCGACGACGTGGTCGACCCGGTCCGCCCAGCCCGCCACCGAAAGCCTGCCGGTCCGGTCGAGCAGCAGTCCGCGGCCGCCGTGCATCAGCTCGTAGAGGCGCCCCTGCTCCAGCTTCACGTCGCGCAGCCGCCGGCCGAGCAGTTCGTGACCGTCGCCGAAGTCGTAGCGGACCCCGATCGCGATGATCTTCTCGATCAGATACCGGTTCACGTTCTCGAACTCGATCAGTTGCGACAGCAGCCGGCGCACCGCCTGCGGCCCCGGCTCGGTGGACATCAGCTGAATCTGCGCACGGGTGTTGTCCAGGACCTCGGCGGCCACCGGGTGCCGTTCGGTGTGGTAGCTGTCCAGCAGCCCCTCCGGCGCCCAACCACCCACCTCGGCCGCCAGTTTCCACCCGAGGTTGAACGCGTCCTGGATGCCGAGGTTGAGCCCCTGTCCACCGGTCGGCGGATGGATGTGCGCCGCGTCGCCGGCCAGCAGCACCCGGCCGACCCGGTAGCGCTCGGCCAGCCGGGTGGCGTCGCCGAAGCGGGAGAGCCGGCTCGGTGAGTGCACGCCGAAGTCGGTGCCGGCCACCGTTTGCAGCTGCTTCTTGAACTCCTCCAGGGCCGGCGGGACCGTGCGGTCCTCGGTCACCCCCTCGGCGGGCACGACGACGCGGTACACCCCCTCCCCGAAGGGCATCAGCCCGAACCGCTTCTGGGTCTTGCGGACCTCGGCCACCACGGCGGCCACCGTCTCCGCCGGCACGCCCACCTGCATCTCGCCGATCAGTGTCTCGGTCGTGGTGGGCTCGCCGGGGAAGCCGACGCCGAGCAGCCTGCGCACCGTACTGCGGCCGCCGTCACAGCCGACGAGGTAGCGGGCGCGCAGCTGCGTCCGGTCGGCCAGCTCGGCCGTCACCCCGTCCTCGTCCTGGTTCAGCCCGATCAGTTCGCTGCCGCGCCGGAGCTCGGCGCCGAGCTCCGCGGCCCGCTCTTCCAGCAGGCGGTCGGTGGTGGTCTGCGGGATGCCGAGGACGTACGCATGCGTGGTGTCGAGGTGGGCAGGCCAGGTCGTGCCGAGGCCGGCGAAGAAGCCGCCGACCTCGTGCTTCTGACCGTGTGCGAGGAACCGGTCCAGCAGACCGCGCTGGTCCATCACCTCGATGGTGCGCGCGTGCATGCCGAGCGCGCGGACGAAGCCGGTCGGCTCCGGCTCCTTGTCCAGCACGACCACCTGCACACCGTGCAGCCGCAATTCGGCGGCCAGCATCAAGCCGGTCGGTCCGGCGCCGGCAACGATCACGTCGATCATGAAATCCCCGTCTGTTTCCGCAGGTCATGGCTATGAGACGAGGATTGTGCGGTATGCCGGGGGCCTTGCCGCAAGGCCCCCGGTGCGCTATATGTTGGTGATGGCAAGGAGCGGTTGCGCCCCTTGCCTTTCTTGTTGGCGCCTTTCGTGTTGGCGCCTTTCCTTGTTTGCGCGGCTGTTTTCTGCGCCCTTCTCTTGTGGCGCGCTGCGGACGGACCACCTCCTCGCGACGCGGCGGATCGGTACCGCCAAGACTCCCCCTTCGGGGCCTTGTGGCCTGCGTCACGGTGTGGCTAAGCTCCGGCACGCTTCGAGCACATTTCCTTCGCAAGTTGACCTAAACGTGTATCGATCTTCACGATCGGCACACAGATGTGGGGTGGCTTCGCATGGAACGAAGACCAGCGGGGCCCTCTACAGGCGACTCCCCGTACGGCTTACCTCAAGGCGCCGGTCCGGACGCCCGCACCGGCGCTGCGCCGTATGCCCGTCGCGACATCCGGCTCTTCTGGTGGGCCGGCACCGCCGACGCGCTGGGCAGCCAGGCGTCCGGGCTCGTCCTGCCGTTGCTGCTGCTGAGCCTGGGCCACTCGCCCGCCGAGGTCGGCACCGTCGCGGGGCTCTCCGCGGCAGCGACCCTGCTGCTCGGCCCCCTCGCCGCCGTTCCCGCCGACCGCGGGGCGCGCAAGCGCGTCATGGTGGGCTCCGCGGTGGTATCTGCTGCCTCGATGACCGTCGTCACCGCGGCGGCATGGTCCGGCTCGGCCCCGCTGGCCGTGCTCCTCGCCCTCGTGCTGGTCGAACGGGCGGCGACCGCCTGCTACGAGACAGCCTCCCTCGGCACCGTCGCCCTGGTGTGTGCGCCCGCGGACCACCGCCGCGTCCTGGCGCGATTACAGGCGGGAGAACGGGCCGCCCTCGTCCTGGGGCCCGCGCTGGGCGGACTGCTCTTCCACGCCGGGCGCTGGCTGCCGTTCCTCGTGGACGCGGTGTCGTACGTCGTTGCCGCGGCCTGCGTCGCGGCCATGCGGGCCGGGCTGTCGCCGCAGCACACCGGACGCCCGGCGGCCGGCGGACCGTCCCGGCCCTGGTGGGCGCCGGCCGCCGAAGCCGGGGCGGGACTCGGCGTGGTGCGCCGGGAGCCGTTCCTCCGGCTGGCGCTGTTATGGATCGCGACCGTCAACGCCGTGCTCGCCGCGCTGTATTACACGGCGGTCTTCGCCCTGCAGGACCACGGCCGGGGCGCGGCTCCGCTGGGTCTGGTCCTCGCGCTGGCCGGCGCGGCCGGTCTCGCCGGTGCGCTCGCCGCGCCCCGCCTGGCCGCCCGGCGGTCCGCGACGCAGGTGCTGGGGACGGTGTCCTGGCTCTTGGTGCCGCCCGCCGCGGCCCTGGCGGTGGCCCGCGACGCCTGGCAGTTCGGCCTGCTCTTCGGTCTGCTGTGTGCGCTGACCCCGCTCGCCACCGTGGCGCTGCAGGCCCGCGTCCTGCACGTGGTCCCGCCCGAACTGCAGGCCCGTACCGGGACCGTGCTGGCCACCGCGTCGGGCGGGGCCGCGGCCGCGGCGCCGGCGGTCGCCGGGCTGGTCACCGAACAGGCCGGGCCCGTCGCCACTTTCACCGGCTGCGCCGTGGTGCTGGCCGGGCTCGCGCTGTACGCACACTGCGCCCCGGCGTCCCGTCGCGCCCCAAAGGCGTCGCGCCCCGGCCCGCAGGGGTCCCCCGCCACCCCGAAGGAGCGGGCATGAACGCGTCCGCGGCACATGCCCGCCCGCTCCAGGCCCCCGGGACGGGCTTCCAGGTCTACCGGCCGGCACTCCCCGAGGTCTGCCCGCGCGACCCGGCGCGGATGGCGCTCGCCGCGGACGCCGACGGCCGGTGTGAGATCTTCACCTGGGACGCCCGTACCGGGGCCACCCGCCGGGTCACCGACAGCCGTGACGGGACGCTGCACTGCGCGGTCGACGCGGACGCCCGGGTGTGGTGGTTCGCGGAGGACCGGGGCGGCCGGGGCCGGTGGTACTTCCAGGACTTCGACGGCGGGCCGGCCGTCCCGGGCCTGGCCGGCCTCCGGCCGGGCCTGCCGCACGGCCTCGCCGTCAGCGACACCGGGACGGCGGCGATCGGCCTGGGCGACGGCCGCCGGACGACCGTGCACCTCGGCCCTGCGGGCGGCCCCGGCCGACCGGTACTGACCGTAGACGGCCCCGCGCTGCTCACCGGCATCTCGCCGACGGGCCGGCTGCTGGCGGTGTCGGGACCGGCCGGTTCCGATCGGGCGGTCACCCTCGTGGGCTGCTCCGGTGGCCAGGTGGCGGAGGTCGCCCGGCTGTCCGGCAGGGGCGGGCGGCTGTGGGCGCTCGGTTTCGCCCCGGGGGCGGCGGCGGACGGCGAGCTGCTGCTCGTCCAGGAGGCCGACGAGGGCTATCTGCTTGCCAGTTGGCTCCCCGGCACCGGACTGCGGAGCCACCACTGGTGCTGCTTCGACACCGAGATCACGGCGCGTTGGTACCCCGCGGGACGCCGGGTCCTCGTCCGGCAGGACCGGCACGGCCGCTCCACCCTCGCCACCGCCGACCTCGACCGGTGCACCCTCACCACGGTGCCCACGCCGCCCGGCACCCTGCTGGACGCCGCCCCGCACCCGGGCGACGATGTGCACTACCTCTGGACCGACACCACCACTCCCCCGCGGCTGCGCTCCACCGCCGGCACCCGGCTGCCCGCGCTCGGCGGCCTGCCCGCGCCGGTACCCGGCCGGCACCGCGACCTGTGGACGCCCGGCCCGGACGGCCCGGTGCACACCCTGCTGAGCCACCCGGACCCGGCACCCGGCCCGCCGCCCCCGCTGGTCTTCCTCGTCCACGGCGGCCCCGCCGACCACGACCGCGACGCCTACGACCCGCAGGTGCACTCCCTGGTCGCCTCCGGCTTCGCGGTCGCCCGGGTCAACTACCGCGGTTCCACCGGCTACGGACCCCGCTGGCACACCGCGTACACCGAGGGCGTCGGGCTCGCCCAGGTCGCCGACCTGGTCGCGGTACGTGCCGACCTGCTGCGCCGCGGTCTGGCGCGCGAGGACGCGCTCGGCGTGTGGGGCAGTTCCTGGGGCGGCTATCTGACCCTGCTGGCGCTCGGCACCCGGCCCGGTCTGTGGCAGGCGGGCGTCGCCGTCAAACCGGTCGCCGACTGCGCGGCGGCGTACCGGGCCGGCACCCCCGCGTTACGCGCCCTGGACGAGCGGCTGTTCGGCGGTACCCCCGAGACCGTGCCCGACCGCTACCGGCGCAGTTCGCCGCTGCACTACGCCGCCGAGGTCCGGGCCCCGTTGCTGGTGGTCGCCGCGAGCCTCGACGCCAAGTGCCCGCCCGGCCAGGTACGCAGCTATCTCACCGCCCTGCGGACGGCCGGCATCGCGCACGAGTCGATGTGGCTGGAGACCGGACACGACGGTTACACCGGCGCCGACCACATGGCCGTACTGCGGCGCGCCCTGGGCTTCCTCGACCGGCACCTGCGCCCGGTCTTGACGGCCCCCCAAGCTCCCCGCTTCCCCGAGGGCGGGGTATCCGGAAGCACCGGCCCGTCCGGTGCTCGCGGATCGCACGACCCGAACTCCGTTCACTGACAAGGAGAGTCAGCCATGCAGAAGGACATCATCCACAACGACCCGCTCGCGGGTGACGAGGAGAACCGCAAGCCGGGCATCGGCATCACGGTGACCGTCCCGTTCCGCACCGCGGAAGACACCGAGGAGGAGTGACCTCCCCGGCCGGCCCGGTACACCACCGGGCCGGCCGGACACCTCGCCCCGCCGGCCCGCTCGCACCCGCCGGCCACCTCACGTCCCCGTCACCGCCCACGAGGAGCCGACATGCGCGTCCTGCTGGTCAACATGCCCTGGTCCCCGATCGATCTGCCGTCCCTGGCGCTCGGCATCCTCCGACGCAGCGTCGACGAACGGACCACGGGCCGGGCCGACGTCCTGCACGCCAACCTGGAGTTCACCGACTGGATCACCCGGCGCACCGGCTTCACCGGCGACGACTACCAGTTCTACGCGCTCTCCTCGTACTTCATGGGGTGCGGCGACTGGGTGTTCTCGTCCGCGCTCTACGACGATCCCGAGTGGCGCACGGCGGAATTCAGCGCCGCGATGCGCGGCAAGCTCAAGGCCGAACGGCTGCGCATGTCGCACGAACTGCACCGCGTGGTACCGGAGTTCGTGCAGGAGATCGCCGAGCGGATCGTGGCCGCCGGGCCCGATGTCGTCGGCTTCACCTCCACCTTCCAGCAGAACACCGCCGCGCTCGCCGCCGCCAAGTACGTCAAACGGCTCGCGCCGCACATCCGGACCGTCATGGGCGGTGCCAACTGCGACGCCGAGCAGGGCGCCGCCGCCCACCGCAACTTCCCCTTCCTCGACTTCGTG
The DNA here is from genome assembly GCF_043202395.1 of Streptomyces sp. NPDC048197. Classification (NCBI taxonomy): domain Bacteria; kingdom Bacillati; phylum Actinomycetota; class Actinomycetes; order Kitasatosporales; family Streptomycetaceae; genus Streptomyces; species Streptomyces sp. NPDC048197. The sequence continues at coordinate 138,162 of NZ_JBIDAJ010000005.1, forward strand.
GTCCGCGGCGAGGGCGAGGCCGCCTTCCCCCAGCTGCTGACCGCACTCGACGAGGGCACGGACCTGGCGGCGATTCCCGGGCTGTGCCACCGGAGCGCCGACGGCACCAGCACCGCCAACCCGATGAGTACCAGCCCGTTGCCGCCCGCGGACATCCTGCCGCCCGACTACAGCGGTTACTTCGAGCGCCTGGCCTCCTCGGTCGCCCGTAACTGGGTGGAGCCCAAACTCGTCGTCGAAGGGGCACGCGGCTGCTGGTGGGGCGAGAAGCACCACTGCACCTTCTGCGGCCTCAACGGCTCGTTCATGCAGTTCCGCAGCAAGAGCCCGGACACCTTCTACACCGAGATCATGGACCTGGCGCGCCGGCACCGCGTCCTCGACATGTACGTCGTCGACAACATCCTCGACATGGGCTACCTCGGCACCGTCCTGCCGCGCATCATCGACAGCGGCTACGACCTGCGGATGCACATCGAGATCAAGGCCAATATGCGCCGCCCGCAGCTGCGTACCCTCGCCGACGCGGGCATGATCTACGTGCAGCCGGGCATCGAGAGCCTGAACAGCCGGGTGCTCGACCTGATGGACAAGGGCGTCAGCGGCTGCCAGAACGTCCGCATGCTCCGTGACGGGGCCGAGACCGGACTCTCCGTCTCCTGGAACTATCTGCACGGCTTCCCCGGCGAGACCGCCGCCGACTACGAGCCGGTCATCGCCCAGATCCCGGCGCTGGAACACCTCAACCCGCCGGTGGACCTGTCCGCGCGGATCGCCATCGAGCGCTTCAGCCCGTACTTCAACCGGCCCGAACTCGGCTTCACCGGGCTGCGCCCCGAGGAGCACTACCGCTTCACGTACGACCTGCCCGAGAGCGAACTCCTCGACCTCGCCTACGTCTTCGAGGCCCCGGAACGCGGCATCGGCGAGCCCACCGTCACCGCCCTCAACGACGCACTGGGCGCCTGGAAGAAACGCCACGTGGACAGCAGGCTCACCCATGCCGACCTCGGTGACCGGATCGTGCTCGTCAGCCGCCGGCACGCCTTCGACTGGGGCACGCGGGAACTCACCGACCCGGTCGAGACCGAGGCCTTCCGCCTCCTCGACCAGCCGCACGCACCCGCCGCGCTGGCCCGCAAGCTCGCCGCACGCCTGCCCGAGCACACCGCCGACGCCGCCACCGTGCACGCCCTGCTCCAGCACTGGGTGACGCTCGGACTGGTCTTCACCGACGGCGGCCAGTACGTGCACCTCGCGCCCGCCGCGGTCAACGAGGACCTGCTCCGGCTCGACTTCATGCGGCACAGCCAGGGGGCGGCCACCGCACGGCCGGAGCCCGGCGCGAAGACCCCCGCCACGGCCCGCGCCTGAGCCTGAGTCCTGAGCCTGAGTCTGGGTCCTGAGCCTGAGTCTGGGTCCTGAGCCTGAGCCGCCACCCTCCGTTCTCCCGCCGAGCACTTCGCACTGCCTTCCCAGGAGACCGCATGCCCCCCGTCCTCACCGCCACCCACCGACCGCTGACGCTGCACGCCTGGCGCGACTACGACGAGCAGGCCTGCGCCCTGCCGGGAATGAGCCTGGGCCGGCTCGATCTGACCGGTCCCGCCGAGGCACAGGCCGCGCAGTTGTGGGAACTCGGCGCCCGTCGCGTGCAGTTCACCGACGAGATCGACCTGACGGCGGTGGAATCCCCCGACGCCGCCGCGCACGCCGTCCGCCGGCTGTGCCTGATCCGCGACCTCACGGCGCACGCCGTACTCGTCCACTGGCGCCTACGGCTGCCCGCCGGCCCCGGCGACGACGCCTGGCGTGACCTCAGCCACCTCCAGCCGCCCACGGCGCTGACCGGGCCGGACGGTGCCGAGGCCGCACTGACGCAATGGCGCGACGAGCACTACCTCTGCAAGTGCCTGTGGCGGCAGGGCCCCGGATTCGTGCAGATCCGCGACCGCCGCTGGGGCGACCTGCGCCGCTTCACCGCCGACGAGCCCGCCTACCACGAGTCGATCGCCCGGCTTTCCTACGGGGCGCCGTCGTCCGCGGTCCCGGAAGCCATCGCCGCCGACTTCCTGGCCGAACGCCTGGTCTGCCGCACCGGTCCATTCCTGTGGTGGCTGCCGTACCGGGTGAACCGCTGGATCCAGGAGGCGATGGCGATCTGACCGGCCCGCCCTCGGGTCCCGCGGGGCCATGCGGGTGACACGCGGCGAGGGCGGCAACCCACCGGTAGGGCCGATCCCGCGCGGGCTCTCGCCGCTCCTCTCAACCACGGGAAAGCCCCTGCTCATCCCCTGTCCGGGCCACCGTAGGCCCCGCCGCGCAGGCTCCTCGGCGGGGCCTTCCGCGGTGGCCCGGTCCGCGCTTCGGCCAACTGGCGGACGGAACGCAGAACGCATGTCCTGAAGGTGGGAGACGCCCTCCCGCAGTCTCATCCCTCTTGGAGGAACTCATGCGTTCCATTTCCGCTCTCTGCGGTGTTGTGGTCGTCGGCGGTGCGCTGGCCCTGAGCAGCCCGGCCGTACATGCCGAGACGGCCAAGGGCTCGTGCTCCGGCGCGATGAGCACGGCCAAGAAGGCCAGGTCCATGTACGACTCCTACGACAGGGAGCTCAGGGACCTCACCAACCGGGGCGGACACCCGGACCGGTCGCAGCGCGACCACCTGGGCATGCTCAGGATGAAGTCCGACAACGCGTCCTCCATGGCGAACCGGACCTGCGGGAAGCCCAAGAAGTCCATGCCCAAGAAGTCGATGCCCGCCAAGCCCCGCCCCAAGGTCATGCCGCACGGCAAGGTGAAGGCCGGCTCCGGGGCCATGAGTGTCGCGTCGGGTCCGTCGGACCTGGCCCTGCCCACGTCCGCAGCGCTGGTCGCGGGTGCGGCCGGGGTCTGGCTGCTGCGCCGCCGGGACGACGAAGAGCTCGGCTGACCCGGATTCACCGGTCACAGGAGCTCTGCCCCCACCGCCTGGCCGTGGCACCCGCCACCGGCAGCCGGGGGCAGGGCTCCGCCCCGTAGCCACCGACCGCGCCGGTGATCCGTCGAAACACATCGCTCGGAACACATCCCTCGGAACACATCGCTCGAAAAGCCTCTCGTGAAAGACACCTCGTGAAACGCCTCGCGCCTGCGTCCCTCCCTCGTGGCACCGCCCGCATCGTGGCCCTCTTCCTGGCCGCCGCCGGCATCGCCTGCCTGGTGTGGGGATGGCACAGCCCTCGTTCCACCCCGCCGCCCCAGCCCTCGCGGGCCGAAACCCTGGCCCGGCAACCGGACACCGAAGCCGGGAGCCGCCCGGGTCCCGCGCCGCTTCCGGAATCGGAACCGGTACGCGTGCGGATCCCGCGCACCGGCGTGGACGCACCGTTGATGAGGCTCGGACTGGACCGCGACCGGCGCCTCGACGTCCCGCCTCCCGACGACCGCAATCTGGCCGGCTGGTACCAGGACGGCGTGACCCCCGGTGACACCGGAACCGCCCTGATCACCGGACACGTGGACACCAAGACCGGCCCCGCGGTCTTCTACTCGCTCGGTGCGTTGAAGAAGGGCGACACCATCCGCGTGGTCCGCAAGGACGGTCGCACGGCGGTCTTCACGGTGTATGCCGTCGAGGTCTTCAGCGGCACCCACTTCCCCGACGAAAAGGTCTACGGCGCCTCGGCACACCCCGAACTCCGCGTCCTGACCTGCGGCGGCGGCTACGACCGGACCCACCACGAATACCTCGGCAACGTCGTCGTCTTCGCCCGCATGAGCGCCATCGCCTGACCCGCCCCCGCCCTCAACGCCTCCGTTCAGTGCCCGTTGATGCTTTCCCGGCAGGATCCTCCGCACCAGGTCCCACCACCGATGCGAGGGGAGCAGCCCATGGCTGCCGTGAAGTTCCCCCGGATCCCCCGCACAGGCCGGAAGGTAAGCTGGCCCGCGACGGTGGCCTCGTGCTCACCGTTACGGCGGTGGGGCCCGCCGGCCCCCAACCGCGGCGACGACGCCGCCAACGGTCCCTACTTGCGACCCGCATGTGGGCAATCCCGCCCATGCCTGGCGAGTAGGAGACGTACGTGCCGAAGCCCCGCCCCTCGATGCTGAACGAACCCGTCGATCCTGACGTCGACCTCCGTGAGCCCGTCCGCCGCAAGGGTCTCCCGGCGCGGCAGGGCCCGGTGGTTGCGGCCGTGGCGATCGGCGGGGGCGTGGGAGCGGCCGCGCGCTACGGGGCGGCTCTCCTGTGGCCCACGGCACCCGGCGGTTTCCCCTGGACGACGCTGGCCGTCAACGCCGTCGGCTGCGCGATCATGGGTATCTTCATGGTCGTGATCACCGACGTGTGGGCAGCCCACCGGCTAGTGCGCCCGTTCTTCGGCACCGGTGTCCTCGGCGGCTTCACGACGTTCTCCACCTACGCCGTGGACCTCCAGCGCCTGCTGGCCAGGGGCAGGGCCGGCGCCGGGCTGGCGTACCTGGCGCTCACCCTCGCCGCCGCGCTGGCCGCCGTCTGGATCACGGCCACGTTGACCCGCCGCATCGTCGAGTGGAGGCAGCAGTGAGACTCACCGGCCCCGCCCTGCGCGTCACCGTCTTCATCGGGGAGAACGACACCTGGCACCATAAGCCGCTCTTCACCGAGATCGTCCACCGCGCCCATCAGGCCGGCCTGGCCGGCGCGTCCGTCTTCCGCGGCATCGAAGGGTTCGGGGCCTCGTCCCTGATCCACACCACCCGCCTGCTGTCGCTGAGCGAGGACCTCCCGGTAGCCGTCGTGATCGTCGACACCGAGGACCGGATCCGTGCCTTCCTCCCGCAACTGGACGAGCTCGTCGGCGAAGGGCTGGTCATCCTCGACGAGTGCGAGGTCATCCGTTACACCGGCCGCAGCAAGGAGGGACGGGACCGGTGAACTGGCTGCTGGTGATAGCCGGAGCAGTGGTCGGGGCCCCGCTGCGCTACCTGACCGACCGTGCCGTGCAGGCCCGGCACGACACCCTGTTCCCCTGGGGCACGTTCACCGTGAACGTCGTCGGTTCGCTGATCCTGGGCCTGGTCACGGGAGCGACCGCCGCCGGGGCGGCCTCCTCCCAGCTGCAGTTGCTGCTCGCCACCGGCTTCTGCGGCGCCCTGACCACGTACTCCACGTTCTCGTACGAGACCCTGCGGCTGGCGGAGGACGGCGCCCGGTTCTTCGCCCTGGCCAACGTCGTGGCGAGCGTGGTGGTGGGCCTCGGCGCCGCCTTCGCCGGCGCCGCGCTGGCCCAGGCCGTCTGGGGTTAGGGCATCCGGGTCGGTCGTCCCGGCCTTCGAGAGTCGGAAAGACTATTCAGCGAGAAGGCGGTGGAAGAACGAGCGGTACTGGCGCAGGGCCACCCGCAAACCTTCGGTATCGACCTCCTCGCCCTGCTTCCACTGCTCTTCCAGTGTCTGTTTGTGTTCGGCGAACGTCGTGGCCAGCGTTTGCATGACCTCCGCCACCAACGCGTCTGCGGCGTGTACGGCCTCGCGCGGGTCGTCCACGAAGGTCGTCTGAATTGCCTGCCACCGGTCGCGGAAACCTTCCGCGTCGTCCGGTGCGAGCAGCTGCGGAGCGGCTTCCTCGTCCGGAGGCGCGCCCGATGCAGGCATTCCCCGCCCGTCCCCCTCCGTTTCCGCGGTCTCCCCCGGAATGGGGACGCTCTCGCCAGGAGCGGTGGGAACGCCGCTCGCCGGTACCGTCGAATCGTCCGGCACCGGCGGGGGCATGGACTCCGGCGCGGGCGGGGCGGCGGGAGGCCGGGCAGCAAGGTCTTCGGTGGACAGGCCCCTGGCCCTCGTGTCCTGATCGCGTTCCATTTTCTACTCCCTCACGGTCTCAGGCTCTGGCGTGGCGCGCTTGGCCACCGTCGGACAGCAAATCCTCGAAGAGGGCGCGATAATGCACCATCGCTCCTCTTAGTTGCTCAGTGGTCGCCCGGTGCTGGGTGCTGAGCGTTTCGACTTCATGAGCAGCCCGGTAGTGCTCCAATGTGCGGCCGTGTGCGACCGAGAGGTCCCTGAGGCGCTGCTCGAAGTTCTCCGTCGGATAGCCCCGTTCATGCATCAACGAGGTCACGAGGCGGTCGGCGTCGTGCACGGCGTCCTCGGGCCGATCGACGAATTCTTGCTGAACGCCGGTCCACTCACGGCTGTAGCGCTCGCGGGTGCTGCTCTGCAGGGGTTTGATCTCCAGCGAGTCATGCCGTCTCTCCCGGGACCTGAGCTCACGCTCACCGGCCATGCGACCGTCGGCACTCTCGACGGTTCGCTCATATTCGGGCCCGAAACGCTCGCGGAGCCGGCGACGCCTGACCAAGAGCGAGGCCGCCACTGCAAGGAGAGCAATGACCACCACGACGGGGATAATTATCGCGAGAAGGGTCCCTGTCGACATCGAACGCACCTCCGTTGAAAGCGTCCTCTTTCCACTCTAAGGCGCCGGTGCGCAGGTTGGTCAGGCGACGGATTTCCTCCACTCGCCCTCGTTGTCTTTTCCGTCCCTGGAGGAGAACTTTCTGCCCAGCTTTCCGCCCCGTTGATGAGCGTTATCGGCGTCGCAGGCGTGATGGGGCGAATGCGGAGCGTCCTGAAAAAGGGCGGTTCAGGGACGTCGGGCCAGCAGGAGGTCGACCACGTAGGTCTCCGTCACCAGCTCATCGGGGAAGAGGTCGCGCAGCCGCCCGCGTTCGGCCGTGAGAAAGGCCCGGTGGTGGGTTTCGTCGAGGACGAGGAATGCGGAACGACTGCTGATATTGGCGAGGTGGGTGTCGAGCGGGACGGTACGGCTCCACCGCAGTTGGCGGCGCGTGACCTGCAGCCCCGCGAGGCCCGCGAGCCGGGTGGCCTCGGCGTCACTCAGCCGCGTTCCGGCGGGGGACGTCACCTCGCAGTGGCGCGCGATCCGCTCGTGCTGCGCCGCGATCCACGGCACGTCGAGGGCGTGGGTGTTCCACCACACCGCGAGCGCGCCACCCGGGCACAGCACGCGCAGCGCCTCCGGTACGGAGCGGTCGGTATCGGTCCACTGCCAGGCCTGTGCGTACGTGATCAGATCGTGGGAGCCGTCGGCCAGCGGCAGCGCATTGCCGTCGCCCCGGACGATCGGCACGCCGGGGAGGGCACTGCGGAACTGAGCCGCCATCCCCTCACCGGGCTCCACACCGATCACCTCGGCGCCGCGCTCGGACAACAGCGCGGTGGCCATACCCGTCCCCGCCCCGACGTCGGCGACCCGGGCCCCTGCGAGGGGGCGTCCCAGGAGCTCCTCGATGACGTCGAAGAGGGCCGGCGGATACGAGGGGCGGCTCGTCGCGTACTCGGCGGCGGCCTTGTCGAATGCTCGGGCGCGCGAAACGGCAGTCATCCGCCCATCATGCCGTCACCGCTCCGAAGTCCGCTTTGCGCGGCCGTAGTTGGGGATGCCGTCCCGGAGGGTGACGCAGCAGCGATCCCCTCCGGCATCACGGGCTCGGGCAAGGTGCGGAGCAGGAGCCAGCCGAGGGCGGGCAGGGCGATGAGGGGGGTGAGGGCGGCCTGGAGGGAGGTCGCGTCGGCGAGGGCGCCGAGGAGGGGGCTGGCGATGCCGCCGATGCTGACGGTCAGGCCCAGGGTGACGCCGCTGGCCGTGCCCACGCGTCGGGGCAGGTAGTCCTGGCCGAGGGTGACGTGCAGGGAGAAGGGCACGTACAGGCCGGCCGAGGTGAGGGCGACCAGCACGTACAGGAGCGGGCCGGGGACGAGGACGACGCCGGCCACGGCGAGGACGGTCAGCGCGTAGGACCACTGGACGACCCGGATGCGTCCGTAGTGGCCGGCGAGTTTGCCGCCGGCCACCGTGCCGACCGCGCCGCCGAGGTAGAGCACGAACAGGGCAGCGGTACCGGAGACCTCGCCGCCGCCGGTGCGCTGGCGCACGTAGAGCGAGATGAAGGCGCTCAGGCCGACGAAGACGATCGAGCGGCAGACGATGGCCCCGGACAGTTTGACGAAGGACGCCCAGTCGTCACGGCTGCCGACCACGTCGTCCGGACCGCAGGCGGTGGCGTTCCGGTCGCCAACTACCGCCGGGGTCATGGCAGTTGCGGTCGACGCCGCAGGCTCCTGCGCACTGGCTGCCGTCGTCGCCCCCACCTCCCGGGCCCGCATGGCCCGGAGGGCGGCCGTGCACAGCGCGGCGCCGGCGACGGCGGGGACGGCCAGCAGCGGCGAGGCGTGCAGACCGCCCGTGGTGATGACGGCGGAGACCATCAACGGGGCGGCGGCGAAGCCGAGGTTGCCGCCGAGGGAGAACCAGCCCATCGCGGTGTGGCTGCCGCGACTGGCCCGGCGCGCGACGCGCGCCGCCTCGGGGTGGTAGGCGGCCACGCCGATACCGGAGAAGGCGACCACGGCCAGGGTGAGGGCGTAGGAGCCGGCGATGCCGCTCAGGGCGACGCCGACACCACCCACCACGGTGCTCACCGGCAGCAGCCACGGCAGCGCCCATCTGTCGGTGAGCGCGCCGAACAACGGCTGGATCACCGACGACAGCAGCGAGGCGGCCAGCACGATGCCGGAGGCCGCCGCGTAGGTGTAGGCCCGTTCGGAGACGAAGAACGGCACCAGTGCGGCGACCGCTCCCTGGTAGACGTCCACGCAGGCATGGCTCAAGGACAGGAGCGTGAGGGATCTGCTGCGCGGCGCGCTGGTGTGGTGGGTCGTGGTCACTCGTCGATCGTCGCGACACCCCCGCATGTCGCGCTTCCGATAAATTGCCAATCCATGCCGAACATCCGCCATCTGCCGGAAGCCCCCACCCGCGTCCAGTCGCTGGCCGCCGGAGAAGTCGTCGACGCGCACCGCCACGACGACCACCAGATCGTCTACGCGGGCTCCGGCGTCGTGGCCGTCACCACCGACGCCGGCACCTGGTTCGCGCCCGGGACCCGCGCCCTCTGGGTCCCCGCGGGAACCGTGCACGCCCACCGTGCGCACGGCCACCTCGACCTGCACCTGGTCGGTCTGCCCGCCACCGACAACCCGCTCGGCCTGGACGCCCCCACCGTACTGACCGTCAGCCCGCTGCTCCGCGAACTGATCCGCGCCTACACCGCTGCCCCCGACGACGACGGCCCCGAACGCCGCCGCCTGCGCGCCGTGCTGCGTGACCAGTTGCGGGCCTCGCCGCAGCAGCCCGTTCACCTGCCCTCCCCCACCGACCCGCGGCTGACGGCCGTCTGCGCGCTGCTCCACGACAACCCCGCGGAACCGCGCACCCTGGCCGCCCTCGCCACCGCGACGGGCACCGGCGAACGCACTCTCAGCCGCCTCTTCCGCACGGAACTCGGCATGACCTTTCCGCAGTGGCGCACCCAGTCCCGCCTCTACCACGCACTGCGGATGCTGGCCGACGACACCCCGGTCACCACCGTCGCGCACCGCTGCGGCTGGTCCTCCACCAGCGCCTTCATCGACGTCTTCCGCCGCTCCTTCGGGTACCCGCCGGGCACCCACAAGCGTCGCTCCTGAGCGCCGCCGCCTGCGACGGAGCGCCGTGCGCCACCCGGCCGGGCGCCGGCCGACGCCTTCGGGCCTGCTGCCCGGCATCACCGAGAGTGACGCCCGGCCCGCCGTCCTCGATGCGCCGCCGGGAAAGCGGAGGCGGCCGCCCCGCGGCGCACTCGTCCGTCGGGCGCTCAGGGTGCAGAGTGGAAGGCGTGGGCCTTCGGCGGCGCTTCGGCGATCTGCGGCAGCCGTGGCAAGCCAGTCATGCGCTGGTCCTGATTCCCCTTGTGCTCATCGCGGTGATCACCCTCGTCGACATCATGGTCCCGGCCGATGTCCATCTGGGGCCGCTGCTCGTCGTCGCTCCCGCGCTCACCGCCTCGTTCGCCGGCCCCCGGCTCACCGGGTTCGTCGGAGCCCTGGCCGTGCTGGCCCAGGCGTACATCGGGCTGCACTTCGGCGTGCTCTTCACGGAACGCAATGTGATGGTGCAGGTGCTCGCCCTGGCCGCGCTTTCGGCCCTGATCGTGTTCTTCTGCGTGGTGCGCGAGCGGCACCGGCAGGAGCTGGCGAAGGTACGGTCGGTGGCCGAGGCCGCCCAGAAGGCGCTGCTCCGTCCGCTCCCCCACCGCATCGGCCCGCTGCACATCGCCTCCTGCTACCTGGCCGCCGAGCAGGAGGCGGCGATCGGCGGCGATCTGTACACCGCGACCCGTACCACCAGCGGAACCCGGCTGATCATCGGTGACGTACGGGGAAAGGGCCTGGCCGCCATCGGGGAGTCCGCCCTGCTGCTCGGCGCCTTTCGCGAGATGGCCCACCAGGACCTGACGCTGCCCGCCCTCGCCGCCGCACTCGACCGCAGCGTCTGCCGCTATCTGACCGACTTCATCGAGTCGGACCGCGACATCCCCGAGCACTTCATCACCGCGCTGCTGTTGGAGATCCCCGACGAGGGCCCCGCGACCCGGATGACCGACTGCGGCCACCCGCCGCCCCTGCTACTGAGCCAGGGGCACGTCAGCCTCGTCCCGAGCCCGCACCCCGCTCCGCCACTGGGCATGGGCGGAATGGGGGCGGGCAGCTACCCCGTGGACGGGATCACCTTCGAGTTCGGTGACACGCTGCTGCTGTACACCGACGGCGTCACCGAGGCCCGGGACCGCCACGGCACCTTCTACCCCCTCACCCAGCGCGTCGCCCGCTGGCCCAGGTGCGACCCCGAGGCACTCCTGCACCACATCCACCGCGACCTCCTCGCCCACTGCAGCGGACACCTCGGCGACGACGCGGCCCTCATCGCCATCCAGCGCACGCCCGTCCCCCAGCCCCGCCACCGCCTGGGAATCTTCGGCCAGACCGACGTCCCGCGCTGGTGACGCGGTGAGGCGGTGAGCCGGGGCGCTGTGGGGTCAGACGGTGGCCAGCCCCAGGCCGTAGAACCGCACCGCGTACGGACCGATGTCCTCGCCCTCGCCGCCGATCAGCAGGTCGTGCGGGGACGTCACGCCTTCCGCACGTGCCGTCGCCACGACCATCTCCGCCAGTGCGCGGCCCCGCGGCTCCCCCGGGCCGCCCGCGTCGAAGCGCCACCTCGGGTCGTGGTCGTCGTGCCAGGTGTCCCGGCTCATGGGGTGCTCGGCAACGGTGCCCCAGCCGAACGACGCCGGGTCGATATCGCGTTCCGCATAGGAGGCCAGCATCAGGCGGCGGTCGGCGTCGATGTCGAACAGGATCGGTGCGGAGCCGCCGACCCGGCCGTAGACCGGGATGACCCGGGCGATGCCGAGGGCGGCGAACTCGGCGGGCAGGGTGGTGAAGAAGGCCGCCAGCGCGTCGGTCAGCGTCTCCCAACTCCGCACCGCCCAGCGGCCGGGAAGGCTCAGCCCGGCGTTGGCGGAGCCCGGCCGGCTGCCGAAGTAGCCGCTGATCGCGTGCTCTTCGCCGTGGCCGAGGCTCCACAGCCAGTTCTCGGCCGGGGCGGTGGGTGCGAGGACGAGTTCCGGCCCGCGGCTGCCCGCCCGCAATTCCAGGGTGTCCCGCCTTCCGCGCCAGCGCAGGAACGGCGCACCCCAGGCCGGCGTGGAGTCGCAATACGGGCCCGTGGAACCGTACGAGCCGATGGCCGACGGCTCGCCGAGCGCGTCGGCGAGTTCGTCCTTCGCGGTACGGAACATCTCCGCCTGCCGCACGGGGTCGGGCTCGGGCGCGGGGTCGGACGTGGGGTCGCATTGGGCCACGGGGTCGGCTTGGGGTGCGGTCGCCGTCAGGCTCGCCACGAGTTCGAGATATGTCTCCTTCTCGACATACCGCTCCTCAGCCGGCCCGACGGGCCGCAACCTCAGGTCACCCGCCTTCGCCGCGCGGCTCCCGGCGTCGTCCGCCGACGCCTGGTCCACGACCTCGTCCCACCGCCGTCCCAGACCCACGACGAGGGCACGGGCACCGTCCTCGGTCCAGTCTCCGGTCTCCGCCGCGCGGAGACGCAGGGCGAGTTCGGCCAGCGGTTCGCCGGCATGGGTGAGGTGTTGATCCGTCATGCGTCGATTTTGTCGTACGCCCGCAAGCGCTGACTAAACCACTGGGTGGCGGTGAACGGGCGGCAGGCCGGGCAGGAGACCGGGCCAGACCGTGTCCAGCACATGCGCACTCGGCGTGAACAGCCCGGACACCAGGGCCGGCAGGTCGTTGACCTCGTGCCACTCCCAGCGGCGGATGAGATGGGGCTCCCGTACGACCGGCTCGCCGGTGAAGGCGGTGACCCGCACGGCGGCGGTCAGGCGCGGGATGCCGTGGGTGGAGTCCATCAGGATCGCCAGCAGCCGGGCATCGCCGAGCTCGGCCCGCAGCCCGGTCTCTTCCGCCAACTCCCGGACGGCGGCCTCGGTGAACGACTCGTCCGCGTCGTTCTTCCCACCCGGAAGCTCCCAGCCCCCTCGGACGGAGTGCCCCAGGAGCACGCGGCCGGCCGGGTCCGTGACCACCACGCCGGCGCCCGACAGCGCGTGCGGGGACGGACGCCCCTTGTTGCCGTACACCACCGGCGAGGAGACCGGAGTGCGCAGCACGAGGACGGCGAGCCCTTCGGCGTCCCGGCGATCGACGGTGCGCCAGCCGGCGGTCAGCAGCGCGATCTCCGCCTCGTCGAGGGCGATTTCCCGCCTGTCGTCCGGCACGGAAGCGGCGAGGGGGGTGATGACGACAAGGGCTCCACCGGGACGCAGGCGTTCGCGCAGCCGATTCAGGACGCGGGTGCGGTCCCGGACGAACGCCAGGGACAGGCGCAGGGTGATGAGGTCGTACCCGCCGCGCAATTCGTCCAGCGCGTCGCTCTCGATGTCGCACCGGACGAAACGCAGGCGCGTCGCCGCCGGTGGGGACGGCTGGGCCGCGGCGAGCCGAAGGGCCGCCGGGGCCTGGTCGATCGCGTCAACCTCATAGCCGTCGGCCGCCAGATGGCGGGCCAGCTCACCCAGCCCGCACCCGACGTCCAGTACCCGACCGCCACCGTCCGGTGCCGGCACGAGTGCGTGCAGCAGGGCCCGTTCCACGTCGCCGAGCGGGCGCAAGGACTTTCCCTCGTCGTAGTGCGCGTCCCCTTCATGCTGTGCGGTGTATCCCACTACCCGTCCCACCTTCCGGCCGCCTTCGGGCCTTCCTCGTTCCGTCGTTCGCCAGTCTTCACCTCGGCACGTCCGAGTGAACGTCCCCTGGAGACATCGGGATCGCTCTCACCGCCCCGTGCGCATTCCCGCCACGAAAGGGTGAAAAGTGCTCCAGTGACCTCACTTTGAGCACGTGTATGCCGAAAGGGGAGAACAGGAAGCGGCAAAGGGTCGCTTGCATTAATCGGAAGGTTCGGTATGTCACGGATCACGCGGATGACCGCTCTGGCTGCTCTCGCGGCAGGCACCGCTGTGTGCGGTACATCGGCTGCATTCGCCGACAGCAACGCGGCCGGCGGTGCTGTTGGTTCACCGGGGGTGGTGTCGGGCAACCTCATCCAGGTCCCGATCCACATTCCGATCAACGTCTGTGGCAACACCGTCGACATCGTGGGCCTGTTGAACCCGGCCTTCGGCAACAACTGCCTCAACGGTTCGGAGCGGGGTGTGGTCATTCACCGCGTCGTCAAGCACTACCACCACGACTTCAAGGCGAAGCACAAGAAGGGCCACCACGGCAAGAGCGGCTCCAAGCACCACAGCCACAGCAAGTAACCGGCGCCGCCGCGACCGGGACCGGGCCGTTTTCCCTCCGACAGTCCTTCCACTTTCCACCGGCGGGATCGGCCCGCCTTCGGGCGGCGTTCCGTGGCCGCACCATGCAGAGCATGGTGCGGCCACGGTGCTTTTCCGGAGCGTCTCCGGGCGTTCTTCCAGAGCTCAGAGCACGGCCAGCAGTTGCCGGGCGAACTCCTTCGGGTGCTCGGTGCAGCCGACGTGCCCGCCGGGGAATTCCACGGCCTTTCCGCCGATCAGTTCGGCGAGCCGGGTGGCCGGACCGTACAGCGCCTCCTGCGTACGCGAGTCCCGGCCGACGGCCGGTACCAGGCGGTCCGCCGCGCGCTGAAGTGCGGCGACGTCGGGCACAGAGCCCGAGAACGGACACAGGATGTGCTCCAGGAAGACCGGCAGGTTGGCGTGCATCCGCGGCGCCATCTCCCGGATTTCCGGCGGCAGTTCGGTCACAGATTCCCTGTCCTCCGGCCGGCCTCCCAGCCCTTCGCTGAAACGCGCCATCGCGGCGGCGACGCCCTGGGTGCGGAACGTCTCGCGTACCTCGGCGAACAGCGCCCGGTGCGGGGCGGGGTCCGGGAGGAGCTCCAGCAGCGGCGGTTCGTGGACGACGACCCGGTGCAGCCGCTCCGGGTGCCGGGCGAGCAGGTCGAGGGCGACGATTGCGCCGGAACTGCTGCCGAGGACGGACGCCTCCTCGTTCGGTGAGAGCAGTTCCAGCAGCCGGTGGGCGTCGTCGCTCCAGACCTCGACCCGCTGGTCGGTGAGCGGACCGTGGAGGCGGCTGCGGGACAGACCGCGCGGGTCGTAGGAGACCACGGTGTAGCGGATAGCCAGATCGTCGGCCATGGCCGCGTACAGCCCGGCGTCCGCGGCGCCGCCGGGTATCAGCAGCAGCACCGGGCCGCGGCCGCGCCGTTCGTAATGGAGGGTGGCACCGGGCACGTCGAGGGTGCCGGTGGTGGGCTCGTTCATCGTCGTTCCCCTGGGGTGGGTCGGATCAGCTCGGATCGGGTCGGGCCGGATCAGGCAGGTCAGCTCAGGTCGGATCAGGCCGGGTCGGCCAGTTCTCCAGGAGCACATGCAGTGCGTCGAGGGAGCGGGACCAGGAATCCTGGACGGCGCGCGGGTGACCGAAGCCGCCGCTCAACTCCAGGTGGATATAGCCGTGGAAGGTGCTGCGCAGCAGGCGGCCGGCGTCGGTCAGGTCCGGCTCGGTGAGGTCGTAGGCGCGCAGCATGCCGTAGGTGAGCTCGACACTGCGGCGCAATCCTGTGGAGTCGCCGACCTCGTCGGGATCGAGCTGTATCTGCGTCGCCGCGTAACGGCCGGGGTGTTCCAGCGCATAGCTCCGGTAGGCGTCGGCGAAGGCGACGAGCGCGGCCTTGCCGGAGCGGCCCGCCACCGCCGCGGCGATCCGGTCCGTCATCTCCTCAGACGCCAGCAGGGCCACCCGGACGCACAGGTCGCGCCGGTTCTTGATGTGCGAGTACAGGCTGGCGTCCTTGACGCCGAAGTGCCGCGCGAGCGCGGACACCGTGACCTTGTCCATCCCTACCTCGTCGGCCAGCTCCGCGGCCGCCCGCGTCAGCCTGGCGGCATTGACCCCCGCGCGCACCATGCAGCCTCCCATTTCCCTTACAGGCCCAGGACTTGAAACCCGGTTGGTTTCCGTCAGGCCGTGATCCCGTCAGGCCGTGATCCGGTCAGGCCGTTCCCTTTCCTAGGGCCTCTAGGAAGAAAGCTAGCATGACTAGGGAGGAGACCGTCGACGATATTTCGCGCCGCCTCGGGGTGGTGGATTGACATACTCCGGATCATGGATACGAGTGCGAGGACGGACGGGATACGGCCAGGTCGGGCGGGGCGGCCGGTGCGGGTGCCGGTGCCGGTGCACGAGTCGGGCCGTCCGATGGAGTGGGCGCTGCGTTCCGCCGGGCCGGCGGACGTCGAGGCGATCGCGGAGCTGCGGGCAACGGTGATGCGCCCGGACCTGGAGCGGCTGGGGAGGTTCGACGAGTACCGGGTCCGGCAGCGACTGCGGGATTCCTTTTCCTCGCGGTACACGTCGGTCATCGTGGCCGATGACGCCTTCGCGGGCTGCGTCACCGTACGCCCGGCCGAGGACGGGCGGTGGCTGGAGCATTTCTATCTCGCTCCGGGCGTGCAGGGCCGGGGCCTCGGATCGGCCGTGCTGCGCACCGTGTTGGAGCGGACCGATGCCGACGGCGTGCCCGTCCGCCTGCACGTCCTGCAGGGCAGCGCCGCCCGGCGGCTGTACGAGCGTCACGGGTTCACCATGGAGGCCCAGGACCCGATCGACGTCCACATGGTGCGGCGACCGGGTCCGGGCGCGGACGCCCTCGGGACCTGAGACCTCGGGACGTGAAGAGAAGGGGTCGGTAACTGATGCTGCAGCCATGCCTGTTGAGCCGGATCCGGGCGTCGGCCGGCAGGGCGGTGGGCCGGCGGTCCCGGTCCGTTTCTGAGGGCCGGTCCGTTGCACCGTGGGATTCCGTGACCGCCTGAGATTGTCAGTGGTGGTCCCTATACTTTCGGCGACTTGTTGATCAACGGCCGAGGGGAGATGCCATGCCGGTCCGACGGCTCGCTGCTCCTGAAGACCTGGAGACGCCGCACCCCCTCCCCGCGCGTTCACCCGTCCCCCAGCAGATCACCGCGGTCGCGGTCACAGCGGACCTGAGCCGGACGGCGATCGCCACGGCCGCGCCGTGGTTCCGCGAGTTCACCGAGGTGCTGGTGGTGGCGGACGGGGCCGTGACCCGCCTGTCCGTGCCCGATCGCCGACGCGTCCACGATCTCCTCTTCGACCCCGATGGATCGGCGCTGACCGCCATGGTCAGTGGCAATGCCATCCACCGCTGGGCGCTCGACGGCAGCGGCGAGCGGTGGCCGCTGGGCATGCCCGGGAGCGGTGGCTCGCGCGACCTGCCGCTCGCCCAAGTCGCGGTCGGGGCCCGGTCGTTCGCCACCGCCAACGCGTTCACCCAGAACGTCGTCGTGTGGGACGCGCAGACCCGGAGCGTTCGCCAGGACATCCACGAAACGTTCAAGGACCTCGCGTACGACGACCGGGTGGTGGGCGAGGGGACCGTCGCCCTGAGTGCCGATGGAGCACGACTGGCCTTCAGCCGCCCCCGCCGCTCGTTCGTGGCGGAGGACGAGGGTGTCGTCGTCCAGGAGATCGGCGACGGGCAAGAAATCGGTGGCGCCAAGAAAACCGGGGGCGGCCAGGAAATCTGCGGCGGAGCGTACGCCGAGCACCGTACCGGCATCTCGTGGGTGAACGGCCTGGCGTTCCGTCCGGACGGTGCCGCGCTCGCCGTCGTGGGCGCCCGCCCGGATCAAACGGTGGCCACGGTCATCGACCTGAACGCCCCGGCCGACGCCCCTGAACCGGTCGTTCTGCCGACCGTTCAACGCGTCGACCGGATCAATCTGCGGCCCGTATGGTGCGGCGCCGAACCGCGCGTGCCGATCGTGGACCGGAACCGCGTCACCGTCTGGCACCTCACCAGCGGCTCCACCGTCCTCTCGGTGGACGTTCCCGGCCCGCGGATCGCCGCCACGCTCACGCCCGACGGCCGCACCCTGGTGGTTGCTTCGCCCGACGACGGTGTGCACGCCCACCCCCTCCCCTGACCTCCGCACCACGTAGGACGCCGTTGCGATGAGCTCCCTTGACGAACTGCTGAAGGCGCGCCCGACCAAGCAGGTCTGGCATCAAGTCTGCCTGCTCCTGGCCGAGTTGGACGAGGAGGAGCTGGCCGCTGTCGTACCACGGGTGCTGGCCTGGCCCGCGCAGCAGCGTCCGATGCCCGACGACTGGTGGGCCCAGTGGACGGCGGGCGACGTGCGCCCGTACCACTCCCTCGCCGGAGTGCGCCACCTCGGACGCCTTGGTGTTGCGGAGGGCGAGGGTGAGGTGGACGAGGACGCGGCGGAGGCAGCGGAGACGGGGCTCGACGAGGGGTACTTCTACCACGGGGCGACCGCGGTGGCGGCACCCTCCGACCTGTCCTGGGTGGCGTTGGGCGCGGCGGCCGAATGGCACCACAACGGCGGCGACATCGTCCGCTGGGACACCGTGGAGAAGGACCGGCTGACCTGGTTCCTCCACGGCGCCACCTATCACGACGAGCCCCACGACATGCAGGTCAGCCCGGACGGTCGGACAGTGGTGACCTCTGTCGAAGGCCACCTGCACGCCTGGTCCGCCGCGACCGGAGAGCAGTTGTGGACCCTTCCGGCGTCCTCCGGGCCCACCGGCTCCTCCGCGCCCTCCGACCGGGACGACGAGGACGAGGACACGGACGCGGATGCCTTCGACGACGAGGATGACTTCGACGACGACGAGGACGAGGACGACTTCGAGGGCGAGGTGAGCCTCGGCATGGATGACCCCGTCCGGGTCGGTTTCAGTGGCGACGGCCGTCGGGTGGCCACCGGCACCTGTGTGTCGGGCCGGGTCGCCGTTGTGGAGGCGGATACCGGCCGGGTGGTGCTCACCGTCCCGGCCGAGGAGAAGGCGTTCGGCCCCGTCGCGCTGGACACGAGCGGGCGGCTGCTGGCGCACACCTCGCCGGAAGGCCGGGTGGTGGTCCGCGAGGTCGACAGCGGTGCCGTACTGGCCACCGCTCCGACCCGGCTCGGCCAGGTGCACGCCCTCGCCATGTCGCCAGAGGGTACTGCCGTGTTCGTGGTGGGCGCTGTGGCCGAGGATGCCGCACCCGCCGCCCAGCTGTTGAGCCTCGATCCCGCGCCCACGGTCGGTGAGTTGATCCGGCCGACGGAGTACCCGGTCACGATCGGCAGACATTCGGCCCTCGCCGGTGCCGGCACCCGCGCCGTGTGGACCGGCCGCGGCCCGTACGCCTTCGTCCGGACCGGCAACGGCTCGGTGCTCTTCGACTCGACCGCACGGACGCTCTGGGCGGACCCGAACCAGCAGACCGTGTCCTTCACGCCCGATGGGCACGCGGTGGTGACCGTCAACGAGGCCATCGAGGCGTGGTTCCTCGACGGCCTGGCCGCCCCCGGGCCGTCCGCGGCCATCGGCTGACGCCGTGGATCCGCGGATCGGCAGCTCAGCGGCTGGGCAGCTGGGCGGCTCGGCGGCTCAGTCGATGTCCGCGGGCAGGGGCGGAAGGCGCAGGTGGGCGAGGTCATCGGGGGCCGGTGTGGTGTGCGGCCACATGGGGGTGACGTCGGCGTCGACGGCCGCGGGGGCATCGGTCAGGCGCATCCGCTCGCGCAGCCTCCCGTAGAAGTCGGTGGGCCCCAGCCGTACGACGCGCAGGCGCTGGGGAGCCGCGTAGACACCGATCCAGTCGCCCGGATCCAGCACACCGCGCAACTGGCCGTCGACACTCACCGCCGCGCGGCCGGAGTGTCTCAGGACGCGGAGGGCGACGGCCTCGTCGGGGGCGGCGACCACCGAGCGGTTGAAGGTCATGTGCGGGGCGACGGGGGTGAAGATGATCGCGTCGGCGCGGGGGGAGATGACGGGGCCGCCGGCGGCAAAACTGTAGGCGGTGGATCCGGTGGGGGTGGCGACCAGGACGGCGTCGGCGGAGTAGGAGGCGAGCAGTCGGCCCGCCAGGTACACGCCGAGGGCGACCTGCCGGTCGCGTGCCAGTTTCTCCAGGACGATGTCGTTGAGGGCCGTCACGTTCAGGGCCACCCCCCAGTCCAGGGCGACGGCACACTCAGGGCGCACGGGTGGCGGCGGCAGCGCAGGGCCCCGCCCGTAGCGCAGGAGCGTCTCCATTCCCTCGGGGAGTTCCAGCGGACAGGACGCCCGCATCGTCAGCATGAGGCGGGTCTCGACGTCCGCTCGGCCGCGGTGGATGGTGTCCAGCGCGCATTCGACGTCGTCGGCCGGGACCTCGGTCAGAAAGCCGAGGGTGCCCAGGTCCACGCCGAGGACGAGCGCGTCGTTCTGGGCGGCCAGGCGGGCTCCGCGCAGGAAGGTGCCGTCCCCGCCGAGCGTGACGATCAGATCGGGGCGGCCGGCCGCGGCGACCTCCTCACCCGCGTCCCGCCGTTGTTCGCCCTCCCCCCACACGTCGATGGCGACGCAGCCGACCTCCTGACGCTCACACCAACGTCGGACGACATCGGCGGCCGCCACAGCTCCCGGACGCCCCCCGTGGACGACGACGCCCACCCGTTGCACGCTCACTCAGCGTCCTTTCCCTCCGGGTGCCCTGTCCGGCCGCGCCTGCGCCTGCGCCTGCGCCTGGCCATGAAAGGCTGCCGAACACCGGCCGACACCATGGATCGATAAGACACCCATGGATCGATAACATCGCATATGGCGCCTTTTATTTACCTTCTCGGCATCCTAAGGGGCCCTCGGCCCGCCGCCGCCCATGGACCGCGGCGGCGCCGATTACCGGGTGATGCGGCCGCCGGCGACGTCGATGGTGAGTCCGGTCGGCCAGGCGGCGACGTCGGAGGCCAGGAACAGGGCCGTGTGGGCGACGTCTTGGGGGGTTCCCATGCGTTTCAGCGGATGCCGGGCGGCGACCTGCTCCTGCACCTCTGGAGGCATGCGGGCCAAGCATGCGGTTGCTGGCCGAGCTCCACCAGGCGGGCGCGGCTCACGAGCAGTACGTCTGCGCGGCGCTCTCCCCGGAGGAGCACCGGCAACTGAGCACGCTGCTCCGGGGGATGGCCGAGCAGCCAGCACGGACTCAGCCCGGGAGTGCACCCCGGCTACCGGCCGATCCGGCCGGACCGGTCCGCACGCAGAAGCGGCAGGGAGTAGGTCGTGGCCGTGGGCGAGGTGGGGCGGGCGGGTGCGTCAGCCGCCGGTGGCCTGCCTCACCAGCGGTTCACGGTCTGCAGCGCGATCGGTCGGAGCTCGTCCTGATCGAGGTGGAGCGTGCCGAATCCGAAGAACGGCACCGGGCGCCCGCAGAGGAGTGCGGACCCGAGGCGGGGCCGGGTTGCGGCCCGGCACTATGGGTGGGCGTCCGGCGCTCGTATCAGCAGGAAGCGGTGGAGGAGCGGTCCGAGGATGCTGACGACGGCGGCCAATCCGACTGCGACGGCACGGTCGGGGTGGGCGAGCGAGTCGTCCAGCAGCCAGCCGGCGGCGAACGCGAGGACGAGCAGGGCCACTTTGGCGACGGCCAGCCGGACGAACGACAGGTGGGGCCGGTGGTGCGGAGACCGGTGCGGCTGGGGCCGGTGATCGGTACGTCGGGCCGCACGGCATCGGCGGGCCAGGTGCAACAGCGGGGCGGCGACGAACAGGAGGACCAGCAGCTTCGCGGCGTGCTCCCATGGGGGCGTTCCCTCGTTCAGCGCCCAGGTGACGCCTATGACGAGTCCGGCGGTGAGGTAGGCCAGGGAGGGCTTGGTCGGATACCTCCTACGGGGGCCAGCCGCTGGCGACGGGGATGTCGGAGCGCTGCTGAGGGGGCCGGGCGGAGGGCGACGCGTGGGGGTGGGCATGGCTGCCTCCTGGAAGGGGCGTCAGCCGAGCGAGAGGGGAAGGCGGCGCAGGCCGCGGAGGGTGATGTGGTCCTTCCATTCGGGTTCGCCGGCCAGCCGGACCTGTGGGGCGCGCCGGAGCAGCATGCGCAGAGCGATCCGCGTTTCGAGGCGGGCGAGCGGAGCACCGAGGCAGAAGTGGATGCCCTGGCCGAACGAGAGGTGCCGTACGGGCGTGCGGCCGATGTCCAGCCGCTCGGGGTGTTCGTACGCCGCGGGGTCACGGTTCGCCGCGCCGATGAGCAGCAGCAGCGTGGTGCCCGCCGGGACCGGGACCCCGGCGACCTCGGCGTCCTGCAGGGCGAAGCGGACGGTGAGCTGGACCGGCGAGTCGTAGCGCAGCAGCTCCTCCACCGCGTTGTCGGTCAGGTCCGGGTTGCTGCGCAGCCGCTCCAGTTGGCCGGGGTGACGGAGCAGGGCGAGGGTGCCGTTGCCGATCAGGTTGACGGTGGTTTCATGACCGGCGATCAGCAGCAGCGTGCAGGTGGCCAGCAGCTCGTTCTCGGTGAGGGTGTCGCCGCCGTCGTGCACGCCGACCAGCGCCGAGAGGAGGTCGTCACCGGGTGTGTGACGACGTTCGACGACGAGTTCGCGCAGGTAGTCGGTGAACTCCCGGCGGGCCTGCGCCTCCTGTTCGGCGGCGCCGGGCGGGAGCAGGAAGTCGGGGACGAGGGCACGCGCCACCGCGTGCGACCACATCAGCATCCGGTGGCGGTCGGCATCGGGCACGCCGAGCAGTTCGCTGATCACCGCTACGGGCAGCGGCGTGGCCAGGCCCTCGATGAGGTCGACCGGTCCCGGCACGCTCTCCATGACGGTGAACAACTCGGCGGTGAGCTCCTCGATCCGTGGGGCCAGAAGCTCCACGCGCCGCCTGGTGAACGCCTGGGAGACCAGGGAGCGCAGCCGGGTGTGGCTGGGCGGATTCAGGCCCAGGAAGCCGCGCACGGGGCGGCCGTCGTCATCGACCAGGACTTCGAGGGCCGGGCGGGCCCGTCCGGTGAAGCGGGGGTCGTCGGTGTCCGCGTGCCCGAACCGCCCGTCGCGCAGGACCGCGGCGCAGTCCTCGTACCGGGTGAGCACCAGCAGCTGCTCGTCGAGGCGCGCGAGCGGCGCCTGCGTGCGCCAGCGGGTGTAGAGCGGGTAGGGATCGGCTTGGTTGCGCGGGTCGAGCAGATCCTGCAGCGACGGCAGTGCGGCCGTGGCGTCGACGTGGGTCATGGCTTCTCCTCGTCGTCCTCGGGCCGGTCAGCGGGTGGCGGGCCGGCGGCCGGTGTCGCGGCGGGCGCGGTGTCGTTCGTGGGGGCGGGCGCGGTGGCGTTCGTCGGGGCGGCCGCCGGGGCAGCCGGGGCGGCGCCCGGGGTGCTGGTGGCCGCGATGCCGGCGAACAGCCACCGCATCGCCTGGCCCAGCAGTTCGTCCGGCACGCTGGCGGCGTCGATCCGGCGCTGACGCAGCAGTCCCTGGAAAAGCGCCATGGCGATGGTGGCCACCGCATCGGCGGAGACGGTCTCGGGCGCCCCGATGTGGTTCAGCGCCTTGGCCATGAGGCTCGCCAACTCGGACCGGGGCCCGCGCAGCTCCTCCGCCAGGGTTTCCAGCAGCGGCGGATTGCGCACCGCGTAGAGCCAGAACTCGGCCTGGAGCGGCGCAAAGTCGGGGTCCTTGTCGGCGGCGTTCGCCAGCAGCCGGCCGAGTGCCGGGACCGGATCGTCGCCGTGCTGCGCCTCCGCCATGATCTCGGTCGCCCGGGACACCTGCTGGCTGGCCCGCTCCTTCAGCAGCTCGACGAAGAGCCGCTCCTTGCTGCCGAAATTGGAGTAGACCGCGCCGATGGAAAAGCCCGCCGCCTCGGCGATCTCCTCCACGGAGGCTGCGGCGAATCCCTTACGCGCGTACGTGCGCGCCGCCGCGTCGAGCAGCAGCCGCCTGGTGCGGGCCTTGGCCTCCGCCCTGGTCGGCCGGCGCTTCGGGGTGTGGTCGGCATCCGCGCTCATATCTCCACACTACGGATAGCGGTCGCTATGTCAATAGCTGGCAATATCCGAAGAGGGGGCCCGACCGAGGACTGGCGATATCCGAAGGGGGCCCGACCGAGGACCGGCCGGCGGTCCCCGGTCGGGCCGACTGGCGGACCGGAACCCTCGGGCGTTCCATGAAGGGGACTGTGCGGACCGGTCGAGGGAGAGAATCATGTTCGTACCGACCGACAAGGTGGGACTGTTCCCGGTGCACATGGAGATCGAGGACAACGACGGAAGTCCCCAAGTACGGTTCGAATTCCAGAAGTTCACAGATACGGGGGTCCCGGGCCTGGGCAGCACCTTCGCCGGGGCCTTCAATTTCTTCAGTTCGGATGTCACCGGCATCTCAACTTCCAACGGTAGCCAGCAGTTGGACGCCGGCATCCTGGAGAGTTCGGACTTCCCCATTCCCGGACAGGAGCCCGATGCCAACCTGAGGACATTCTCGGAGGCTGAGCCCACCTCGGCCCTGGAGGTCCAGAGCGTGAAACTGTTCCTGGGTGGGTTTCTGATGGGGACCTGGAGCGTGCAGTTCGAGACGCCGATCCATGTGTTCAACCTGGACGGCAGATGGGCCAAGGTGTGATTCCGTTGGGCCACGGTGTGACTCGGTAGCCCACGTCACTCGATTCGCACGACAATCCACGTCACCCGGTCCGCATCACGTCGGTGGGCTCACCCCCACGGTCGCCGCCGTGACCGGCTCCGTAAAGTGTGCGTCATGTCGGCGGAATCCCCCCTCATACAGAGCATGCGTTCGGCCGTTGCCGCGGCGCCCGATGACGTTCCCCTGCGGCTGCACCTCGCCGAGTTGCTGCTGACCGCGGGCCTCGGCGATGCCGCGGTGAGCGAGGTGGCGGTGGCACTGCAGCACGCTCCCGGTGACGGCCAGGCACGGGAGTTGATGGTCCGTGCCCTGGCGGGTACTTCGGCACCCGAGCCCGGTGAGGCAGCGCTTCCGTCGGCACCGCAGACCCCGGCGCCCGGCCACCCCGCCGGCCCGCCGGCCCCTACAGCGCAGAGCCCCGCACCCGCACCGCAGCAGAGCCCCGCACCTGCGCCGGAGCAGGGTTCCGCACCCACGCCCGCGCCCGCGCCCGTGCAACCTCCCAAGTTCGACTGGAAGGCCGCCGAGGACCAGGTCGGCGATGCCGTGCCGCCCAGGTTCGTGGAGGCGCCGCTCGCCGTCGACGGCAGCGGTGATCCCGGGGACGCCGCCGCCTGGGAGGTGGAGCGGCCGGGAGCCGTCCGGCTCGCCGATGTGGGCGGCATGCAGGAGGTCAAGGAGCGGCTGGAGGCGGCCTTCCTGGCGCCGTTGCGCAATCCGGAGCTGCGCCGCCTGTACGGCAAGAGTCTGCGCGGCGGGCTTCTGCTGTACGGGCCGCCCGGCTGCGGCAAGACCTTCATCGCGCGGGCCGTCGCCGGGGAGCTCGGGGCGAGCTTCCTGTCCGTATCGGTCAACGATGTGCTCGACATGTGGATCGGCAACTCCGAGCGCAATATGCACGAGCTCTTCCAGACGGCGCGCCGCCAGGCCCCGTGCGTGGTCTTCCTGGACGAACTCGACGCGCTCGGCGGCAAGCGCAGCCGCACCCAGAGCGCCGGTATGCGCAACACCGTCAACCAGTTGCTGACCGAGCTGGACGGTGTCGAGGCGGAGGCGAACGAGGGCGTTTTCGTGCTCGCCGCCACCAACGTGCCCTGGGACGTGGACATCGCCCTGCGCCGGCCCGGCCGGCTGGACCGGACCTTGCTGGTGCTGCCGCCCGACGCGCCGGCCCGGGAGGCGATCCTCCGCTACCACCTCCGGGAGCGGCCGATCGAGAACGTCGACCTCGGCAAGCTCGTGAAGGCCACGGACGGGCTGTCCGGGGCCGATCTGGCCCATGTGTGCGAGGCGGCGGCCGAGCATGCGCTGCTGGACTCCGCGCGTACCGGGACCGTACGCATGATCGGGATGACGGACCTGCTGGCCGCGGCGGGGCAGGTCGCGCCTTCGACGGAGCCGTGGTTCGCGGCCGCCCGCAATGTGGCGATGTACGCGAACGACGGCGGGATGTACGACGACCTCGTGGCCTATCTGAAGAAGAGGCGCAAGCTGTGACCACCGTGCATCCGGCCGTCGAAAAGGCCCAGGCACTCATCGATTTCGACCGCTACGACCAGGCCCTGGCCCTGCTCGCGCAGCACCTCGCCGAAAACCCCGACGACACCGGCGCCTGGATCAAGATCGGCTACTGCCAGCTGAACACCGACCAGCCGGAACGAGCCCTCGAAGCGGCTGACGAGGCGCTCAAACTGGCTCCCGGGGACTTCGGCGGGCTCATCCTGCGCGCCCGGGCACTGACCCGGATACCCGACCGGGCATGGCGCGAGGCGGAGCCCGTACTGCGTGAGGCGGTCCGGGTTGCCCCGCACCACTGGTTCGGTTACGCGATGCTCGCCGACGCCGTGTGCCGGATGTCCATGGTCCGCCACGCCCGGGCGACCGGCGCCAAGGAACTCCGGCACGAGGACATGGCCGAGGTACTGCGCGAGGCGGCCGACCTGGCCAGGGAGGCGCTGCGACTGGGCCCGGAGGAGGTCTACGCCCACGAAGTCGCCCAGCAGATCGCCGACTTCTCGGGCAACCGGACGCTCGCCGAGCAGCTCAACCGCGCCATCCTCCGGATCGACCCCACCCACGCCGAGGCCCTGGCCCGGCAGACCCGGCAGGCCGCCGAGGCCCCGGGCGTCCCGGCAGCCCAGGCCGCCGATCTGTACGCCGGCGGGCTGGCCGCCGTACCGGACTCCGCCGAGCTGCAACGCGGTTTGGACCGGGCGACGTACCGCATGCTGCGGGGGGTGCGGTGGCTCGCCCTGCTCTGCGTCGGCCTCGCCGGGGCGATGGTGGACCTGTTCGCCGTCGACGGCGAGGTGCAGCGGGCGTTGCCGCTCCCGCTGGGCCAGCGCGTGTGGTATCTCGTGCCGATGACCGCCATCTGGCTGGTCGGCGGACTGCTGCGCTACCGGCGTCGGCGCGCCGGCGTCCAGCTCAACGTGCGCTCCCTGATCCGCCGCCACGGCTGGTCCCGCGTCGTGGTGGCCCAGGCGGCCTGGGCCATGCTGTGCGCCCTGCTGATCGCCGAAGTCCCCTGGGCCGAACGGCCGTTGCCGCAGGTGCTGTTCTGGGCGGGGCTCGTGCCGACGCTCGCCACGGTCTGGTTCGACCGGCCCAGGAGCCGCTGACGCAACCGCGTACTTCGCCCTCGGGCGGGCAAAGCTCTCCGGTCGCTGCGGCTCAATAGCCCGCCGGCCGCACCAGCCCCGTCTCGTAGGCGAAGACCGCGGCCTGTGTCCGGTCACGCAGGCCGAGTTTGGCCAGGATGCGGCCCAGAAGCTATGGATCAGCCCTTTTGCCCCGCGTCCCGCGGGGGAGCGCAGTCACCGACCAGCTCTCAGGTATGAGCGGTACGGGGGCCCGGGGGGAGGGAGTGGCTGCCGGCGATCGGCGATCCCGCCTCATAGGCGGCTGATGGTTCTTACGGTGCTGTCGTGGCCCCGGTGTACTTCTTGATGAGTTCGTAGGAACGGATGCGGTCCCGGAGGTCGTAGACCGGTGTGGTCAGCATCAGTTCGTCCGCTCCGGTCTCCTCGGCCAGTTGGGCAAGCCGGTGCAGGACGGTCTCGGGTGTTCCGACGGCCTGCTGGGCGCGGAAGCCGGCCAGCGCCTGCTGCTCCTGCGCCGTGAAGGGGTGGGTGGCCGCTTCCTCGGGCGCGGGGAAGGGGATCTCGCTCAGGCCCTTCAGGAGGCCGGCCTTGACGACGTTCATCGGCCCGATGCGCCACGCGGCTTCTTCTTCCGTTTCGGCGCAGACCGTCTCCACGCACACCAGCACCCGGGGGCGCTCGCTCCAGCGGGAGGGGATGAACTCCGCCCGGTAACGTTCCACCGCCGCCCGGGTGTTGTCCGGCCGGATGTGGTGGGCGAGGGCGATCGGCAGGCCGAGGCTCGCGGCGAGGGCGGCACCCGCGGTGCTGGACGCCAGCAGCCAGGGTTCCGGCAGCGGGTCGAGGGCGACCTCGTCGACGAGGAAGGACAGGATCGCGGCCACGTCGTCCTGATACTCGGCGTCCGTCGTCGGCCCGGCTCCGCGGCGTAGCGCCCGGGCGATGCCCTCGTCGAAGGTGCCGGGGCCGCGGCCGATGCCCAGGTCGATGCGGTCCGGGTGGAGGGCGGCCAGCGCCCCGAACTGCTCGGCCAGCATGAGGGGTGCGTGGTTGGGCGCCAGCACGCCGCCCGAGCCGAGATGGATGGTCGAGGTCGAGGCGGCGGCGTGCGCGGTCAGCACGACGGGTGGGAACGCGCCGATGGCCGGGGAGTGGTGGTGCTCGGCGTACCAGATCCGGTGGTAGCCCAGCCGTTCCATTTCCCGTGCGAAGGCGGCGGTGTCGCGCAGGGTCGCCTCGGCCCGGGTACCCGTTTGGACCATCGCGACTTCCAGCGCTGAAAGCGGTACATCGATCATGGCGTCAGCATAGGGACGAACGTTCGACGAGGTGCCTCGATCTGCTGGTTCGGCGTCAATGAGTGCCGCGGAGGCTTGGGGCAGCAAAAGCGGAAGCCACGTGCGGGCCGACGATCCCCCTGGAGGAGCCGGTGCTGCTCGCCCCGCACGCCGGCCAGGCGCCGTCAACCGTACGGATACCGGCAAGCGCCCCGATCTACGGCGGGCGCGGTAACTGCTGGCCGGCCGCGTCCAGGCAGAGCACCCAGAGTGAATCGAAAGAGTGAAAAGATCTCAAACCCTTCACCAGAAGCTCACGGCTGCCGAAGAGAAGTGACAGGAGGCGGCAGCGTGCCGCCGCGATCGATCGGGAGATTTGCTTATGTCACGCTTCACGCGAGTGACGGCTGTTGCCGCTCTGGCGGCAAGCACTGCGCTGGGCGGCATGTCGGCAGCGTTCGCAGACAGTGACGCATCCGGCGGCGCGGTCGGGTCCCCGGGAGTGGTGTCGGGCAACGTCATTCAGGTCCCGATCCATATTCCGATCAACCTGTGCGGCAACACCGTCAACATCGTTGCTCTGCTGAACCCGGCCTTCGGCAACACCTGCGTCAACGAGTCCCGGCACGTGGTGCTCCTCCGCCACGACGTCGAGCACCGTCACTTCGAGCGCCACCACGTCAAGCACGTCGAGAAGAAGCACCACAAGAAGAAGAAGCACCACAAGAAGAAGCACCACCACCAGCCGTCCGGTGGCATTCACACCGGTGGCGGCGGCTTGGCCGGCTAGGACGGGAGCCGTCCCGGGTGTGGCCCCACGGCCACGGACCACCCGGGAGGTCACTGAAGCCCGTACCACAACACCCGGACCGGGTCGCTTCCTCCGACAGCCCTTCCACTTTCACCGGAGGAGACGGCCCGGCCCGGGCATTTTTGTGTGCCCGGGCAGTTTTGTGTGCCCGGGCAGTTTTGTGCGCTCGGGCGGATATGTGTGCCCGGGCACTTTTGCGTGTCCGGGCACTTTTCGGGTCCGGGCACTCTTTCGGGTCCCGGCAGATGCGTTTCCCCTTGCCTTGCCTCGCCTTGCCTTGCCGGAGCCCGGTGAGCGGGCGGTGAGTGTGCAGTGAGGCGGCGTCGGCAGTGTGGGGGCATCGCCGGTTCCACGGAGCGGACCGGCCGCCGAGTGAGGGGCTGACGATGGCTGCGACGATGACTGCGACGACGGGTGCGTTGACGGGGAAGACGGCGTTGGTGACGGGCGGGTCCCGGGGCATCGGCCGGGCGGTGGCGCTGCGGCTGGCTGCCGAGGGCGCGTGGGTCGCGGTCCACTACGGGGACAACGAGGAGGCGGCCCGGGAGACGGTGGCCCGGATCGAGGAGGCGGGCGGACGGGCCGTCGCCGTGCGGGCCCGCTTCGGTGACGACGGCGCGGTGGACCGGCTGTTCGAGGAGTTGACGGCCGGGCTCGCGGGGCGGGGGCTGGACATCCTGGTCAACAACGCGGGCATCTCTTCGGGGAGTTCGGTGGCGCAGGTGACCCGTGCGGAATGGGACCGGCTGCTCGCGGTCAACGTCACCGCACCGTTCTTCGTCGTCCAGCGGGCCCTGCCGCTGCTCAACGACGGCGGCCGCGTCATCAACATGGGCTCCACGGCCAGCCGGTTCGCCGTCTCCACGCAGATCGGCTACACCGTCACCAAGGCGGCGCTGGAGTCCCTGGCCCCGTCGCTGGCCAATGAGCTCGGCCGGCGCGGGATCACGGTGAACACGGTCGCGCCGGGTGCGGTGCGGACCGACCTGACCGCCGCCTACACGTCCGTGCCCGAGGTGGTCGCCGGGCTTGAGGCGGTCACCGCGCTGGGGCGGCTCGGTGAGCCCGAGGACGTGGCCGATGTCGTCGGATTCCTGGCGGGACCGCAGGGCCGGTGGATCACCGGCCGGACCCTCGACGTCTCCGGCGGTACGTACCTCGGCCCGATCGTCTGACCGGTGCGGGTGGCTCACCACCCGCAGGCGCTGTGGATAATCACCCACATGCGCTTCGGAATCCTCGGCGGGACGCTGATGTGGGGCGACGACGGGGCGGAGGTCTCCCTGGGCGGACCCGCGCGGCGCGCGCTGCTCACCCTGCTGCTCGTGCGGCCCGGGGAGGTCGTCCCGGCCGACCGGCTGGCCGACGGCACCGGGCCGCAGGGCACCCCGTCGCCGCACGCGTTGCAGTCCCAGATCTCCCGGCTGCGCTCGGCCCTGGGCGGGGCGGCGGCGATCGAGCGGACCGGAGCGGGCTACCGGCTCGTCGTCCCCGCCGACGACGTCGACGCCGGGCGGTTCGAACGGCTGGCGGAGCAGGGCCGGACGGCGCTGCGGGAGGGCGAGGCACAGCGGGCGGCCTCCCTGCTGTGCGAGGCGTTGGAGCTGTGGCGGGGACCGGCGCTCGCCGACGCCGCCGACAGCGAGCCGGCCCGGGCCGCCGCCGCACGGCTGGAGGAGCTACGGCTCTGCGCGCACGAGGACCGGATCGAGGCCGCGCTGCGACTGGGCGAACACCGCGCCGTAGTACCGGAGTTGCGGGAACTCCACGACCGTCATCCGCTCCGGGAACGGCTGGCCGGGCTGCTGATGCGGGCGCTGTTCGCCGACGGCGGGCAGGCCGAGGCGCTGGTGGTGTTCGAGGAGACCAGGCGGCACCTCGCCGACGAGCTGGGCACCGATCCGTCGGCGGAACTCGTCGGACTGCATCACGAACTGCTCAGTGCCGACCCGTCCCCCTCCCCCACCGCGCCGCCCGCCCCGCTGACGGCCTTCGTCGGCCGGGCCGGCGAGGTGGCCGCGATCGCCGGACTCCTCGGCGTGGCACGGCTGGTGACGCTGACCGGGCCGGGTGGCGTCGGCAAGACCCGGCTGGCGGTGGAGGTCTGCGCGACGGAGACCGAGCAGGTCTGCTTCGTGGAGCTGGGCGCGCTGCGCGACGGCGCGCTCGTACCGCCGGCGCTGCTGCGCGCCCTCGGCCTGCGGGAGCGGGGACTGCATGTGGCGGCCGGTGACCGGGATCCGTTGGAGCGTCTGGTCGCGGCACTGTCGGGGCGGGCGCTCCTGCTCGTCCTGGACAACTGTGAGCATCTGGTCGAGGAGGTCGCCGCGTTGGCGGCGCGGCTGCTGGCGGCGTCTCCTCGGCTGAAGGTGCTGGCGACCAGCCGGGAGGCGCTGGGCGTGATCGGTGAGCACCTGCATCCCGTACGGCCGCTCGACGACGGGGCGGCCGTGGAGCTGTTCACCGCCCGGGGACGCGCGGTGCGACGCGGGTTCGTGCCCGATCCGCAGGCCGTACGGCGCGTGTGCCTGGCGCTGGACAACCTTCCGCTGGCCATCGAGCTCGCGGCGGCCCGGCTGCGCACGGTCAGCCTCGACGAGCTGGCGGCGCGGCTGCCCGACCGGCTCGCCGTGGCCGCGCGCGGCACCCGGACGGTGGACGAGCGGCACCGGACGTTGCGCTCGGTGATCGCCTGGAGCTGGGACCTGCTGTCCGAGCCGGAGAGGCGGGCCGCGCGGCGCTTCGCGGTGTTCGCGGAGGGGGCGAGCGTCGGGTCCGCGCTGCGGGTGTGTGACACCGACGAGGAAACGCTGGAGTCGTTGGCCGACAAGTCGCTGCTGGAGTGGGCGGGCGGCCGCTACCGCATGCTGTCGACGATCCGTGCCTACGCCACCGAACGGCTGGCCGCCGCGGGCGAAACGGCGGCGGTGCGGCGGGCACACGCCCGGACGCTGCTGAGGCTGGCCCGCGACGCCGAGCCGTGGCTGCGCCGGCAGGAGCAGCTCCAGTGGCTGGCGGTCCTCGCGGCCGAGCACTCCGATCTGCTCGCGGCCGTGCAGTGGGCGGTGGCGGCCGGGGAGGCCGGGACCGCTGCTGAGCTGCTCGCCTCGGCCTCGACGTACGGGTGGATCCGGGGTGTCTCCGGTGCGCTGGCGCCACCGGCGGTCGCACTGCTCGACACCGTGGGCGACGCTCCTCCGGCCGGGCACGGCGAGGCGTACGCGATCTGTGTGCTGCTCGCGGCGTCCGGCCCGGCGGGCCGCGAGGTGTGGCGCCGGCACCGGATCGCGGCCGAAAAGGCCCTGGCAGCGGCGTGGTCGGGCCCCGAGGCGGGTCGCTACCCGGCCGCTCTGCTGCTCTGGATGATGCACAACGCCGGTGACGGCGACGGGCCCGCGGCCCTTGCTCTCGTCTCCGCCCAATGTGACCGCCCCGAGCCGTGGGTGCGCGCGGCCGCGCACTACGTCTTGGCCTTCGGCTTCCTCGGCGACGGGCAGCGGGCGAAGGCCGAGTCGGCGCTCCGTACCGCGGTGGCAGGATTCCGTGCGCTGGGTGAGCGGTGGGGTGCCGCGCTGGCCCTGGACGCGCTGGCGGGACTCGCGGGCGCGGGCGGCGCCCGCGCGGAGGCGCGCGCGCTCACCGAAGAAGCCCTCACCCTCGCCGAGCAGTTGGGCGCATGGGAAGACTGTGCCGACCTGCTGGTCAACCGGGGCGACCACCGCATCGACGCCGACCCGACCGCGGCGCGCGCCGATTACGCCCAGGCCGCCGAGTTCGCCCGACGGGCCGGCAGCGCCTCGGCCACGGCGGCCACCCGGCGCGCATTCGGCGACCTCGCCCTCCTGGCCGGGGATCCGACCGCGGCGGAGGAGCTGTACGCACAGGCCCTGGCGCAGCTCGATCCGCACTGGATCAAGGGGCTCGGCCACCGGGTCCGTGCGCTGGCCGGACTCGGCCGCGCAGCAGAGTCCCGCGGCGACCGGACCGGGGCCCGGGCCCGCTACCAGCAGGCCGCCCGGTCCGCCGCCGTCCCCGGAGCGACCCTGCCCGACGCGCTGCGCTTCCTGGGACTGCCCGAGGCGTTGGTCGAGGCGGTGGTCGAGGCGGTGGGCGGAGAAGGAATGGGCTGACCGGCGTTACTCTTCGAGCCAGATCTCTGCCATGTTTCCGGTGGCGTCCTCGGTGTGCCGCACGCGGAAGAGGGACTCGGTGCGGCCGGTGTGGTCGAGGGGTGCGACCTTTCTGAGGGCGAGGCGGCACAGGCTGCCCCAGGAGAAGACGTTGACGGCGGCGTGCAGGTCGATGCCCGCGTCGGACAGTTCGGGTGCGGTGATGCCGAAGGCGGCGGCCACGTCGGCCGGGGAGCCCTCGATGTCCCAGTGGTCTACGTCCTCTCCGTGCCAGCCGGCGGCGAACAGCCGCGTCCCGTCGGGGTGGATGATCTTCCAGGCCCCGTAGGCCATGTGGTAGTCGATGGTGCACGAGGCGATGATCACGGCGTTGGGGAAGCGCTTGGCGAGGGACTCCGCTTCCTCCTCGACCGGGTAGCTGCCGTTGCAGTGCACGAGTCCGGGGTCGGTGATCTCGGTGACACCGCCCCAGCATCCGACCCGTACGCGTTCCAGGTCCGCGCGGGTGCCGGCGGAGGCGTCAGCCGTCGCGGGGACGGTGCCCAGGTCTTCGAGGACCGTGTCGATGGTGCCGAAGGACGCGGCGAAGCGGCGGGCTGCGGCCGGATCGTGCGCCGGGAGGCCGGCCGGGTCGGTGCCGGTTCCGGGCCGGACGAGGGTCAGACCGTATTCGCCGTACCGGACGACGTCCGTGTCCGGGGGGACGTCCCAGAAGGAGGTTTCGGGGAGTGCGGAGTCCGTCATGGGCCTCACCTTAGCTTTGCCATGAACTGGCGCTTCCGGGTGGGGAGTTCAGGTGCGTGGAGCGCTGAGGGGACGGGGGCGGCGGGGACTCCGCGTGCTGTGAAGCGAATCACAGCAGGGGGCTGTCACGGTTTGCCGGTGCGGAGTGTCTCGATGGGCAGCCGAAGAGAGGAGCAGGGTGATGCCGGGCGTGATGCCGGGGAGCCGACGCGTACGCGGGGTGGGGGCGGGCCGTGACTGAGGACGCCTTCACCGCCCACCGTCCGCTGCTGTTCACCATCGCCTACGAGATGCTGGGCAGCGCGGCCGACGCCGAGGACGTGCTGCAGGAGAGCTATCTGCGGTGGCGCACGGTCGATCCCGCCGCGGTCGAGCATCCGCGCGCCTACCTGGTCCGAACGGTGACCCGGCAGGCCCTGAACCATCTGCGCGCGGTCAAGGCACGGCGGGAGGAGTACGTCGGCACATGGCTGCCCGAGCCCATCCGCACCGCACCGGAGGTGGGCGACGACGCGATCCTGGCCGAGTCGGTGTCGATGGCCATGATGCTCGTCCTGGAGACGCTGAACCCGACCGAGCGCGCGGTGTTCGTACTGCACGACGTGTTCGGCTACACCCATGGCGAGATCGCCGCCTCGATCGGCAAGACCGAGGTCACCGTCCGGCAGATCGCCCACCGCGCACGCGGGCACGTCCACGCCCGGCGCCGCCGCTTCGCACCCGATTCCGCCGCCGGCCAGGAGATCGCCCAGCGGTTCCTGCTCGCCGCGACGACCGGCGAGGTCCAGGTGCTGATGGACCTGTTGGCGCCCGATGTCGTGGTGGTCTCCGATGGTGGCGGGAAGGTGTCCGCCGCCCGCCGCCCGATCGTCGGCCCCGCCGACGTCGCCCGGTTCGTCCTCGGTGTGGTCCGCACCGGCGCCGCCACGTCCCGCGCCGAGCCCGCCACGTACAACGGCATGCCCGCGGCCCGGTTCGTCACCGGCGACGCACTCGACTGGCTGGTCGCGTTCGAGATCCACGACGGACGGATCACCGGCCTCTACGGCATGCGCAACCCGGACAAGCTGCACCGCGCGGATGCGGTGTGCCCACTCGACAGAGGAGTACCCAGCCGTGGAAACCGTGACCGTTGAACGCGTCATCGACGCCCCGATCGACGAGGTCTTCGCCTGGCTCACCACGACGACCCACTACACGAGTTCGCCCTTGGTGGTGCGTTGCCGACTGACCCGGCACGGCGAGGGCGCGCCCTACGGGGTCGGCGCGGTGCGCAGTCACCTCTGGTTGGTGGGCTGGTTCCGGGAGCGCATCACGCACTACGACCCCCCGTACGCCACCGAGTACGTCGTCGAACGCAGCCTGCCGCCGTCGAGGCACGAACTCGGCCGCATGACGTTCACCGAGGTCGACGGCGGCACCGAGGTGCGCTGGACCACCCGTGCCGAGATCCGCCTCCCGTTGCTCGGTCGTCCGCTCACCGGGCTCCTCCTCCGGCCGATCCTCACCCGTACCTTCGGCAACATCCTCAACGCCGCCCACACCGCACTGACCCCACAGCCCCAACGCCGCGAGGTGTGACCACTGTTGGGGCCGCGACCGAGGCCACGACCGCCGGAACGTCGGCGGTCGTGGCAGAGTGAGCGCATGTCCCTCTCCACGCCGCAACGGCGAAGACGCCTCACCGCCGCACTTCTCCTCCTGGGCGCCGCGATACCCCTGACGGCCTGTGGTCAGCAGCGCGTCGCAGCCGGTGCGCCGAACACGTCCGCCGGTGCGAGTCCCAGCACCCGCCCCACCCCGCCCGGCCCCGGCGCCTCCCCCTATGTCGAGCCAGGGGCCCATGACGGAGCCCCGCACCACAACGAGAACAACGCCGGCCGGCAACCCCGCGAGATGTCCGCGACCAGCGAGAAGGACGCGCAGCGGGAGGCCCACCGCATCGAGCCGGTCCTCAAACGCCTCTGGAAGCAGGGGAAATGGGACCCCAAGAGCGTCCGCTCGGCGCTGCTCGCGCTCGGGTACGAGGAGCAGCAGACCGGTTCCAAGGGCGAGCAGCTCGGCGGGACGCTCGATGTGCGGGGCATGGAACCCCGATTCAGCGGCGACCACTACGTCACGGCCGAAGGCGCCCGTATCGGTCTCCGCGTCCACAAGGACGCCTGCGTCACCGCGTTCGTGCAGAAGACCAACTACCAGGTGCAGGTCAACGGGCCGTACCTGGAGTCGGGTTGCTTCGAACCGCCCTTTGCGCACTGACGGATGAGGCCCCGCCCCGGCGCGCAGCGGGTTGCGCCACCGCGGGCCACGATCCGCGTTCCCTCCCGGGCGCCGCCGATCGCCTCTAGACTTCACCTTCCTCTGGTAAGTGGGACTCACTCTGCGGGGCGGGGGCGGGGCTGCGGATGGGCGAGGTGCGCACACTCGGGGACGAGGATTTCCCAGCGGTGTTCCGGTCGGCCGACGCCGCTTCCCTGTCGGGGCAGCGGCGTTACCTGACCGGCACGAAATGGCGGCTGCTGCTGGCGATCGCCGCCGCGGGCTGCGCGGTGTCGAACGCGGTCGCCGCGGTGGCGATGGTGCTCCTGGCGTTCCTGGCGACCGTCTACGTAGAGGTCTGGATGCTGACCGAGCGGCCGGAGCGGGCCTGGTACGACGGGCGGGCCCTGGCCGAGTCGGCGAAGACGCTGTCCTGGCGGTACGCGGTGGCCGGCGATCCCTTCCCCATCGACCTGCCCGCGGATACCGCGGAGCGCAGGTTTCACCAGCGCCTGGCTCTGCTGCTGCGGGAGGCCCCCAGCGACAGCATGGTCCCGGTCGGTTCGATGGCCGCCACCGAGGTCATGGCCGAGCTGCGCCGGGGCCCGTTCGCGGACCGCAAACAGGCCTACCTCACCGGGCGCATCGCCGATCAACAACAGTGGTACGGGACCAAGGCCACCATGAACATCACCCGTGCCCGCCGCTGGCGGCTCGGCCTGATCACCATCGAGGGGCTGGGCGTACTCGCCGCCGTACTGCGCCTCTTGAACATCATCCCTTTCGACCTGCCCGGCGTACTGGCGGCGGTGCTGGGCGCCGGGGCCGCGTGGTTCGCGGTCCGGCAGTACGAGTCGCTCGGCCGGGCCTACACCTTCGCGGCGACCGAACTGAGCATCGTGCACCAGCGGCTGACCGCGGTGCACGACGAGTCACGGTGGGCGCAAGAGGTGGCCGATGCGGAGGAGGCCATCAGCCGGGAGCACACCATGTGGCGGGCGTCCCGCGGCGCGGGGTAGGGCCGGCGGCCGCGGCGGCGGCCCGCCGGCGGCCTGCTAGTGCAGGATCTTTTCCTTCGCCCGTTGGAATTCCGCTTCGGTGATGTCGCCCCTGCTCTTGAGCTCGGAGAGTTTGGCCAGCCGGTCCACGTCTTCGGCGGGGCCTCCCGCCACGTCCCGGATGTAGGCGTTCATGGCCTCCTGCTGTGCCCGCGCGTGGTGGATCTCGCGCTCACCCATGTCACGGCCGCGCACGATCACGTAGACCAGTACGCCGAGGAACGGGACGAGCATCACGAAGATGAGCCAGCCGGCCTTCGCCCAGCCGTTCATCTTCCGGTCGCGGAAGATGTCGACGATGATGCGGAACAGCAGGACCAGCCACCATATCCAGAGGAAGATCCACATCACGGTCCAGAAGGCACCGAGGACCGGATAGTCGTACGCCAAGTACTCCATCGCTCTCTCCTGATCACCAGCCGAACAGCAGTGGTACGCCCTCACCGTCGCGCGCACCGGCCGCCGACGGCATCACCCGCTACGGGCGAACCGGCGGTTCGGGTGGCTCCGGCGGTTCGGGCGGGGAAGCGTCCGTGCGGGAGCCGGGTTCGGGTGGGGAGTCGTCCGCACGGGGGCCGGCCGGCGCCGGCGTCGGTGGGGCGGCGGACGGCGGAGTGCCGGTCGCGGCGAGCACGCCCAGCAGCACCAGCACGACGAGGACGATGCCGAGGACGAGGGCGACCGAGGCCGGGGTCGGGTAGTTCCACAGCACCAGGACCAGCGCACCGATCGCGATGACGATCCCGGTCGTCCAGGCCCGGTGGGCATCCAGCCACCGGCCCACTCCCCCGGTGCGCACGCCGATGCGGGCGAGCCGTCTGCCGGCCGCGCCCGTGGTGCGGGCGGTGCCGGAGCGTACGGCGCGGGCAGGGCGGCCGGGTCCGTAGAGGTAGGCGGCGATCGCGGTGATCACGGCGACGACGAACACCGTCCAGGTGCTGTTCCGCAGGAAGCGCACCAGCGTGTCGAAGATGGCTGCCGCGGCCTGCTGGGTCTGGGTGCTCGGGGGCACCGAATCCAGGTACTGGCGGCGCGCGAACGCGAGCCCGACCAGGAGCAGCAGCATCATCACGGCGAGCCCGACGCCCGCGGTCAGCAGCGTGGCCCGGTGGGCCGGCGCCGTCCACACCGCCAGCACGACCAGCACCAGAACCGTCACGGGCAGCCAGACACCGACGATGTCGAGCACCATCATGGCGTTCTGCGCCTGCTGGAGCTTGTCCGTCTTCAGCAGGACGATCTGCCGGTCGACGTCGGGGATGTACTTGGCCTTCTCGAAGCCGCGGTCGATGAGGCGTTGCTGGACCTTGTCCACGACGGTCCCGATGTTCAGGACGACGGTGTCGCCGCGGGCCTGGATCGCGCTGGTGCCCTCGCCCGTGAGGACCTTGACCACGGCCGCATGGGCGCGCAGGTTGGCGGCGTCCCAGACCTTCGCGAACTCTTCGCTGGTGACCACCTTGTACACCACTTTGTGGACCACGTCGGTCACCGCGTTCTCCAGCGGGCCGCCCAGTCGCCTGGTCTGCTTGACGACCACCGGCGGCGCGTTGCGCTGGGCGAGCTCCTTGGCGAGGGCGTCGGTGACCCGTTTGACGTCGAGCTCCTTGACCACGTCGTTGGTCAGCCTCGTGGTCACCGCGCTCTGGATCGCCGGCTCGCGGGCCAGCGGGGCGACGGTCTGTACATAACGGTCGGCGTCGGAGACCTGGGACTGCGCCCAGGCGGCGACGGCTCCCAGCGGGGCCAGCAGGAAGGCCAGGACGAGGAGGACGGCCGCACAGGCGGTGCGCAGCTTCCGGTGTTGTACGTGGGAAGCGCGCCGGAGCCGCTCGTACTCGTGGCGCTCGGTTGAGCTGAGGTCGTCCGGGCCGTCGGGACCGTTCGGGCGGTCGGGGCCGTTCGGGCCGGGGGTGGCGGACGTGGACATGCGCGGCTCCTCCCTGGCCGGCCTTTGCCCTGCGGCGCCCGCGTGGCTGTTCCGCCCGGGCGCGGCCCGCAGCTCGGGGGCGCGGGCCAGCAGAATTCCCTCGTAGGCTGCCGCGTCCGGGGAGGGCGGCCATCACCCGTTCCAGGTGGCCTTGGCGCGCTGCCCGCGGGATGCCGGCGGGGCGGCGGCCGCCTCCACTCAGGGGACTCGGCCGCCGGGCGCCGCCCGTGCTGCGGCACCGCGCGGGCTCCCGGGGTTACGCTCCGTGCGACCGCGAAACCCCCGAGCGAACAGGCGGGCCGGAGCCCAGGATGTCCGAGGCCCGGCACCCGCCGCCCGGCCGAAGGAGCGCAGGTGAGCGGAAACGGCGGGTGGGCCGTCGCTGCGGTAGCCGCCGTCACCGGCGGATACGCTCTGGTCTCCCGGCGACTGACCGCACGCTCGGTATCGGCCCCGATGGTGTTCACCGCGGCCGGCGTGCTCATCGGTCCGGTCGGGCTCGGGCTGCTCGATCTGAAGCACGACGCCGGACCGGTGCTCACCCTCGTCGAGGCGGCCCTGGCGCTGGTGCTGTTCTCCGACGCCGCCACCGTCCGTTCCGAGGAGTTCCGCAGCGGCTGGTTCTTCCCCGCCCGTCTGCTCGCCGTCGGACTGCCGTTGACGATCGCGGGCGGCGCCCTGCTGGCGTGGCCGCTGCTGCCGGGGCTGAGCGGCTGGGAAGTGCTGCTGGTCGCCGTGATCCTCGCGCCCACCGACGCGTCCGTGAGCAAGAGCGCGGTGTTCGCCCCGCGCATCCCCGCGGTCGTGCGGCACGGGCTCAACGCCGAGTGCGGCCTGAACGAGTGCCTGGTCCTG
Organism: Streptomyces sp. NPDC048197; assembly: GCF_043202395.1. NCBI lineage: Bacteria > Bacillati > Actinomycetota > Actinomycetes > Kitasatosporales > Streptomycetaceae > Streptomyces > Streptomyces sp. NPDC048197. Next base: position 177,717 of record NZ_JBIDAJ010000005.1, read on the forward strand.
CCGCTCTTCGCCGTCCTCCTCGCCGGGCAGCCGGGCACGGCGGCCGCACACCAGGGAGTGCTGGGGACCCTCCAGCGGGTGCTGCTGCTCAGTCCCGCGCTGGGGCTGGCGGTCGGCGGCGTCGGCGGGTGGCTGCTGCGCCGGTCGCGTGCCGCGGACCGGATCACCCATGACTGGCGGCGCATCCTCCCGATGGCCCTCGCCGCCGGAGCGGGCGCGCTCGCGGCGGTCACGGAGGGCAGTCCGTTCGTCGCGGCCTGGGTGGCGGGCTTCGTCTTCTCGGTGGCGCTGCGTCCGGCGGCCCGGACCGGCACCGATCGGGACGGCGCGGACGACACCCTCGATGCGGTCGAGCACCTGGCCGCGCTGCTGGCCGCGCTGAGCTTCCTGGTGTTCGGGGCGGTGCTGCTCGGACCCGCGCTCACGCGTCTGAGCTGGCATGCCGTCGGCTACGCGGTGTTGAGCCTGACCGTCGTCCGGCTGCTGCCCACCGCCCTCGCGTTCGTGGGCAGCGGGCTGCGGGCGCCCACCGTGCTCTACACCGCCTGGTTCGGTTCCCGCGGTCTGCCGTCCCTCGTGCTCGGTCTGCTCGTGGCGACCGAAGCGGCCCCCGGGGCCCTGCCGACCGGCACGGTGGTCGCCCTCACCATCGGGCTCAGCATCCTGCTGCACGGGCTCTCGTCCGTCGTCCTGGCGGACCGGTACGGGCGGTGGTACGAGGGAGCCGCGGCGCGCCGGCCGTCGCTGCGCGAGAGCGTGACGGACCGGCTGCTCGACGAGCGCCGGCCGGCCGAGTGGAAGAGCGAGTGACCACGGCGCGGCGGCGGACCCCGGTGGTCAGTCCCCTCGGGCGGTGATCCGGCCGCGGTGCACGGCCTCGGCGAGTGCCCGGAAGTCGCGCTCGTTCTGGTCGGCGTAGGTTTCGGCGAACTCGGCCAGGGCCCGGTCGAAGACGTCCTTGCCGCCCAGGTAGGCCGCGATGGCGATCCGGTCGCCGGACCGGGCATGGGCGCGGGCCAGTGTCGCGCCGCACAGCTCGCCGTAGAGCCGCATCCGGCCGGGCGACATCCGTTCGGTGCGGGCGCTACCCTTCCAGTCGTGCAACTGGCGTACGTAGAAGTCGCGTTGACGCCCGTCGAGGCCGATGACGCGTTCCCAGCCGAGGAAGATGTCACTGACGGCCTGCATCAACTGCTGCCCGCACACCACGCGTTGGCCTTCATTGGCGTACGCCGACGGGTCCGTCCAGGGCGCCAGGATCGACGGGCCGGCCTCCTTGGCCTGCAGGAACAGGGGGTCGTCGGCGTCCCTGCCGAGCAGCAGCACGATCCAGCAGCGGGTGCCCACACTGCCGACACCCACGACCTTGCGGGCCGCGTCGACCATCCGGAACTGCCCGAGGAGGTGCCGGCGGTCGGCGGGGAGGCTCTGGCCGTAGCGTGCGACGAGGAGACGGAGGTGTCCTTCGAGTGCGGCGCGGTCGGTGCCGGTCATCAGGTCGCCCAGCGGGACGATCAGGGGCGGGTCGGCGGCTATCCGCCGGGTGCCGTCGACGACCTCGGTGAGCCGCTCGAAGGACTGCAGGTGATCCCGGCTGCGCGCGGTCTCCAGCGTCCGGGCGAGCCGGCGGCGTCCTCGCTTGCCGAGCCGGTCGGCGAACAGCACCCGCAGGTCATCGGTGCCGGACCGGGCGTACCACACGTCGAGGTTGCGCATACCGGCGAAGCCGCGCATCGTCCGCCGGTAGGAGCGGACGGTGGCCCGGACGACGTCCCGGCGCTGTTCGGCCGCGAAGCCGTTGGCACGGCCGGCGATCGCCATGCTGGCGGCCAGGCGTTTGACGTCCCACTCCCACGGGCCGGGGAGGGTCTCGTCGAAGTCGTTGACGTCGAAGACCAGTTGCCGCTCGGGCGAGGCGTAGAGCCCGAAGTTCAGCAGGTGGGCGTCACCGCACAGTTGGGTCACGATCCCGGTGCCCGGGAGGGTGCCGAGGTCCGCGGCCATGAGGGCGGCGGCGCCGCGGTAGAAGGCGAACGGCGACTCCAGCATCCGCCCGTAGCGGAGCGGCACGAGGTCCGGCACGCGTCCGGCGCTCTGCCGGTCGAGGAGCTCGACCGGGTCGGGCCGGTCCGGCGCGGGCTGGAACTCGGCGTGGGACGAGCGCGGTAGGCGTTCGCGGACGGCCTTGCCGCAGCCGGCGCGTTCTGCCGGTGTCAGGAGGGATGCGTCCGTCCTCACGGCCCGTCCCTCCCTGCGTCGGCCGGCCGTGACCGGTGCCGTACGAACCAGGCGCCCGCCGCCAGGAAGGACACCACGACGAGGACGAGGAGGGCGGTCCCCCAGAATCCGCCGACGACCCGTACGCCGGCCAGCACGACCGCGGCGGCTGCGAGGAAGGGCACCACGGTGAGGGCGAGGAAGCGCAGGATGGCGGCGATGCCGGCCACCCGGGGCACGCGGGTGATTCCGCGCCGGTGCCGGACCCGGTCCCCGGCGGCCCCCGGGGTGTAGTACTGCACGGCTTTCGCGCCGAGCCGCAGGCTGTTCTGCCGGTAGAACCAGGCGAGTGCGGGCACCCAGATCAACGGCAGCACCATGCCCACGAGGAAGAGGGCCGCGATCAGGGCCGTCGACATCACCCGCTGGACTTTGCCCGGCTTCTCACCGCCCCCGGTGATGCCGAGGATCGCCGCCATCCTGACGATCAGTGACCACCGCGTCCGTCGGGGGAGCCGGCCCCGGCCGCCCTGCGGATGGCGCGGCACGTCGGGCAGCGCGGCCTCGGCGGCCTCGGTCGACGGGTACACGTCCTGCAGGACCAGCAGGTCCGCCACGCGTCGTTCGCTGCGGGGGTCCTGGCCGGCGAGCGCGGCCAGTTCGAGGACCATCTGGGCCTGGGCGAGCAGGGCGGCCACGAAACTGACCGGCATGAGGACCACGAACGGCCCGCCGAGCGCGGCGCCGTCGGCAATGGTCAGTCGCGTTCCGTGGGCGATGGTGTCCCCGGCGAGCTCGGCGTCCCCGGCCTCGGGCTTGTGCTGTTTGCGCCGCTCCACGGCGGCCGCGGCCCGCGGACCGAACCGCCGCACCGCGAAGAAGGCCAGTTGCTCGGGCATGTGCTGGGGGTCGGCCCAGATCATCGGCAACAGCGCCTGGGCCTGCACCATCGTCGAGTCGTCCGGCCGGGCCGGCCGCGACCCGTCGGTGGTCCGTCTGCCGCCGTTCATCCGGCTCCAGTTCCTTGGCTGTCTGCGTGGCGCCGGGCCCCCTCCTCGGCCGTGGTGTGGTCCGGGCTGTGGGGTGGCCCGGCGGGGGACGGCTGCTGCGGTCCGCCGCCACTGGTACGGCCTGCACCCGGCGGCACTGCCACTGTGCGGGCCGCCCGCCCGGCCTGCCTCACCCGTTGCGGGTGACGGTGGCGGCCGCACCGGGCCGCCACCATGGGGCTACGAACACCGGCCGTCAGCTGCCGTGTGGAGGTGCCACGAGCCCAGGAGAGGCCATGAGAGGTGTCGTCACGCCCGGGCGGGCAGGGCAGCGCTGGAGCGCGCGGCTGGCGATCGTGGCGGGGGTCGGCGCGACGGTGCTCCTGCTGTCCGTGGCGGGACTGCGGAGCCTGGTGCTGGTGGCCATGGGGATGGCGGGGCTGGCGGTTTCGGCGGCGGCCGGCTGGTGGGCGCTGTCCCGCCGGGGTGTGGCGCGCGGTGTGGCGCTGCTCCTGGCCCTGTTGGCGCCGGTGGCGGTGCTCGTGTCGTATGTGGCGGCGCGCCTGCTCTGGCTCGTGCTGGTCTCGTTGGGGCTGTGGCTGCTGGCCGCTGCCGCGGGCTGGGCCGCGCTGCGGGCGGACGCCGTCGCACGGGCGTCCCCCGGCCGTCCGGTCCCCCCGCCCGAGCGTGCCTGCCTCCTGATGAATCCGCGCTCCGGTGGGGGCAAGGTGGGGCGTTTCGGGCTGCGGGAGAAGGCGGAGGCGCTGGGCGCGGAGGTGCTGCTGCTCGACGCCGCCCGCCACGGGGACGTGGCCGGGCTCGCCCGCGACGCCCTCGCCCGTGGTGCCGACCTGCTCGGGGTGGCGGGCGGTGACGGGACGCAGGCGCTGGTGGCGGCCGTTGCGGCGGAGCACGACGTGCCGTTCGTGGTGATCCCGGCCGGGACGCGCAACCACTTCGCGCTGGATCTGGGGCTCGATCGGGACGACCCGTCGCAGAGTCTCGCGGCGCTGACCGACGGGGTGGAGGTTCGGGTGGACCTCGGGCGGGTCGGGGGACGGGCCTTCGTCAACAACGCCTCCTTCGGTGCGTACGCCGAGGTCGTGCAGAGCCCGGCGTACCGCGACGACAAGGTCGGCACGCTGCTGCGGCTGCTGCCCGATGTACTGACCCATCAGCACGGGCCGCGGCTGTCGGTCAGCGCCGGCGACGTCCGTGTCGACGGCCCTCAGGCCGTACTGGTCAGCAACAACCCGTACCGGGTCGGTGACCGCGCCGGGCTGGGCCGTCGTGACCGGCTCGACGGGGGTGTGCTGGGCATGCTGAGCGTGACGGTCGACAGCGCGGTCCAGGCGGCCGGTCTGCTGCGCGGCCGGCATGCGCAAGGGCTGGTCTCGCTGACCGCCGAGGCGCTCGTGGTCGACGCCGACCGGCCGGCGGTGAGCGTCGGGGTCGACGGCGAGTCTCTGGAGCTCCCCACCCCCGTGCGCTGCCTCTCGGAGCCGGCCGCGCTGCGGGTGCGGGTGCCCCGGGACCGTCCGGGCGTCCCGCCGGCCCGGCCGCGGCTGGACTTGCGGCGGCTGGGCACCCTCGCCCTTCCTGCCGGCCGTGGGTCAGCCGCCGGCTGAGCGGGCGGCCTCCTTGGCCGGTCGCTCGGCGGGCAGCCGGCGGGTGAACGGGAAGGCGGCGAGCGGGATGGCCGCGGCTGCCAGGACGGCGGCCTTGAGGCTGTTCAGCTGCGCCGTGGCGTAGGAGTCGACCAGCGCATCGGTCTCGGACGGCGGCAGCGCGGCGCGTTCCGCCGCCGCGCGCACCTGGTCCGTGCTCACGAAGCTGACCCCGGCCTCCATGGCGATGCCCGCCTGGTGACGTGCCGCCTGGGAGATCTTCGGGTTGTTCTCGATCTGCGTGGTGAAGGCACTGACCAGGGCGCCGATCAGCAGGGATCCGATGAGCGCGGTGCCGAGGGACGACCCGAGGTTCTGCGCGGTGTACTGCAGCCCGCCCGCTTCGCTGCGTTCGGCCTCCCCGACGCTGGACTGCACGATGTTGCCGAGTTGCGAGGCGAGCAGTCCCATGCCCAGGCCGAGGACGGCCATCGCCAGGCCGAAGGAGAGGTTGTCGATCCGGGGCTCGATCGTCGCGAGGAGCCACCCGGCCGCCACGACGAGCACGAGGAGGCCGCACCGCACCACCGTGCGCGGTGCCGCGACCCGGCCGAGGAGCGGGCCGCTCATGGCGGACAGCAGCATGGCGACCGACACCGGCAGCAGGCGGACTCCGGTCTCGAAGGCGTTGAGGCCCTGGACGACCTGGAGGTACAGCGGGATGACGAAGAACAGACCGAGCAGCACGAGGTTCTGGCAGAGCAGCATGGTCAGGCCGGAGCGCAGCGGCGGGACGCCGAAGAGGGACAGCCGGACCAGTGGGTTCCGCCCGTGTTCCGGTTGTCGCCGCTCCCAGCAGCAGAACAGCCACAGCACGGCGGCTCCGGCGGCGATGACGAACAGGGTCGGGGCGAAGCCGAACAGGAGGAAGGGCGGGTTGCGCGGTTTCAGCCATCCCCAGGAGCTGCTCTGCAGCACGCCCAGGACGACGAGGGCGAGCCCGGCCGCGGACAGCGCGACGCCCCCTGCGTCCAGTTCGGTGCGCGGCCTCGGCGGGGCGTCCGGGATCCACCGGATCACGCACAGCATGGCGACGACCAGCACGACCTCACCGGCGAACACCAGCCGCCAGGTCAGATAGGTCGTCACCCAGCCGCCGAGCAGCGGCCCCACCGCGATGCCGGCTCCGGCCAGGCCGCCGATGACGCCGTAGGCGACCGACCGGTCCCGGCCCCGGTACGCGCCGGCGACGAGCGCCGCGAGGGCCGGGAGGACGAGCGTGGCACCGAGTCCCTCGATCACCGACCAGCCCAGGGCCAGCACCCACAGCGACGGCGCCAGCGAGGTGAGGGCGGAGCCGACCGCGTAGACGATCAGTCCCACGGTGAAGGTCCGGCGGCGCCCGAAGGCGTCGCCGAGCTTCCCACCCGTGATCATGAAGGCTGCCATGACCAGTGTGTAGAGCGTGATGACGGCCTGGATCGCGGTGACCTCGGTGTCGAAGTCCTCGACCAGCCTGCTGATGGAGACGTTCATCACCGAGGTGTCCAGCACCATCAGGAACTGCGCCGTCCCGAGCACGATCAAGGCCCGCCATCGCTGCACGCCTGCACCTCTCCGCGTTCCGGTGCTCCCCGACGAGGGGTGAGCGACTCTTGATCACACCATAGAGCCGCCCGGGCCCGACGGTCGGCCGGCCACGTGGCGTGTCACCCGCCCGGCCAGGGCCACTGCGCAGCCGTCGTGCGATCACCGGGCGGCGGTGGCGAAGATGGAGGTGCAGGGACATGACGGGCGGGCAGTGACCCGACGGGGCCGCGTTCGCCGAGGCAGCCGGGCCCGGGTGCCGAGGCGGGGCCGCGGCCCGTCGCACGGTGGTGATCGGATGGCTTCGACCGGACACGCGCTCCCGGACACCGGTGCGCGGACGACCCTGCCCTGGTCCGGCGATCCCCTGCTCGACGCCAAGCTGACGGTGCCCGCCGCCCCGCGGGCGCACGTCGCCAGGCACCGGCTGCTCGACGGGCTGAGCGCGGGCGCGGCCGGGCCGCTGACCCTGATCACCGGCCCGGCCGGCACCGGAAAGACGACGCTCGCCGCCGCCTGGGCGCGGGGCGACGGGCCCCCTGGTCCGGTTGCCTGGCTGACGCTGGACACGTACGACCGCACGCCGGGCGTCTTCTGGGCTTACGTCGTGGAGGCCCTGCGGCGGGCCCTGCCCCGGCTGCCCGAAGGTATCGGTATGCCGTCCGCCCCCGGCGACGCCGGCACCTCTCTGCTGACCCGGCTCGCCGCCGCGACGGAGCGGCTGCCCGCGCCCGTGGTCCTCGTCCTCGACGGTTTCGAGAAGGTGGCGGGCCGGCGCGTCCCGGCCGGTCTGGAGTTCCTCCTCGAACACGCCGGGCCGCTGTGGCGACTGGTCGTCACCAGCCGTGTCGAGCCCTTGCTTCCGCTCCACCGCTACCGGGCCGAGGACCGGCTCACGGAGATCCGGGGTGCCGACCTGGCCTTCACTCCGCACGAGGTGGCCGTGCTGCTGCGGCGGCACGATCTGCGACCGCCGGACGACGTCGTACAGGCCCTCACCCGGCGCACCGAGGGATGGGCCGCCGGGCTGCGGTTGTGCGCCCTGGCCATGGGCCGGACCGACGATCCGGCCGCCTTCGTCCGCTCGTTGGTCAGCTCCGAGCAGGCCGTCTCCGGCTATCTGCTCGCGGAGGTGCTCGACGCCCAGCCCGCCGCCACCACGGAACTGCTGCTGCGCACCAGTGTGCTCGACCGCCTCCACCCGGACCTGGCGAACGCCCTGGGCGGCGGCGGTGACGCGGAGGCGATCCTGGCCCGGCTCACGCGTGAGAACGCCTTCGTCGAGCCCGTGCCCGGTACCACCTGGTGCCGGGTCCACCCCCTGTTCGCGGAGGTGCTCCGCACCCAGCTGCGGATCCGGCATCCCGGTCTCGCCCCGCACCTCCATTCCCGTGCCGCCCGCTGGCTCGCCGGGGCGGGCTGCGTCACGGAGGCGCTGGAGCACGCCGCGCAGGCCGGGGACTGGCCGTACGCCGCCTCGCTCGCCCTCCGTCAGCTGCTGGTCGGGGCCCTGCTCGGCACGCCGGAGGCCGAGCGGGTGGCGGGCGCCTTCGCCGGTATGCCGTCCTCCGAGCCGGGAGCCGAACCGGCCCTGGTGGCCGCCGCCTGCCGGCTGGCACAACAGGACCGCGCCGGCTGCCGTACGTACCTCGCCGTGGCCGAACGGGAGAGGGGCGAGCGACGCCCGTCCGGGCCCCACCCGCACCCCCGTAAGGACACGCAGCCGGACCCGGAGGTCGCGCTCACCCACATGCTCCTCCGGCTGCTGTGCGGGCCGGGCGACGGCGAGCGGGACGAGCACGGACAGTTCGACGGGCACGGCCCACGCGGCGGCGGACGCGGCAACGGCGACGTAGGCGGCAACGGCGACGTAGGCGGCAACGGCGACGGCGGGGACGGCCGATGGCTCAGGGCGGCCGAGGAAGCCGCCCGGGCCGTCTCGGACCTGCAGCGGCAGCTATCGGTCGGGCTGGTCCGGGCGCATCCCGAGGTCGAGGCGCTGCGGCTGCACGGGCTCGCCCGGGCGTTCCTCGGTGCCGGTCGTCTCGGCGAGGCCCGCCGCCTTTGCGCCGAGGCCGTCGACGCCTGTACGACCGAAGCGACCCTGCCGTTGCGCCACCGGGCGCTGGGCCTGCTCGCGCTGGCCGAGAGCACCGAGGGCGCCCTGACGTCCGCGGAGGACCATGCACTGCGGGCCCTGGCCCTCACCGAGGGTCAGGGCGTCGGCGCGGACCAGTGCTCGGGGGCCGGCTGTCTCGCCCTGGCCGTGGTCGCGCTCGAACGGGACGAACGCGAGGACCGCGAGGCCGCCCGCCGCCGCCTCGAACAGGCCCTGGCCTGCCCCGACGTACCCGACGACCCGGTCCTGGCCGCCGAGGCGGCCGTGCTGCGCGCCCGGCTGGAACTGTCCTGCGGGCGCTGGGAGGCGGCCCTCGGCGCGCTCCCCGGTCCGGGAGCCGTCGGCGAGCGGTGGCCCGCCCAGCGGCTCGCCCTCACCCGCGCGGTCGTGGCACTGGCCCGCGGGGACCACCGGGCCGCCGTCGCCGCCGTGCACGACGTCCCCGCCGACGGGCCGGCCCCCCTCATCGCCCTGGCCGGCGCCCACCTCGTCGCCGGGCACCCGGACCGGGCCCGACGGCTGCTGGACCGTGCCTGCCGCTCCCCCGGGTTGAGCCTGCCGGACCGGGTGGCCGCCCAGCTCGTCCGCGCCCATGCCGCCGTATTGGCGGACGACCGGACGACCGCTCAGCATCTGCTCGTCGACGCGCTGGACGCCGCCCGGCCCGAGCGGCTGCGCCGGCCCTTCACCGAGGCCGGCCCCTGGCTGCGCCATCTGCTGGGCGGCATCGACGGCACGGCCGCCGCGCCGGCCCGGGGTGCCTGGCTCACCGCACGGGGCGGCGCGGCCCTCTCCTGCCCGGTGCCTCCCCTCAGCAGCCGGGAACGCGAGGTGCTCGGGTGTGTGCAGCGGATGATGACCGCCGACGAGATCGCCGACGAGCTCCGCCTCTCCGTCAACACCGTCAAGACCCACCTGCGCAGCGTCTACCGCAAGCTGGGCGTCTCCCGGCGCCGGGACGCGGTGGACCGGGCCAGGGAACTGCACGTGCTCTGACGCCGGGCCGTCCGCCCGGGTCCCACCTGTTCCGGGTGGTGGCGTCGGCCGCCGCCGGCCGCACGCTGCTGCTGAAGGTGCCCCAGCGGTGGGGAGCAACACGACCATGCGCTACGAATTCCGTGTGACCGGCGACGTTTCGCGTCTCCTGTCCGAGGCGTTCCCCGAACTGCGGACGGAACCGGCCCGCCGGGAGACGCTGTTCTTCGGCACGGTCACGGACGAGGCCCACCTGTACGGGCTCCTCGCCCGTTTCCAGGACCTCGGCCTACGCGTCGAGGAGATGCGCCGTCTGCCGGAATGAGGGAGCCTGCCCGGGAGGAGGGCCCGGCCCGTCCACACCCGGGCAGCGGGCCCGTACCCTCCGGTTCGCGAGCGCGGCCCGGCAGCAGGAGAGACGCGGTGAACGTCCTGCAACCCACGCTGACGAAGGTGCCGTGGATGCTCGCGGCGCTGGTCCTGGTGGTCGGCGTGCTGCTGGATCTCTTGGCGCCCGAGCCGTACACGGGGCTTCCGCTGCTGGCCGCCGCCCCGCTCATCGCGGGCGCCACGCTGTCCTTCCGCGCCGCGTGCGCCGTCGTGTGCGTCACCTGCGTGGTCTCGGTGGCGGTGGACGTCGAACGGGAACGCCCGGCGACGCCGTTGCTGGTCGATCTGGCGGTGGTCGGGCTGATCGGGGTACTGGCCCTGGTGGTCAACCGGCTCATCGTGCGGCAGGGGCTCGATCTGGCGCGGGCCAGGGACGTCGCGGAGGCGGCCCAGCGGGCGGTGCTGCCGGACCCTCCGCGGGAGGTCGGCCCGGTGGCCGTGGCCGCGGGGTACACGGCGGCGCAGGCCGAGGCGCGGATCGGCGGCGATCTCTTCGCGGTGCAGGAGACGCCGTTCGGGGTGCGGATGATCATCGGGGATGTGCGGGGCAAGGGGCTCGCGGCCGTCGCCGCGGTGTCGGTCGCCATCGGGGCGTTCCGCCAGGAGGCCGAGTACTGCCCCACCCTGGCCGCGCTGTCGCAGCGGATGGACGAGGCGCTGGCCAGGGAGGCGGCCCGGAGCGGCCCGGTCATCTCGACGGAGGGCTTCACCACGGCCGTGCTGGCCGAGGTCTCCGCCGACGGTGAGGCGCTGAGCCTGGTGAACCGCGGGCATCCACCGCCGTACCTGGTGCACGGCGGCCGGATCGTGCGGCTCGACCCGGCCGCCCCGCAACTGCCCCTCGGGGTGGGGCTGGGGGAGCTCGCGCCGGCCGGTTCCGTACCGGTCGATGTGGTGCGGCTGCCCCCGGGGGCCTCGCTGCTGCTGGTGACCGACGGCGTCACCGAGGCGCGGGACGGCCGCGGGACGTTCTACGACCCGGTCTCCTCGGAGCGTCTGCACCGGCGGTTCGACGGCCCCGAGGAGCTGGTGGAGGTCCTGACGGAGGACGTCGGGCGCTGGACCGAGGGCGAGCGTACGGACGATATGGCCATCCTGGTGGTCACCCGGCGCGGCCGCCCTTCTGGCACCCGGTGATCCCGGACGGGACGGCAGGGGAGGAATCCGCCGGGCTGTCGACCGGTGGCTCAGTCGGTGAACACGAGACTGACGTTGTGACCGCCGAAGCCGAAGGAGTTGGCGAGCGCGGCGTGCCACCGGCCGGTGCGGTTCTCGCCGCGCACCACGTCCAACTCCACGCGGGGATCAAGGCGTTCGAGGTTGCGTACGGCGGGTGCGACGCCGTCCCGGAGGGTGAGCAGCGCCGACAGGGCACCCACCGCGCCGGAGGCGCCGAGCATATGACCGGTCATCGACTTGGTCGCGGTGACCGGGGCGTGGTCCCCGACGGCGAGCCCGATGGCCCGTGCCTCGGCCAGATCGCCGGACTCGGTGGAGGTGGCGTGCGCATGCACATGGCCGATGTCCCGGGGGCTCACCCCGGCGTCCCGTAGCGCGGCGCCGATGGCGTGGACCTGGCCCTCCGTGTTGGAGGCGGTGATGTGGTCCGCGCTCGAACCGATGCCGGCCCCGGCCAGCGTGCCGTAGGTGCGGGCCCGCCGGGCGCGGGCGAACTCGGCGCGCTCCAGCACCATCAGGCATCCGCCCTCGCCCATGACGAAGCCGCTGCGGGCCTCGTCGAAGGGCCGGGAGACGGAGTCGGGGTGCTCGCGCTGCGGCGAGAGGGCCTTCATCTGGGCGAAGGCGGCGAGGGGGAAGGGGTGCAGGCATGCCTCCACCCCGCCGGCGACCACCACGTCCGCCCGGTCGGCACGTATCAGGTCCAGCGCCATGGCCAGTGCTTCGGCGCCCGAGGCGCAGGCGCTGACCGGGGTGCGGGCGCCGCCCTTGGCGCCGAGGTCCATGCTCACCCAGGCGGCAGGGCCGTTGGGCATGAGCATCGGGACGGCGAACGGCGAGAGCCGGCGGGGGCCGGACTTCTCGAAGAGGTCGTCCTGGCCGAGGGTGGTCAGCATGCCGCCGGTCCCGGTGCCGATGACGACGGCGAGCCGTACCGGGTCGACGTCCGGGGCGCCGGCGTCCTGCCAGGCTTCCCGGGAGCTGACCAGGGCGATCTGCTCCACGCGGTCCAGCTTCCGGGCCTCCGCCCGGGGCAGCGCGGCCGCCGGGTCGTCGGAAAGCCCGGCGGCGATGTGGACCGGGAGGTCCACGGCCCACTCCTCGTTCAGGGCCCGCACGCCGGACATTCCCGCCAGCAGGCTCGACCAGGTCGACGGCGCGTCACCGCCCAAGGGCGTCATCGCACCGACACCGGTCACCAGCACCTGATCCGTCGCGGCCATCCCTGTTCCTCCAAAGGCATAGGAAACTGACAAGGTCTGCAAGGACCTGCCCCGATCATGCCAGCGATTCACCAGCGAAAAGATCGGCAAGTGGGCCGATTCGACGACGCCGGAGCTATGGAAACCCCACAAGATAGGTCCAGACAAATGCCGGACCGGAAAGGCGGCGGAAGGGAGGCCGGTTACGGCGCCCGCAAGGCGTCGACGGCGATGCGTGCGACCGTGCCGATGACGGCGTCGGCCGCGGGCAGGGTGGCGGCGGTGTTGGCGGTACGGGTGAAGACGGCGACGGCGTAGCGGCCGCCGTCGGGGTACTCGACGACGCCGACCTCATTGCGCACGGTCGGCAGACTGCCGGTCTTGCCCGCCACATGCACGTCGTCGAAGGGGAAGCCGGAGGCCATCCGGTGCGGCCAGACCTGCAGGCCGAGGATGCGGCGGATGGCGGCCCCGTGCTCGGGGGTACAGGCCTCGTCGCGCCAGACGGCGCCGAGCAGGCGGGTCATGTCGCGCGGGGTGCTGTGGTTGGTGCGCGCCGGGTCGAGGGCCCGGAGCCGGGTGATGACGTGCGGGTCGGTCAGCGCCCGGGCGCCGCCCGGGCCGGCGTCCGCCCGTATGGTGGCGAAGAGTTCGCCGAAGGTGTGGACGGCGTGGGTGCCGGTGAGGCCGAGGCGTTGCGTGGTGCGGTTGACGGCGTCGAGGCCGACGCGGCCCAGCAGGAGGTCGGCGGCGGCGTTGTCGCTCACCGCCATCATCAGGTACGCGACATCGCGCACGGACATCCGGACGGGGTCGAGCATCGCGGCCAGTCCGGTGGGGCCCGGTGTGCGGCCGGCCGACGGGCACTCGATGTGTTCGCCGAGGTCCAGGGCGCCGGTAGCGGCCAGTTGGTGCAGGGTGACGAGCAGACAGAGTTTGTGGACGCTGGCGGTGCAGACCAACTGGTCGGCCCCCGCGTCGAGTTGGGCGCCGGAGTCGATGTCGAGGGCGTGCAGCCAGCCGGTGACGCCGGCTTCGGCGAACGCCGCATGAATGCGGGCGGGGGTGTCGGTCACAGCCAGTACTCCGATGCCGGGCGAAGGTGCAGCGGTTGCGAGGGCACCTCGGCCCGCGCGCCGGCAGTCGTACGCAGCGCCTGCGTGGCCGCGTCCGCGAACGCGCCGACGGCGGCGTCGCCACGGCCCTTCGGCCAGGCCACGGAGTGCCGCCAGGCCAGCGGGGCACCGGCGAGCGGACGCCACACGACCCCCGCCCCGGTGTCCGCGCCCGGGTCGCGGACGTCCGCGGGCTGGGTGTCGTACGGGCCGAAGGCCACCGCCCCGGCGGACAGGACCAGCCCGCGGACGAAACTCGCGCCCTGACCGTGCCGGACGGCGGCGGGGGTGAAGCCGTTGCGGGCGCAGGTGGTCAGCAGGTCGTCGTACAGCGCCGGGGCGCTGCCGCGGGGGAAGAGGATCAGGTCGTAGCCGGTGAGCGAGGCGAGCGGCACCTCGTCGAGCGCGGCCGCGGCGGCGCTGTGCGGCAGCAGCACCCCCAACTCGCGGCGCAGGACCGGGCCCAGCTCCAGACCGGTGACGTCGCAGGGGTGGTGGATGACGCCGACGTCCAGGTCCTGCGAGGCGAACCGGGCGAGCTGCTGAGCCGTGGACAGTTCGTGCAGTTCCAGTTCCAGGCCGGCCTGGCGCCGGGGGAAGTCCGCCAGGACCGCGGCGACGGTCTCGCCGGCGAGGTCGGGCAGCAGGGCGGCGCGCAGCAGGCCGGTCTCGCCGTCCCGGATGCGGCGGGCGGTGGCCATGAACGCCTCGGAGCGGGCGAGGAGTTCCCGTGCCTCCGCCAGCAGCAGCGTGCCGGCTTCGGTGATCGTCACCTGCCGGCTGGTGCGCTCGAAGAGCCGGACCCCCAGCTCCCGCTCCAGCCGCTGGATGCGCTGCGACAGCGGCGGCTGGGCGATGCCGAGCCGGGCCGCGGCACGGCCGAAGTGTGACTGTTCTGCAACAGCCACGAAGCACTCCAGATGCCGAACCAGGTCCATGGCCAGCGATCATATCGGCAATTGATCGATCCAAGATCGATATCGGTCTTGGACAGAATGTGGTGGGCATTGCTCTCCTCAAAGGCATGGATGCCTTCCCCACGCCGCGCCGCGGCCGCCCCGCCCGCGCCTGGTACCTCGCCCTCGCCCTGCTGCTCGGACCGGCCCTCGCCGGATGCGGTACGACCGAGCGGCCGCAGTCACCGGCCAAGTCCGCCGGCTCCCCGGCCCCCAAGGCCGACACCAGCCACCAGCAGCTGCGGGTGGACGGCCGCACACGGGAGTACCAACTGCACCGTCCCACCGTGCCCGACGGCCGGTCCCGGCCCCTGGTCATCGCCTTCCACGGCCGCGGCTCCACCGCCTCGTACCTGCGCGAGCAGACCCGCCTGGACGAGGACGCCAGGGCCCGCGGCATGCTGATCGCCTATCCGGAGGGCCTCGGCAAACTGTGGGGGGCCGGCACCCGGGCGACCGCGCGGCGGCCGGATCCGGACCTCGACGTGCGGTTCACCAAGGCGCTCATCGCCGAACTGGTGCGCACGGAGCGGGCCGACCCCAAGCGGGTCTACGTCGTCGGGTTCTCCAACGGCGGCTCGATGGCCCTCCGCATGGCGGCCCAGAGCCCCGGGCTGCTGGCGGGAGCGGCCGCGGTGTCCGGCGAACTCCCCACGGGGAAGGCCGCGGTCAGGCCCACCGGACCGGTGCCGCTCATGATGATTTACGGCGCCGACGATCCCGTGCGCCCGCTCGCCGGGATGCCCCACCCCTCCCCGGCCCCCGCCGGCGAGGAACCGGTCACCCCGACCATGTCGGCACACGACAGCGCCGCGGCGTTCGCGGCCGCGGGCCGGGCCACCGCACCGGCCCCGTCGACCACCAAGGCCGAAGCGGGTTACGACCGCACCGTGTGGCGCCTGGCGGCCCCCGGAGCGACCGTCCAACTCCTGGTCATGCACGACGCGGGCCACAGCTGGCCGGGCTCGCGCATCAAACCGCCGGCGGGCTTCGGACGCACCAGCACCGCGCTGAACGCGACCCGCACGATCCTCGATTTCTTCCACCTCTGAAGCCCGGCCTCCGCCACGCCCGGCCCCGACAGCCCGACCGGCCAACCCCTGCCCAGACAAGGACTTTCCGATGCCCCGATCCGGCGACACCGCCCCCGCCACCACCCGCCGTCGCAGACCGCGCCCCGTGGTCCGCACCGTGACCTCGGTGGCGGTGGTGAGCGCGGTCGTCGTGGGCGGGTCCTACGCGGCCGGGCTCGGCCCCTTCGCCCGGGGCGCCACCGACCCCGAGCCCGCGGCCCTGGCCCAGGCGCGGGCGTTCCTCGCCGACTGGGCCGCCGGGCGCCTGCCGAACGCGGCCGGCCGCACCACCAGACCCGCCACGGCGCAGGAAGTGCTGCGCAATTTCACCGCCGGCCTCGACATCCGCCGTCCCACGTTCACCGCCGCGGCGGCGCCCACGGCGGCCGGGGACGACACCGTCGACGTGCCCTTCACCGCCACGATGCCCATAGCCGGTCTGGGCACCTGGACGTACCGGTCGAAGCTTCCGCTCCGTCAACAGCCCGACGGCAGCTGGAAGGTGGACTGGGCGCTGTCGATCGTCCATCCGCGGCTGAGCGGCACCAAGAAGTTCCACCTCGAACGCGAGGAGACCGGCGCCACCCCGGACGTCACCGACCGCAAGGGCGCGTCCCTGTCGGCCGCGAAGTTCCCCTCGCTCGGCACCGTCCTGCACCAGCTCGACACCGGTACGGACGGCGGCGGCGCGCGCGGGGCGATCCAGCTCGTCGACCGGGCCACCGGGAAGGTCGAACGCACCGAGGCCACCTTCGCGAAGAAGCCCGACCGGCCGGCCCGCCGGCCGGTCCGGACGACGCTCGACGCCACCTGGCAGGCCGCCGCGGAGAAGGCCCTCGCCTCCGGCGCCCACGGCCGCAACGCCTCGCTCGTCGCCCTCCGGATCGACAACGGCGAGATCCTCGCGATGGCCAACTCTCCGTCGTCCGGCTTCAACCGCGCCGTCTCCGGCACCTATGCGCCCGGCTCCACGTGGAAGATCGTCACCAGCAGCGCCCTGCTGCTCAAGGGCGCCGTCGCACCCTCCGACGTCGTCGACTGCCCCAAGTACCTCACGGTGGGCAAGGAGTTCCACAACGTGGAGACCTCCGAACACCGCAACGCGACCTTCCTGAAGGACTTCACCGAGTCCTGCAACACCGCCTTCATCAGCCTGCGGGGCAAGCTCGGCGACCGGGAACTGGGCGACGTCGCCGGCAAGTACTTCGGCGTCGGCCAGAAGTGGCATGTGGGCATCGCCTCGTACGACGGGTCGGTGCCGGCGCCGCGCGACGAGACCGAGCAGGCCGCCTCGATGATCGGGCAGGGCAGGATCCAGGCCAACCCGCTGATCATGGCGTCGGTCACCGCCACCGCCGTCTCCGGCACCTTCCACCAGCCCTCGATCACCCACGGGAACCAGGACACGACGACCACCACACCGCTGCCCCGCAAGGTCGTCACCCAACTCCGCACGATGCTGCGCACCACCGTCACGGACGGCACGGCGCGGGTCCTGGCCGGTCTGCCCGGCGACATCGGCGCGAAGACCGGCACCGCCGAGGTCTCCGACGACGAACCCAACAACGGCTGGCTCGCGGCGCACCGCGGCAACGTCGCCCTTGCCTGTGTCGTCGAACAGGGCGTGACCGGCGGCGGCTCGGCCGGTCCCGTCATCCGCGACCTGCTGAGCGCCGTGCCCACCGATCCCTCATGACGGCAGCGGCTGCCCGGCTCAGAAGTCCCGTCCGTCCGCGACCAGGTTGTAGGCCTCGCCGAAGGGACCGTGGAGTTCGCCACGGGCCCCGCTGAGGTCGACGTCCGTGGTCGGGTGGGCGGCCCGCAGCCGCTCCATCATGGCGCCGGAGAGAAAATGGTGATGCAGGTCGAGCCGCTCCAGGTGGGTCAGCGGCCGGCCGGTGAGGAGACTCTCCGCGCCCCGGTCGGTGAGCATGCCCAACGCCAGGCTCAGCGACCGCAGACGGGGTACGACGGGGGCCTTCGCGACCTCCTCGGCGATCTCGTCCTGGATGTCGCTGTTCTCCAGGCCGAGGGACCGCAGCGCGGGCAGCCGCTCACCGCTCAGGATCGGCGCCAGGTCGAATGCGTCGGCCACCTCGCCCTCGCCGTCATCGACCCCGAGCCAGAGGTCCAGCCGTTCCAGCCCGGGCAGGTCGCTGGCCGCCACCGCCCGCAGCACGCCGGACGGCAAACAGCAGGACTCGAAGCGCAAGGTCTTCAGCGCGGTATGCCGGAACGGGCTCAGCTCCCACCCCTGCTTTCCCCGCACGTCCAGCCTTTCCAGCAGCGGGAAGCGTTCGAGGACGGGTGTGAGGTCGGTTTGGTGGATGCAGGAGAAGTCCTGCTCGTCCCCGAGGAACAGCGCCCGCAGCCGCGGGAACCGCTCCGCGGCATCGAGCAGATGCGTGGCGGCGGCCGGGCCGTCGAAGCCCGTGAAGCCCAGGACCAGTGTGGTCACCCGGGTGGTGTCGACGCTCTGCACGAAGCGCTCGAAGACCTCAGGGAATCCGGGCGGTCCGGAGACCGCCGCGCTGAGATGCCAGGCCCGTCCGTGTGGGTCGGTACCGGCAGCACCGTCCGGATCGAACTCCGTCACCAATTGGCCGTGGAATTCCCCAGTGCGCTGATTTCCGTGCATCAATGCTCCCGTTCACGCCTTGTTCAGATACGCCAGGACCGCGAGGACACGGCGGTTGTTGTTGTCGTCATCGGTGATGCCGAGTTTGCCGAACATGGAGGTGGTGTATTTGCTGATGGCGCTGTCGCTGAGGAAGAGCCGCTGGCCGATGGCCTGGTTGGACAGTCCTTCCGCCATCAGGCCGAGCACGGAATGTTCGCGTTCGGTGAGCCGTTCCAGGCGGCGGTTCGAGGAGCCGCTGGACAGCAGTTTGGCGATGACGGCCGGGTCCATCGCCGTCCCGCCCCCGGCCACGCGTGCCAGCGCATCGATGAATTGATCGGCGTCGAACACGCTCTCCTTGAGGAAATAGCCGATGCCGCCGGCGCCGTCGGCCAACAGCTCGCGGGCATAGAGCTGTTCCACGTGCTGGGAGAGGATCAGGACCGGCAGCCCGGGCAGTTCGCGGCGGGCGGCAAGAGCGGCCCGCAGGCCCTCGTCCGACTGCGTCGGCGGCATGCGGACATCGACGACGGCCACATCCGGCCGCCATGTCAGCAGCGCATCGAGCGTCTCGGGTCCGGTGGCCGCGGTCGCCACCACCTGGTGTCCGAACGCCTCGACGAGGCGGACCATTCCGTCACGCAGGAGGTAGAGGTCTTCGGCTACAACGATTCGCATGGCACCACCATTCTCGCGCAGGTCGGGCCGCCTGCCGGACTGCTGATCTCCAGGGTGCCGTCGAAGACCGCGAGACGGCGGCGCAGCCCCGCGAGTCCGCCACCGGCACGCTCGCCGGCTCCGCCGCGGCCGTCGTCCGCCACCTCGACGACGAGGCCGGTGCCGTCCAGGGCGAGGGAGATCCGGGCCCGGGTCGCACGGGCGTGCTTGACCGCGTTGGTCAGCAGTTCGGCGATACCGAAGTAGACGGCGGACTCGATCGGCGGGTCCAGGCGGAGCTGGAGGTCGGCGTGGACGTCCGCTTCCAGTGAGCTGTCCAGGGCGAGGGCGCGCACGGCGTCGATCAGCCCCCGTTCGTTGAGCACCGGCGGGTTGATGCCCCGGACCAGTTCGCGCAGTTCGGTCAGTGACGTGGCGGCGCCGGCCCGTGCCTCCCGCATCAGCGCCTTGGCCCGGTCGGGGTCCGTTTCCATCAGCTTCTCCGCGGTCGCCAGGGAGAGCCCGAGCGAGACCAGGCGGGCCTGCGCGCCGTCGTGCAGGTCCCGCTCGATCCGGCGGATCTCCGCCGCCTGGGCGACGGTGGTGTCCGCGCGCTGGGCCGTCAGCTCGTCCACCCGGTCCGCCAGCGCCATCGCCGGCGACGGGCGCAGGAAGCGGACGGCCACCGGCTCGACGGTCCGCCAGGCGTACGGGGCGCTCGCGACGGCCAGGACCAGGCCGAGCACCCCGGCCAGGCGCAAGGGGAGCTCCGAGCGGCCGAGGCCGAGGACCGCCGCCGCGACTCCGGCCGGCGGGACGGCCGCGGTCACGCCGATGGTAAGCGGTGCGACCGCCAGGAACCGCAGGTCGCGCCAGGTCGCGGGATCGCTCCACCAGAGCCGCCACCGCTGCTCCTGGCGGGCGTCCCGGCTGCTGCGCCGGTAGGAGAACCCGTTCCACCAGTATCCGGTGGACATCCGCACCACCGGCTCGGCCTGCCGGTACCCGGCGGGGATGACGGTGCCCGTCCACTGCGCGACGAGGTGGCGGACCGCCCGGCAGAGCGGCCGGGACACGGCGAACGTGCCGATGCCCGCCCACACGAACACCGCTGTCCACGCCCACGGGTTCCCCGCCCACCAGACCCCCAGCGCGACGGCGGCCCACACGGCCGGCACCAGCAAGCTGACAGCCGCCACCCCACACGCCCGGACGAACCCCACCCCGGCACCCGCCAGCCACAACCCCAGTTTTCGCATGACCATCCCTTGTCGCTTCTCCCCGCCAGTGCTTGCACTCTGCGCTGCGCACAGCCTGATCCCCGCCGGACCGGCCCGGTAGTGGGTCTGGCCCCACTCACCCGTAGGTCCAGGCGCATACCGCGCCCCTCGTGCGCTCCGTAGCGTCGACACCATGACGACGACACGAAGCACCAACGACACCAGCACACACACCGCCGGCACGCACGGCCGGGGCACCACCGGCCGGCCCTCGGCCGTGGCGGGCCACCTCCACCCTCCGCGCACCCGGCGGGACTTCGGCACGCTGAAGAAGCTCGTCGCGGCCTACGGTGCGCTCAGCTCCGCCGTGCTGATCACGGTCGCCGTCCTCGCGATGACGGGACATCCGGTGACCTCGTTCCTGTGGGGCCGCTCGGGCGGAGTGCTCGCGAGCGCCGCGGTGATCTACTGGATGACCGTCCTCGCCGCACGGGGAACCCGGTGGGCCTATCTCCGCGTGCGCATCCTCTCGGTGCTCATGCCGATCGTGATCGTCGGCGTCGACCTGATCCCCGGCATCTGTCCGCCGTGGTTCGCCCTGATCCAGGCCGCCGCCGCCCTCCCCCTCGCCGCAGCCGCTTTCGTCAGCAACGGGCCCCGCCTGCGGGCTGCCTTCCCCAAGAGCTCCTAGGCAGGGATCTTCTGACAACGCCGTGGTGCCTGCCAAGATCCAGGCATGGCAGGCACTCATCCGAAGATCAAGGACCTCATAATCGACTGTGTGGACCCGGAACGACTGGCCTCGTTCTGGGCGGAGCTCCTCGGGAGACCGATCGCGGCCAGAACGGGCCCCTATGTCTGGCTCGCCCGTGGCGAGGGCCCGGGCGTGGGCTTCCAGAAGGTCGCCGAGCCCACCTGCGGCAAGAACCGCCTCCACTTCGACCTGGCGTCGGCGGACCCGGCCGCCGAGCAGGCGCGGATCGAGGCGCTCGGCGGCCGGCTGCTCGACGCGTATGCGGCGGGCGGCTTCCTGGTCATGGCCGATCCCGAGGGGAACGCATTCTGCGTCATTCCGCCCGGGCCGTTCGAGGTCGACGACGACGGGCGCGCGCACTACCTCGACGGCAGCGGCTCATGAGCCGCCGGGCCCCACGTCCGGCGCCCTCGCGATGCCGCACCGGACGGGGGGTTCGCTCACCGGGTGCTCAGGAGGAGCTGGTGGGAAGCGTGGCGCGGACGTGGCGGGCCGCGGTGACCAGGTTCTCCAGGGAGGCGCGCACTTCGGCCCAGCCGCGGGTCTTCAGGCCGCAGTCCGGATTGACCCACAGCCGCTCCGGCGGGAGGGCCGCAAGCCCCTTGCGCAGCAGGGCCGCCGCCTCGTCGGCATCGGGGACGCGGGGCGAGTGGATGTCGTAGACGCCGGGTCCGGCCTCGCGGGAGTAGCCGGCCGCGGCGAGTTCGCCGGCGATCTGCATGTGGGAGCGGGCCGCCTCCAGGCTGATGACGTCGGCGTCGAGGTCCTCGATGGCGGCGAGGATGTCGCCGAACTCAGCGTAGCACATATGGGTGTGGATCTGGGTGTCCGGGCGTACGCCGCCGGTGGTCAGCCGGAACGCCTCGGTGGCCCAGGCCAGGTACGCCGGGCGGGCGTCGGCGCGCAGCGGAAGGGACTCGCGCAGTGCCGGCTCGTCGACCTGGATGACCGAAGTCCCCGCCGCCTCAAGGTCGTTGACCTCATCGCGCAGGGCGAGGGCGACCTGGCGGGCGGTGTCGGCGAGCGGCTGGTCGTCGCGGACGAAGGACCAGGCGAGCATGGTGACCGGGCCGGTGAGCATGCCCTTGACGGGGCGGCCGGTGAGCGACTGGGCGTAGGTCGTCCAGCGCACGGTCATGGGCTCGGGGCGGGCGAGGTCACCGGCGAGGATCGGCGGGCGGACGTAGCGGGTGCCGTAGGACTGGACCCAGCCGTGCCGGGTGGCGAGGTAGCCGGAGAGCTGTTCGGCGAAGTACTGGACCATGTCGTTGCGTTCGGGCTCGCCGTGCACCAGGACGTCGAGCCCGGTCTTCTCCTGGAAGGAGATCACTTCCTGGATCTCGGCCTTGATGCGTTCCTCGTAGGCGACGGTATCGATGCGGCCGGCCCGCAGGTCCGCCCGGGCGGTGCGCAGTTCGCCGGTCTGCGGGAAGGAGCCGATGGTGGTCGTCGGGAGCAGCGGCAGCGAGAGCTGGGCGCGCTGCGCGGCGGCCCGCCGGTCGTACGGCTGCGAGCGGCGGGTGTCGCGGTCCGTGACGGCCGCGGCCCGGGTACGTACGGCGGGGACGCGGGTGATCGGCGAAGCGGCACGGGAGGCCAGGTCGGCGCGGTTGGCGGCGAGTTCGGCGGCGATGGTTTCGGTGCCGCGGCCGAGACCACGGGCCAGGGTGACGACCTCGGTGGTCTTCTGACGGGCGAAGGCCAGCCAGCGCAGGATCTGCGGGTCGATGTCGTGTTCGGCGGCGGTGTCGAGGGGGACGTGCAGGAGGGAGCAGGACGCGGCGACATCGACCTGGCCGGCGAGTCCGAGGAGGGTGCCGAGGGTGGACAGCGACTTCTCCAGGTCGTTGATCCAGATGTTCCGGCCGTTGACCACGCCGGCGACCAGCCGCTTGCCGGGCAGTCCGCCGACGGCGGCGAGGTCGTCGAGTTGGGCGGCCGAGGCCCCGGTGAAGTCCAGCGCGAGCCCGTCCACCGGGGTCCTGGCCAGTACGGGCAGGGCCTCACCCAGGCGGTCGAAGTACGAGGCGACCAGCAGCTTCGGCCGGCCGGTGAGGGCGCCGAGCTCTCGGTAGACCCGCTCGGCGGCGTTCAGTTCGGCCGGGGTGCGGTCCTGGACGAGGGCGGGCTCGTCGAGCTGTACCCATGCGGCGCCGGCCGCGTGCAGGTCGGCGAGGACCTCGGCGTACACCGGCAGCAGGCGGTCCAGGAGGGTGAGCGGCTCGAAGCCGGCGGCGACGCCGGGCGCGGGCTTGGCGAGCAGCAGGTAGCTGACGGGGCCGATGAGGACGGGGCGCGGGGTGTGGCCGAGTGCGAGGGCTTCGCGCAGCTCACCGACCTGCTTGGCCGAGTCGGTGGTGAACACCGTGCCCGGGCCCAACTCCGGGACGAGATAGTGGTAGTTGGTGTCGAACCACTTGGTCATCTCCAGCGGCGCGGCGTCCTGGGTGCCGCGGGCCATGGCGAAGTAGCCGTCGAGCGGGTCGGCGGCGACGGCGTCCCGGTGGCGTTCGGGGATCGCGCCCACCATGACGGTGGTGTCCAGGACATGGTCGTAGTACGAGAAGTCGCCGGTCGGGACCTCGTCGATGCCGGTGTCGGCCAGCTGCCGCCAGTTGGCGCTGCGGAGCTCGGCGGCGGTCCTCCGGAGCGCGTCGGCGGTCACCCGGCCCTTCCAGTACCCCTCGACGGCCTTCTTCAGCTCCCGTCGCGGGCCCTGCCGGGGGTAGCCGTACACGGTGGCCCGAACGGTCGCGGCCGCGGACTTCCCGGCCCCTGCCCCTGTCGCTGTCACGGTCACAAGAAACTCTCCTTCGCGAGCTTGTCTCCTACGGATCCCGGAGACGGAACGGAGGCGCGAAGGACGAACGAACCGGACGGAGCAGTTGCGGAGTTGTCACTGCAGACCACTGCCCGGTCTGTACGCCGACCCGCCCTCGAAGGTCACCGGAACGTCCGCACGTGATCCCTCACGCGCGGGCAACGGGCAGGTCTTCGGACTCGCGGGCACATCCACCCATCGAACTGCGAAAGGCGGACACCTACTGGCCGTCGCTTCCCAGACCCGTCCGGGTCCAGTGCGTATGACGGCGCTCGTTCCCACTCACCGCTGCGGGGCAGTCCCGGAATCCCACCGGGTTCCCTCTTACGACACGCCTGCCTGGCGGACAGGGCGAACCAGCTGCCCGACCAGCCTAACGCCCCTCCGTGGCTATCGGCCCGTCGCGGCCGGTCGGTATTCGGTGAGCAGGAGGGCGATGTCGTCGGCGCGGTAGGAGGAGCGCTGGGCGTGGTGGAGGAGGCGGTCGGCGAGTTCGTCGAGGGAGTCGGCACGGGCGTGGGCCATCGAGGCGCGGAGGTGGTCGATGCCCACGTCGATGGGGGTACCGCGTTCTTCGACCAGGCCGTCGGTGTAGAGGGCGAGCGCGGAGCCGGGTGGCAGGTCGACGGGGGTTTGCGGATAGTCGCTGGCGTGGTCCACGCCGAGGAGGGGGCCGGTCTCCAGGTCCAGTACGTCGGTGTGCCCATCTGGATGGCGGAGCAGCGGCGGCGGGTGACCCGCGCGGACGGCCCGGACGCGGTGGCCGGCGGGGTCGAGGTGGAGGTAGCAGCAGCTGGCGAGGAGGCCGGTGCCGAGGTCGATGAGGGTGCGATTGGCGCCCGCCAGGACGTCGCCGGGGGCGTGCCCCACCGCGACGAACGCCCGTACTGCGCTGCGGAGTTGGGCCATGGTGGCGGCCGCCGCGATGCTGTGTCCCTCGACGTCCCCGATGACCAGGGACACGCCGTCGGCGGCGGGGATGACGTCGTACCAGTCACCGCCGATGTCCATGCCGCTGGTGCAGGGGAGGTAACGGGCCGTCGTCCGCAGGTCGGGGAGGACCGGGAGCCGGTGCGGCAGCAGGGCCTGTTGGAGGCCGCGGGCGAGGGCGAATTCGGAGTCGTAGAGCCGTGCGCGTTCCAGGGCCTGGGCGATCAGGCCGGCGAGCGCGGTGAGCACGCTGCGGTCCTTGGCCGTGAAGTGGTGGATCTCGTCGAAGCCGAGGACACAGGTGCCGGCGGGGCGGCCGGAGGCGATCAGCGGGAGGTACGCCCAGGAGTTCACTCCGCCGACCGGGATGCCGGGGTAACCCTGGGCGAGGCTCTGCTGCGACTCGATGAAGAGCGGGACGCCGGAGGTCAGGGTTTCGGTGCCGGGCAGCGGCGCGTGCAGCGGCATGCCGTCCAGCCAGTCGAGGAAGCCCTCGTGGTGGCCGGTGTGGAAGATCAGCTGCATCGTGCCGTCACGGACCGCGTAGAGGGCGAGTTGCTGGCCGCCGAACGCCGGGAGGAGCTGCTCGGCGACGACTTCGCAGACCTGGTGGGTGGTGACCGCCTCGGTCAGCGCACTGCCCAGTTGCAGGACGTGGTACATGACGCCCAGCCGGGCCGGTGCGGCGGCCGCGGTGGTGGAGGGGGCCAAAGGGGCCGGCGATGCGGCCGGCTGTGGCGGTGCGGTCGCGGTGGGCGGCCCGGCGGGTTCCGGTGCGGCGTCCGGGCGGCCGGTGGGGACCACCCGGCCGGTCACGCCGCTCGGGTCGGGGTGGAGGGAGAAGGCGAGCCACTGGTCGGGCGGGCGGCAGACGAGGAAGGAGGTCGGCGTCTGCGAGACCATCGCGGACCGGTGCTGATACTCGATCGCGGGGTCGGAGAGCCACGGCAGGGCGTCCCACAGGCACTGCCCGACCACCTCCTCGTCGCTGACGTCCAGCAACTGCTCCAGGCTGCGGTTGGCGTAGCTGACCCGGCCGTCGGGGGTGAGGGAGAACAGTCCGTCCCGCAGGCGCTCGACCGCCGCGGCCGCCGCGCGGCCGGCCCGTGCGTCGACGACCACTCCGACGAGGTGGGCGCGCGCCCGGTCGTCCGGCAGATCGGGGACCCGGCCCCAGAGCACCACGGTGCGGTACCCCTCGCTGCTGCCGTGCCCCTCACCGCCACCTTCCGCGCCACCGCCCGGCCCGGCGCCCGCGCCCTCACGTACCCGCAGGGTCCGGGACACGACCCGCCCCTCGGCAGCCGCCGTACGGGCCGCGGCGCGGAACGCGGCCCGGTCACCGGGATGGAGACGCGAGGCCAGGGTGTCCGCCCGCGCGTCGAAGGCTTCGGGGTCGAGGCCGAAGATCGCGCAGAAATCGCCGTCCGCGGTGAGGGTGCCCGCGGCCAGGTCCCAGTCGAACAGGCCGGCCCGGACGGCCGGGGCGGAAGGGGCCGGGGTCTCGACCGGGGCCGTGCCCGCCTCGCCCTCCAGGGGGTCGCCGGTGCGGTCACGCAAGGCCGCCAGGGACGCGCCGAGGCGGTTGGCGACGGCCCGCAGATGGCGCCGCTGCGTCTTGGTCAGACCGTCGCTGCCGGGCGGCGCGGCCCATACGACCGCGAGCGCACCGAATGCCTCCCCGCCCGCGCCCACCGGTACGGAGCAGGAGCCGAAGGCATACGGCAGGGCCACCGCGAGCTGGGGGTAGCGGCGCATGGTCTCGTCGGCGTCGGTCAGGTGGATGGTGCGCCCGGAGCCGTACGCGACCGCGACCGGTATCGGGCTGCTCACCGGAACGAGGCCCCAGCCGCCCAGCAGGGACGGCGGCACCCCGCAGGTCGCGGCGAGCACCAGGGAGCGGCGGTCGCGGGAGCGCAGGAAGACGCTTCCGGCGTAGGCGCCCGCCCCCTGAACGGCCTTGACGACGGCTGCCGCCAGCAGGTCGTCGCGCTCCGCCGTCTCCTCGCGCACGGTCGACCGGCCCATACCTCCAGTGTGCGCAGAGGCGGGCCCGGCGGCTAAGACGGTGACCCGACGCAAGCACTCCACTACCGAGGGTGCGCGAGGGCCTCGTGCGGCCGAACGGCGCCGGGCGGCCGGATCAGGCCCGGGCGGGTGCGGAGGGGCCCTTGTCAGCCGCCTCTTCGCGGGGTTCGCCCAGTTCCCACCCGCGGAAGGCGAAGAACACGATCAGGACGCCCCCGCAGACGATCGCCCAGTCGGCGAGGTTCATTACGCTGAAACCGCGGACGGAGATGAAGTCGACCACCGCGCCCTGGAGTTGGCCGGGAGTACGGAAGAGACGGTCCGTCAGATTTCCCAGGGCACCGCCCAGCAGGAGCCCCAGGGCGATGGCCCACGGGACGCTGTAGAGACGGCGCGCCAGACGAACGATCGCCAGCGCGACGGCCGCGGCAATCACCGTGAACACGACGGTACTGGCTGCGCCCATGCCGAACGCCGCACCGGCATTGCGTATCACCCGCAGCTGCAGCCAGGTACCCAGCACGTTCACCGGGTCGTGGTGTTCCAGCTTCGCCACCACGGCCAGTTTGCTGAACAGGTCGACCGCGTAGGCCAGGCACGCCACCGCCAGGAGGAGCGGGATGCGCCGCCTGCCCCTGGTTCCCGCTCCGCCGTGCTCGCTCCGGCCATCCGCCGCCGCGCCCCGCCCCGGATTCGTCACTTTCGGTCCCCTCGACGTCTGTATGTCCCGCCCATGATCGCTCATGCGCCCGCGGAGCCGGGGCATACTCCGCGACTCACTTCGCCCCGACCGAACACCTCCGGCCTGCCTTCCGGAAGACCGGAAGACAGGCCGGATCAGAGAGATCGGAGAGGTGCGACCGGGCGGTCCGCCGGGATCAGACCGCCGGCGGCGCGGGGTAGGTCGGGTACTCCACCCCGGAGACGTGCTGGACGACGCGGATGACCTGGCACGAGTAGCCGAACTCGTTGTCGTACCAGAGGTAGAGGATCGCGTTGTCGCCGTCGACCTTGGTGGCGCCGGCGTCCACGATCGAGGCGTGGCGCGAGCCGACGAAGTCCATGGAGACGGCGTCGGGGGCGGTGGTGAAGTCGATCTGGCGCTTCAGCGGCGAGTGCAGGGAGACGTCGCGGAGGTAGTCGAGGACCTCCTCGCGGCTGGTCTCGCGCCCGAGCCGCAGGCTGAGGATCGCGATCGAGACGTCCGGCACCGGCACGCGGATCGAGCTGCCGGTGATCGGCGCCTTGAGGTCGGGCAGCGCCTTGGCGACGGCGGAGGCGGCGCCGGTCTCGGTGATGACCATGTTCAGCGGCGCGGAGCGGCCGCGGCGGTCGGCCTTGTGGTAGTTGTCCAGCAGGTTCTGGTCGTTGGTGAACGAGTGGACGGTCTCCACGTGACCGCGCAGCACGCCGTACTCGTCGTCCATCGCCTTCAGCGGCGGCACGATCGCGTTGGTGGTGCAGGACGCGCAGGACAGGATCTGCTCGTCCGGCTTGATCGTGTCGTGGTTGACGCCGTGCACGATGTTCGGGACGTCGCCCTTGCCCGGGGCGGTCAGCACGACCTTCTCGACGCCGGGGCGCAGGTGCTTCGACAGGCCCTCGCGGTCGCGCCACTTGCCGGTGTTGTCGATGAGGATGGCGTCCTTGATGCCGTGCGCCGTGTAGTCGACCTCGGACGGGTCGTTGGCGTAGATCACCTTGATCGCGTTGCCGTTGGCGATGATCGTGCTGTTCGCCTCGTCGACGGTGATCGTGCCCTGGAACTGGCCGTGGATGGAGTCACGGCGCAGCAGCGAGGCCCGCTTCACGAGGTCCTGCTCGCCGCCCCCACGGACGACGATGGCGCGCAGCCGCAGGCCGTTGCCCGAGCCGGCCTTCTCGATGAGCAGGCGCGCGACGAGACGGCCGATGCGGCCGAAGCCGTAGAGCACGACGTCGCGGCCATCGCCGCGCTCGATCTTGTTGGCACCCGTGGCACCGGCGACGGCCTCGGCGGTGAACTCCTCCACCGAAAGACCGCGGTCATCGGTCCGGTGCGACTCGGCGAGCAGGGCGATGTCGATCTGCGACGGGCCGAGATCGAGCGTGGTGAGAGCCTGCAGGAACGGCAGCGTCTCGGTGACCGAGAGTTCCGCCCCGGCGATCTGCCGGGCGAATCGGTGGGTCTTGAGGATGCTGACCACCGACTTGTTCACCAAGGAGCGGCTGTGAAGCAGGACCGTCACGTCCCGCTCCCGGTGCAGCTTCCCGATGATCGGGATCATCGACTCCGCGATCTCCTCGCGGGTCTTCCAATTGGTGAACGAGTCGTCGTTGACAGTCACAGGCTTATCTTTCGAGCTAGGCGGTGCTCATATGCTAACCCCTCGTCTTTTTGATCATTCAAGCGGTCCCACCCGAACGGCATCCCGCCATCGCCCCTATGACCACCCAGCGAGCGAAATGTCCCGCTTTGCGGCGTAAGTGCGTTGCATTGTGAGGCGATTCACCCGATCCGCTCCGGTCGCGTCCCCGGCCCCAGGGGCATCCGGTACGAGCCACCTCCCCCGGCCCGACGGACCACCACCCCGCGGGGACCGGAAACCATGTTGCTCCAGCCGTTGATGATCACTAAGGTCAGCCGGGTGACTGCCGGGTCGGCCATGGGCCATTCAACAGTGAGGCTCCCGGCCTCGGCGTGAGCCCGAGGCGGGCAAGAGCCCCGCCCCCTTCTCCGTGTCTTCTCGCTCCCGGCGCCCCACGCGGCGCGCCTTCCCAGCACTTCCCAAGACCCGGAGACAGACCAAGCCATGCCGTACGACCCGAACCAGTACCCCGACACGTCCGAGCTGCCGACCACCGTCGCCCAGCTCAACCACACCGCCGTCTACGCCAGTGACCGCCAGCTGTCGGCCGAGTTCCTCGCCGCGATCCTGGGCCTCAAGGTCAGCGCACCGTTCGGCCCCTTCGTGCCCGTCGACCTCGGCAACGGCGTCACCCTCGACTACTTCGAGAAGCGCGACGAACCGATCCAGTCGCAGCACTACGCCTTCCTCGTTCCGGACGCGCAGTTCGACGCCATGATCGCCCGTCTCGACACGCTCGGCGTCACCTACTTCGCCGACCCCCACCACACCGAACCCGGCCGGATAAACCGCCTCTTCGGCGGCCGCGGCGCGTACTTCGTCGACCCCGACGGCCACAACATGGAGATCATGACCCGGCCCTACGTCCGCCCGTAGGTTCGTCGCCACGCCTGTCGGCCCGGATCAACTCCCGGGCCGGCAGGGGCAGTTAACCGGCCGGCGTTTCCGCGGTGGCGTCGCGCCCCTCCAGCAAGCGGTTGCGGAACAGGTCGAGCACGCCGTCCAGCGCTGCGCGGGTCGGCTGGCCCGGTTCGTCGATGAGGTGCTCGGTGAGTACGGAGTGCGGCCGCAGCACGGCGTCGGGGTTCGCGGCGTCGTCGTCGAGTTCGACCGCGAGGAACGCATCGCCGAGTTCGCGGCGGAGGAAGGCGAACCGGTCGCCCGGCACCAAGCGGTCCGTGCGGAAGCGCAGCCCCATGACCTGAAGGCCGTCGCGTTCGCAGCGGGTGCGGACGGCGGCGAGGTCCTCGCCGGAGATGTCGATGCCGGCGGCGCGACTCCTGGTGACGGGCA
Organism: Streptomyces sp. NPDC048197; assembly: GCF_043202395.1. Lineage (NCBI taxonomy): Bacteria > Bacillati > Actinomycetota > Actinomycetes > Kitasatosporales > Streptomycetaceae > Streptomyces > Streptomyces sp. NPDC048197. The sequence goes on from NZ_JBIDAJ010000005.1 coordinate 207,797, forward strand.
GGGGCAGCGAGGGCTGGGACAGGACGGGGGCCACGAGGCGCTCGTCGACGGCCATGGCCAGGGCGAAGCCGCCGGTGAGGCACATGCCGACGGCGCCGACGCCGGGGCCGCCGCAGCGCTGGTGCTCATGGGCGGCCAGTGCCCGTAGCCAGGTCACCACGGGGGAGGACTTTCCGGTGGCCAGCGTGGTGAATTCGCGGCTCACACAGACTTTCCCGAGGGAAGAGGCCAGATACGAGGCGGACTTGAGCCGACGGCCGGCCGCGAAGTCGGCAGGGCGGCCGGGCGTGCCGAAGAGCACCGGAAGGACGGCGGTGCAGCCGATGGCGGCCGCCCGTTCCGCGAAGTGCAGCACCTTGGGCGTGATCCCCGGAATTTCCGCCAGCACGATCACCGCGGGCCCGGTACCGCGACGCAGGAGCTCGCGGGTGACTCCGTCGTGGGTGAAGGCGTCGCGGTCAAAGCCGGTCGGGTGCTGATCTGCTGCCATGGAGTGCCCCATCCTGTCCTGGTCAAGTGCCGCGGAATGCCTTGGGAGTTGGATCATGATGCCGGTCCGGGGGCGGGAGCGCAGCGGTGAGCATCACGGCAGTGGTGAGGATCACGGCCGGGGGGGAAGGGGCAGGCCGGGGTGGGGATCATGGCGGGGGAGGTGAGGGGCGTGGCGGCGCGGTGGGAGGCCGTGCTTCCGCGCCCCGGCGCTCACGTGGCGCTCTGTGGATGGCCTGCCGTTGCCGAGCGGGGTGGCCAGGACTGGGGGGCGAGGATGCCGAGGACATAGGCGCGGGCGACCAGGGCGCATCGGGTGGGGGCGTTGAGGAGGTCGCGCAGGCGGCTGAGGTGGTAGTCGACGGTTTGGCGGGAGAGGCGGAGGGAGGTGGCGATCTCGGCGTTGCTGCGGCCCGCGGCCAGGAGGGACAGGATGCGTACCTGACTGGCCGTCAGCGGGGGATGCGGTTCGTGGGCGAGGCTCTGGTGGGTGATCACTGCCCAGACGCTGGCCGCGCGGGACGGGCCCCGGCCCACGGTGGTCAGGTGCAGTTGGGCCCGGCGCTGGCGACCGCGGCCGTCGACGAGGACGGTGGAGGTCTCGATGCGCCGGCTGCGGCGGGCTATCAGGGCGTGCCAGCTCCGCCGGAGTGCGGGTAGGTCCGGGGCGGGCGCGAGCAGGGTGTGGGCCCGGCGGCCCACGAGGTCGGAGAGCCGGGTCTGCAGGAGTTCCGCGGCTGCCGCGCTGGCCTGGAGGATCCTTCCGCCGGCGGAGATCAGGGCGCACGGCAGACCGCTGTGGTCGCGCAGCGCGTACAGGTTCTCCTCGGCCTGCTGGCGCTGATGGAGGGCGCGGGTGTGGTCGCTGATGTCGATGTAGATACCGGCCACACAGGTCTGGGTGCCCTCGCGTACGGGGAAGCGGTGCCCGGCCGCGTGGCCGGTGGTGCCGTCCGCGCGGTGGTAGGTGAGGGTGTGCCGCACCGGTTTGCCGCGGGCCAGCACCTCCTGGTCCAGGGCGAGCACCCGGTCGGCGTCGGCCGGGGCGTCGACCTGGCGTACGTCCTTGCCGATGACGTGCTCGGGGGTGGTTCCGTAGAGGTGCGCGTAGGCGTGGTTGGCCCATACATAAAGGCCGTTGGGGTCACGGATGAAGGCCGCGGCGGGGGCGAGGTCGGCGAAGGCGTCGTAGCGGCGGGTGGTGGCGGGCGGGGAAGCAGGGGCGGGATCCGGGGGCGGGGTCGGCTCCGGGCCGGGGGCTGAAGCCGATGCCGGGGACGGTTCCTGGTCCGGTTGGGCCGATTCCGTGGCCGATTCCGTGGCCGGTTCCGTGGCCGGTTCCGTGGCCGGTTCGGTGGCCGGTTCCGGGGTTACCTCGACCGCGATGCCGCGGAGGCGGTCCTGCCGGGGTGGGTCGAGTGGCCAGTTCACGTCGAAGAGCCGACCGTCGAACCGCGCCCGCCAGTGGTGACCGGTCCGCCAGCCATCCGTGGCCCGTGAGGTGTCTGCGGCCCGTGAGGCTTCTGCGGACCGTGAGGCGTCAGTCGCCTGTGACGGGTCGCCGGCCCGTCCTTGGCCGGTGGCCGGCGCCCGATGGCTCGCCTGCGGGTGGTCGAGGGCCTGCCACTGGTCCGTGACGGTGTCGAGGAAGCGCTGGGCGGTGCGGGTGTCGTCGAAGGCTCCTCCTCCGCTGTCGATCACCCGTAACTCGCGGTCGGCCTCCCACCAGGACACCGGGAGGTGTTGGAGCAGCGACTTCAGACCGGTCTCGTCCACGACGGCCTCTCTGTGACGAAGAGACGGGGAGATGGCGGGGCGTTCGGCCACCTGGCGTCCCGGGCCGGTTCGCCCCTGGCATGCGTATCCCCCGCCACTACGCCGTATGCCCGGTTCTCGGCCGATCTGGTGGCGCGGGATCCCATACGGCATCACAGAACCTTCACAGCCGCTCGGCGAACTCCACAACTCTGGCGTTTGCCTGAGCGTTCGGCGCCCGTGACAGCGGATTGGGCACCGTCCGGCTGGTTCTCTGGAAGTACCGCGGCGAGGCAGTCGGCCGCCGCGTCCTCAACGGCCGTTCCCACGGCCCCTCCCCGCCTGTGAAGGAGTCGGATTTCAGTGAGCACGGTGCTGTTCGTGTATGCCAAGGGCGGACCGCCCTTGGGGTATGCCCTGTCACAGGTCGCCGCTCGGTCGGCAGTGCACCTGCTGGCACTCAGCACGCTTCCGCCCACCGTCGCCGCCTCCGCCGAGCGCCGGTGCGCGTCCGTACGGACCGCCACCGGGCCCGAGCGGGGGGACCTGGTGTCCCTGATCGTCTCCCGGGCCCAGGCCGTGGGCGCGGACGCGGTCATCACCTTCTCCGAGTACGCCGTCGTCGCGGTCGCCGAGGCCTGCGAGAAGCTCGGCCTGGCCGGCGCCGGCGCCTCCTGTGCGCTCGCCCGTGACAAGCGGCTGATGCGCCGGGTCTGGGAGCGGCAGGGCATCGCCCAGCCGCGGTTCCGCCCGGTGGCCGACGAGCGGGAGCTGCAGGACGCGGCTGCCGCGCTCCGCCTCCCCGTGCTGCTGAAGGCCGCCTGGAGCGCCGGCTCCACCGCGCACCGGATCATCCGTTCCACCGACGAGGTCCCGGCTGCCTGGCAGCGGGCCCGCGAGGTGATGGCCCAATCCGCCGAACTGGGCTACGCGGAGCTGCACGTGGCCGACGCGGGAGCCGACTTCCTGGTCGAGGAGATCGTGCCGGGCACCGCGGACGGCTGGTTCGACCAGGCGGGCTGGGGAGACTACGTCAGCGTCGAAGGCGTCGTCGTCGACGGCGTGTTCCGGCCGGTCTGCCTCAGTGGCCGGATGCCGACGGTGGAACCGTTCACCGAACGCGCCGGCATCACCCCGGCCGCGCTGCCGGCCGACGCCCAGCGGCGCGTCGTGGCCCTCGCCCGCGAGGCCGTCGACGCGCTGGGGCTGGAGAACTGCGGTACGCACACCGAGATCAAGCTCGGTGCCGACGGCCGGATGTGGGTCATCGAGACCGCCGCCCGGTTCGGCGGGGCGATGACCGTGCCGCAGATCGAGGAGGTCTTCGGCCTGGACCTCATCGGCATGCTCGTCGACCATCTGCTGGGCCGCCCGGTGTCCTGGCCCGCCCGGGCCCTCACCCCGCAGGAGGCGCGCGGCGCGGCCGGCTCCCTCGTCGTCCTGGCCGTGGACGGCGCCGGTGACGCCTGGCCGGACCGGCGGCGGTGGGACTTCCCGACCGTACGGGACGCGGTGCCGCTCAGCGCCGGCAGCCGGCTGTCCGTAGTGGCCGAGAACTCGCTCCCGGACGGGTCGCCGGTCCCGGTGTACGACCCGGCCGCGGGCGCCAACACGATGGCGGCGCTGTGCCTGTTGTCCGCCACCGACCCCGAAACCGTGCTCCGTGACTTCCGGACCCTGGTGGACGCGTTGCCGTCGGTGCTCCCCCAGGAGGAGAGGCACGACGAGCACGAGGAGACGGAGAAGGCCGGGACGGACACCCAGTGCACGACGAAGACCGCGGAGGCGCGCTCATGACCCTCACCATGACCACCGCCCAGGACCACACGACCGCCGGCGACCGTCCGGCCGTCGGCGACCGTACGACCATCGGCGCGCACCTGGCCCTCCCGCTCTTCCACACCCTCTGCGGCACCCTGGCCGGCCACCCCTACCTGAAGGTCGTCGTCGACCGCGCCGAGAACACCTGGCACCTGCTGGACGCCGCCGTCCACCCCTTCCACGTCGACTACATCGCCACCCGTGTCCTGGGCATGGAACTGGCGGAACTCGACGCCTGCCTGGACGCGTTCAACGCCTCGGTCTACGCCGACCCCGAGCGCAGGTTCCTGTTGGGCGTGCTCTCCCTGCACACCGACATGGGTGCGGGAACGGCGGGCGCGGGGCCGAACGCGGGCAGCCCCGTGCCCGCCGGCCGCCGCGCACGCCCCTTCCTCGTGCTGGAGACGACCGAGGCCGACACCATGAGCGGCCCGATGCTGGAGGAGTTCTACACGTTCGTGCGCCACCGGCTCGACAGCCGGCTGCCGCTGCTGCTGAAGCCCGCGAACCACGGTCAGGAGCACGCCCTCGCCGCGATCAGTGACGTCCGGGTGCCACGGATCCTCAGCCACCAGCTGTTCGGCAGCCGCACCCGCACCCCGCTCAACCCCGGCGAGGCCGTCGGCCGCCTGCGCCACTTCCGTACCGCCCGGGAGTACGAGGAGTACGCGGCCGGTGCCGGCCCGCTCGGCGGGTCCGACATCGTCGCCATGCCGTGCCTGCCCGACGACGTACCGAGGGTCGCCGGCTTCATCAACACCGCGCCCACCACCCCGCTCTCGCACACCAACGTCCTCGCCTCCGGCTGGGGCATCCCCAACGCCATCATCCGCGACCTGGACCAGCTCATCGAGGCGGAGGAACTCGCGGACGCATGGGTCCGCTACGAGGTGCGGGACGACGACATCACCCTCGTACGGCTCCCTCAGGCGCCGGCGCCGCTCCTCCAGGCGCCGGGCTCGGCACTCTCCCCGACGCTTGCCCAGACGTCTGCGGCGCTCACCCAGGCGTCGGCACCGGGCGCGTCCGACCGGCGTCCGGCGCCCCGGATCCGGCTGGAACCCCCGCTGCTGCACGCCGACATACCCGCACTGCCCCTGCACCAACTGCGCCGCACCGACCGGAACCGCTACGGCACCAAGGCGGCCAACCTCGGGGAGCTGCACCACGTCCTGGCGGCCGGTGGCGAGCACATTCCGGCCGGTGGGCCCGACCACGCCGGCCAGGGGCCCGACCACACCATCGACCTGACCGCGTACTACGGCCGCCCCAGGCCACCGCGGGCCGACCTCTACGCCCACCTCACCGCGCGTCTCACCGCCCGCCTGGGCCTCTCGGGCCTTCCTGCACTTCCTGATCTTTCGGAGGGTGCGGAAGGTGTCCAACTCCGGGCCACCGCACGGGACTTCGTCCGCGCCACGGTCACCGCTCCCGACGGCATGGCCCTCCCGTTCGCCCTGCAGCACCGCTTTCTCACCTCCTCCCCCGCCATACAGCAGGGCATCAGCGACCTGAAGGCCGCCCTGGAGCGCGAGACCGTCGACACGATCGACCCGCTCTGCCGGCGGCTGCAGCACCTCATCCAGCACGCCGCCCCGATGCCCGACGACGTGGCCGGTGCCCTCACGGCCGCCGCTCACGCACTGCCCTCCGGCGCGTCGGGTACCCCCGGCCGGCTCGTGGTGCGTTCGTCCTCCAACGCCGAGGACCTGCCCGGATTCTCGGCGGCGGGGGTGTACGACTCGGTCACGGCGGTGCACGGTGCGGACGAACTCCTCGCCGCGGTACGCCGGGTGTGGGCCTCCCTGCTCTCGCCGCGCAGCGTCCGGCTGCGCCACCAGGCGGGCATCTCTGCCGACGACACCTACATGGGCGTGATCATTCAGCGCTACCAGCCCGCGGACCTCGGCGGCGTGCTGGTGACCTGCAACCCGACCCGGCGCGCGGACTTCCGCAACGTCTACCTCAACTGCTCGTCCGGCTCCCCGGAGAACGTCGTCGACGGCACCGCGCTGCCGCTGCAGTACCTGTACAACACGGTCGAAGGCGGCGGCCGCACCGTCGCGCTGGGCTCGTCCGCCGAGGACCTGCCGGCCGCCACCCGCGAACGACTGGCGGACCTCGCCCTGACCGGCCGGCTGCTGCAGTCCCACTTCAGCGGCACCACCCCCACCGACAACCCGGACGCGGACCGGAACATGGGGCTGTACCTGAACGCGGACGTGGACGTAGATGCGGACGTGGACGTAGATGCGGACGTGGACCGGCCGCTGGACATCGAATGGCTGATGACCGATCAGGGCGACTTCACCCTGGTCCAGATCCGCCCCTACGCGGTCCGATGACCCGCCACCTCCCCGGCCCCCGGGTCCTCAGTCGTGCGGGCAGGCGCACGAAGGGCGCGACGGACGCGCCTCCCCTGCCGCCCCGGGCCCGCCGCATCATCCGCCTGAACAACGGCTTCCAGCTCCTGTTCAACCTGCTCTGGTGGATGCCGGTGTTCTACGCCTACCAACGGCAGGCGGGCCTCACCGACGGCCAGATCTTCGGCATCCAGAGCATCTACTACACCGCATTCTGCCTCTTCGAGATCCCCACCGGGCTGATCGCCGACCGCATCGGCACCCGCAACTGCCTGCGGGCCGGCGCGGTGGTCATGACCGCGGCCAACCTCACCCCGGTCTGGGCCCCCAGCTACACCGGCTTCCTCGTCCACTTCCTGCTCATCGCCGCCGGCCGCTCCCTGACCTCCGGTGCCGCCAGTGCGTACCTCTACGAGGGCCTGGGGGCCGAGGGCGCGGGTGCCCACTATCTGAAGGCCGAGGGCCAGGCCCGCGCGCTCGGCCTCGCCGCGAAGGTGCTGTGCTGGCCGCTGCTCGGCCCGCTGATGGCCCTGGCGCACTCCGCCCCGTACGTCCTGAGCGCGGCCAGCGCGGGCGCCTCCCTGGTCTGCGCCGTACTGCTGCCCCGCCAGGCCGCTTCCGTCCCCGCCCGGGGCCGGAAGCGCGCCACGGGCCACGATGCGGCCGCCGCCCTCCGCGCCGTCCGCAGCACGCCCTGGCTCGCCCTGGTCATGGTGCAGGGGGTGGCCCTGTTCACACTCGCCCGTATCTGCCAGGTCAATCTCTTCCAGCCGGTACTGCTCGACCACGGCATCGGCGAGGGCTCGCACGGCACCGTGCTGGCCGCCATGACCGTCGCGGAGGCGGTGGCCTCGGCCCGCCCGCAATGGCTCACCTCGCGGCTCTCGCCGGTGGCATGGGTGTCGCTGCTCAGCCTCGCGATGGCGGCGGCTCTGGCGGGCAGCACGCTCGGCGGTCCCTGGACCACGGTCGCGCTGTTGTGCGTGTTCGCCGCCGTCACCGGCCTCGCGTCCCCCCTCCAGCGGAAGCTGGTCAACGACGCGGTCCCCGCGGGCGCACCCCGCGCCACCCTGCTGTCGGTCGAGAGCCTCGTCGACCGCGCGGTGTGCGCCCTGGCGGCCGTCGCCGCAGGCGCGTACCTCTCGGCGCACCGCCTGGACGCCCTGCTGTGGCACAGCGCGCTGGCCACCGCCGTCCTGCTGGCCGTCCTCCACCTGCTCCTACGCCGTCACGGCAAGACCCGTACGGAGAAGGGCGGGGCTGGTACGGAGAATGACGGGACCCGTACGGAGACCGACGGCGCTCGTTCGACAAACAGCGGGGCCCGTACGGAGAACGGCGGGGACGGTACCGAGAACGCCGGGGACCGTACCGAGAACGCCGGGGCACACACGGAGGGCGGCCAAGGGGAGACGGGCCGTACCGACGAGATCCGGCCGCTCGCCACAGCAGGAAAGCCCTGACTCCCGCGCCCATACTGGAGGCGTGCGTACTGGAGGGGTGCGACACCCGCACGGGCCGGCCGGGCCTACTGGACCGGCTGGACCGGCTGAGTCCTCCGGACCGGCTGGACCAGCGGAGCCTTCCGGACCAGCTGAGCCTTCCGGACCGGGTGCCGGGCACTACGGTGAAGACGCCTTCCGCCCGGAAGAAGCCGGCGAGGCAGATCGCATCGACCTGGGAGCGCTCGCCTACGACGCGGTGAGCACCGCACGGCTGACGGCGCTGGGCGCCGGCCCCGGCTGGCACTGCCTCGACGTAGGCGCCGGGACCGGCACCGTCGCCCGGTGGCTGCTGGAGTCCGCGGACGTCACGTCCGTCCTGGCCGTCGACCGTGACACCCGCTTCCTCACCGCCGCTGCCCCGCCGGGGCTCGTGGCCCAGACCGCCGACGTGACCGCACCCGACTTCGACCCCGGCCGCTTCCACCTGGTGCACGCCCGCTTCGTACTGATGCACCTCCGCCCGTGGCGACGCATGATCAACCAGCTGATTTCCTTGCTCGCCCCGGGCGGCGTCCTCGTGCTCAGCGACGCCGTCGACCTGACGACCTCCTCCGCCCCGGCCACCCCGTACACCCGGGTCATGCGCGCGATGTGGCAGGCCCTGCGCACGACCATCGGTACCGACATCTCCTGGGTGCCCGATTACCCTTCCTTCCTTCTGGAGGAGGGCCTGCACTCCGTGGCCGCCGAAATCCACGTCCCTCCGCTCTTGCCCGGCAGCCCCATCAGCCGCTTCTGGGAGGACACTTGGCAGCGCACCCACGACGACCTCCTCGCCACCGGCCAGGTGGACGAGCCCCTACTCGAACAGGCCCGCCAGGCCCTGTCCTCCCCGCACTCCGCCGCCCTCTCCCCCGGAATGCTCACCGCCTGGGGCTGGAAACCCCGGCACACCACTTCCCCAACCCCCTCACCTGGCACACCGAGCGGCCCAAGTGGCCCGAGCGGCCCGAGCGGGAGGTGACCGATGTACGCGATACCCCTGGGCGGCGACGCTGCCAACGGTGGCAACCGCGCCGAGCTGCGGCCGCTGGAGCCGTGGCAGGCCGAGGAATTCCTCGTCCACATCGACCGGGGACGGGAGTTCATCGGGCAGTACATCGGGCTGGCCGACCTGATCGTGGATCTGGACGCGAGCCGCTCGTACCTCCACTCGTACGCGGAGAAGGCCGCCGCCGACACCGGCCGCATCTGCGGCATCTGGCTGGACGGCCGGCTCGTCGGCGGGGTCCTCTTCCGCACGATGGACGTCAACCAGGGCACTGCCGAGGCGGGCTGCTGGCTGGAGCCGTCGGCGGTGGGCAAGGGGCTGGTGACCCGTGCCGTACGCGTGCTCATCGACTGGGCCGTCGAGGAGCGGGGCATCCACCGTGTGGAGTGGCTGGTCTCAGCGGCCAACGAACCCAGTATCGCGGTGGCCAGGCGGCTGGGGATGGCCAAGGAGGGCGTGCTGCGCGAGGGCTATCTCCATCGGGGCGAGCGGCACGACATCGAAGTCTGGTCGGTACTGGCCCCGGAGTGGCGCGCGGCCGAGCGAGAAGATGAAGAAGATTAAGGGGCCGGGAGCCCTGGCGACCCACTCACCCGCCGCCCCTACGGAAGGAGGCCCCCAGGATGTACGTACTGGTGGCCAGCATCCAGAGGGGAAAGACCAGTTCGGTCCAGGGGACCGTGCCGACGACGAAGAGCAGCACAAGCGCCGCCGCATAGCCGAGCCAAGCGAGCCAGCGCGGGAAGACGCGCAGGGCGAGTCCGATGGTCGTGGTGGAGAGCGTGAACACCGCGGCCATCCGCATGGCGTAGCTCGCAAGCAAGGTGAGCGTCGTCCGCCCGTAGGTCCACAGGTCCTGCACGCCGGCCGGGATGTTGCCGGTGATGGCTAGCAGGCCGCCGGCAGCGGCCCCCGCCGCGAGCACCAAGGCGGTGAACATCAGCCCGCTGCACAGGAAGAGCGTCGCGAAGAACCTGTTCTCCGCCCGCTCTTCCGCATTCCCCGAGCCGGCATTCCCCGAGACGGCGTTCGCCGACTGGCCGGTGCCCCGCTCCGTGCGCCCGGTGTAGTCCCGTACGGCACCCATGAACCACAGGAAGAAGATGCCGGCGAACGGCAGCAGGCCCAGGGCGATTTCCAGGACCTGCCGGCGGGGCGAGCGCGACGGCCACTCCCCCAGGTGGGCCGGGATCGCGGAGGGCAAGCTGATGCGGACGATCGCGAGCACGGCGGCCAGCAGCAGCGCCGCCAGCACTCCCGCCGCACCGGCCGCCCGCGGCGTACGCAGCACCCTGCCCGACGTGGCCTCAAGAGAGTGTCTCTCCTCCATCGCCCCATCGTGGCGTCACCTCCTCCCCCACCAGCTGCACAGCCACCGGCTTCCCTCCACGGCCACTGAGATGGCTTACAGCCCGCCATTCCCGCCGCCCCCAACGACCCCCTACCACTCCCCGCCACTCCCCACCGCTCCTCTCCCTTCCCCTTCCATCCCCTACATTCTCTAAACTTCCTCATTGCGCTTGCCAGTAGGGGAAGTTAAGGTACTTTCATGCCTGATCGTTTCTACTCCGTGGAACAAGTGGCGGAGCACCTGGGCCTCCATGTCCGCACCATCCGGAACTACGTGCGGGACGGCCGTCTCCATGCGGTCCGGATCGGCAAGCAGTACCGCATCGCCCACGAGGACCTGGAAGCCTTCACCGGCCGCCCGGCACCCGCGCCCCAGGGCGACGCGGACGGGCGGCGACCGCAAGAACAGCAGCAACAGCACACCGAGGTCTCAAGCATCGTCGAGGTCGACGCGATCACCCCCGAGACGGCCGACCGCTTGACGTCCCTCCTGATGAGCCTGGCCACCAACCGCGGCCCGGGCCATGCGCCCCTGCGGATCGAGACGGCCTACGACAAGGGAAGGGCCCGGATGAAGGTCATCGTCCTGGGCGGTCTCGCCGACACGGCCCGGATTTTCGACTACATGGAAGGAGTACTCGCGACATGAGCCCAAGCGCGAACACCAGCACCCGCACCAGCACCAGCACCAGCACCAGCACGATCTACAAGACCGAAGCCGGTGCGAGGGAGATCCAGCAGCGTTACCGGGAGATGCTCCAAGCCTGGCCGGTCCCCGCCGACGAGGTACGGATACCGACTCGCCAAGGCGAAACCTTCGTCCTCGTCTCCGGTCCGAAGGACGCCCCGCCCGTCCTACTGATCCACGGATCGGGAGCGAACACGACGATGTGGCAGGACGACATCGCCTCCTGGTCCCGGCACTTCCGGACGTACGCCCTCGACCTCATAGGCGAACCGGGCCTGAGTGCCGCCTCCCGTCCGCCCTTGTCCTCCGACGCCCACGCGCTGTGGCTGGACGAGGTGTTGGCGCATCTGGGCGTGACCCGCACGGCGATCGTCGCCACTTCCCTGGGCGGATGGGTGGCACTGGACTACGCCACCCGCCGGCCGGACCGAGTGACCCGCCTGGCGCTGCTCTGCCCCGGCGGTCTGGGCAGGCAGAAGATGGGGTGGCTGTTCAGGGCCGTGCTCCTGCGCGCGTTGGGACGCCGTGGAGTGCGCCGGTCAGTGGCGATCGGCACGGGCCTGGAAGCACCCGAGGTCCAGCACCTCCTCGACCACGTCATGCTGACCTTCACTCACTTCAAGCCCCGCACCGAGCGGCTCCCCCTCTTCCCCGACAGTGCGCTGCGCCGCCTGACCATGCCCACACTGGTGACGGTCGGCAGCCGCGACACCCTCTTCGACTCCGAGGACACCGCCCGGCGCGTACGCCAGTGCCTCCCCCACGCGACCGTGAACGTCCTGCCCGAGGCCGGCCACGCCCTCCTCAACCAGACCGACTCCGTCCTCACCTTCCTCCGCGCCAACTGACCCCCCTCGCGGAAACCCCAGACGGGACATCAGGTGTGACGCCCCAGGTGGGACACCAGATGGGACACCAGGCGGGACGCCAGGTGGGACGCCAGGTGGGCAACGACGGCCGTGAGAGGCGGCCGTGACTTCTCCCACGACAGCACCGCCCCAGGTGCGCAATCGCCGAACGGAACCAACGCGTCACCCAACTCACCTGCGCGCCCCCGCGCAGCCCGCCCAGACCGCGCAGTGACCACTCAGCGCTCTCTCCAGCCACCCACACCGACTCCCTCTTCGACGCCTTCCCCAACAAGTTCCACCCCCCTCGCCCCCTGCCCCTGCCCCGTGGCCCCTCAGCACTCCCCACTCTCTTCTTGAGACCGGCGCGTTACGGAGTGCGGGTGGCGCCGATGGAGGCCAGGGCTACGGCCAGGACGCCGGCCCATTGGGGGACGGCCAGGTGCTGGCCGAGAACGAGGAGGCCGATGAGGGCACCTACGGCGGGTTCCAGGCTCGTGAGGACTCCGAAGGCACGGGGCGGCAACCGGCGGAGGGCCTCGAGATGGAAGGTGTACGGCAGAACGCTGGAGAGCAGGGCGACGGCAGCGGCCAGGGCGAGGGCAGTGGGATCGAGGAGTCTGCTGCCCGCCTGGGCGATGCCGTACGGGAGACTGACGAGGGCGCCCCAGGTGACGGCGAGAGCCAGACCGCGGCCGTCCGGGACCCGTTCCGCAAGCCGCTTGCCGACCAGGATGTAGCCGCCCCAGCAGCATCCGGCGAGAAGGGCGCAGGCCAGTCCCGCTGCGTCGAGCGGAATGCCGGAGTGGCTGAGCAGCACGACACCCGCCGCAGCCAGGCAGGCCCACAGCAGGTCGGCGACCCGGCGCGAGCCGAACAGTGCGAGGGCGAACGGACCGAGGAACTCCATGGTGGTGGCGGCACCCAAAGGGAGACGGTCGACCGCTTCGTAGTAGCTGAGGTGGTGAACGGCGAGCAGGGTTCCGGCGGCGGCCGCGACACCGAGGGTGGTCCGATCCCCACGCAGACCAGGGCGCCACAAGGCGGTGAGGACCACGGCGGCCAGACACAGGCGCAGGCTCACCACCCCCGCCGGGCCCACGACGGGGTAGAGCCGAGTGGTCAGCGCGGCCCCGCACTGCAGACCGAGCACACCAGCCATGACCAGACCGGGGGCCGGCACTCCGCCGAGCCCCCGGCTGATCACGGCGACAGCATGCTCACGGCGGCCGACGAGCTGACTGATGATGCCCTCCTCCACGGTCCATTCTCCACGGTGCGTCCGCCCGATGGGGGCCACCAAGGCGGGCGCCGGCCGCCCTTCGTGGGTGCGCGTGCGTCCGGGCCGGCGAAGAACTCCGGCGTTGCAACGACGTGAAATGTGGCAGGTCAAAAACATGGTCACAACCCCCGACCCTCAACGAAATCCGCATCCTCCCGGGCCCGTTGACCTGGCATTTACGCTGCCGCGCCGCACATTGCAACGGCGTCCACCGGTCTGGTTTCCGCGGGAGGAAAAGACAGCCGAATCAGGTCTTTGCGGAGACTTTGCAGGCCCCACGGAGACCACCGCACCCACCGCGTCCGTCCCGTCCACCGCGTCGTTCGCATCCACCGCGCCCGTCAAGTCGGTCGCGTCCGCCGCGTCCGTTAAGCCGGTCGCGGTCCGCCAGGCAACTCAGCCGGAACGACGAAGACAGTCATCAAGTGTCGTCAGCTCCACTCCCGCGTCACTGAGCACCCCGGCGGCCACTCCACGCCCGATCTGTGTGAGCCCCAGAAGCAGCTGGTCACAGTCGATACGCGCCGAACCCGCCGCCTCGGCCCGCTCTTCCGCGATCGCCATGGCCTTACGGGAGTAGGGCGTCCAGGCAATCCGCTCGGCCGCTTGCGACGCGCCCATACTCAGTCGCGCCCCGACGGCCCGGTGCAGGTCATCGGGCGATACGTCGGCGGCCCGGAGCAGACGCGTAGCCGTGTTGTCCTCCGCGGTGAGGCCCCAGAGCAGGTGTTCCGTCCCGATGTAGTTGTTGCGGTGATGCACCGCGACCTGCTTCACCTGCACCATGGCCTGGCGCAGGTCATCAGTCATGGTCTCAGGGCCGTAGCGCTTGTGGGGCGCGTGAAAGCGCTGCTGCACGGCCTGCCTGGTCACACCGAGCGCCGTCCCGATGTCCGTCCACGAGCTTCTCACTCGCCCACCTCCCACCCCCGTTCCCAACGGTGCAGCACGGTGACCACAGACGGAACCTCACACCTCCCGCCGCCCGACGTCCTCTGGTCCCACGCCGCCACCCTCGCTGCCTGGAGTGCCGAGCAGCAGCTCCCAGTAACAACTACCGTCATGACGAGGCCGGACTGCGTTCCGAGGACGTGGGGAACGGTTGGTGGGCCCTGTCCTGAGTCGAGGACGGACGGGTCGTCCTCTACGGCATCGACCACGACTACAGCGAGACCGTCAACCTGTCCCCGCCCCTCGACCTGCTGGCCGACGGACCTCCTGGCTGCCATGGCACTGGCTCGCCGAGGTCATCGCCGGCGGCGAAGAGATCGGCTTCGTGTACTGGTGGGACGGCCGGGCGTGGGGGCGGGCGCCATCCCCCGCCGAGGTGTCGACGATGGCGTGCGCGGCATGGTCCCGGCGGACGACAGCGAGGTGCGACGGGTCTGCGCCGACCTGGTGGAGTGAGACCGCTGACCGGAGGGTCCCGTGCCGGCTGCCCGAGCAGCACGCCGCGGTACTCGCCGCGGAGATGAAGGCGTCCACCGAACTCAACCGCCGACCCCGCCGGCCACATCGGAACAGGAACGGCTGATCGCCTGGCTGCACACCAACAGCACCCGGACGGGCGGGAGTTCGGCACTCTCGGCGGCGTTCGTGGACGCCGGGGACACCGATCACGGTCGCGGTGCGGATGGATTCCTGGACGAACGGGGCCGACGCATCTTCGGCGAGGCAGCCACCCTGCTGACCGCTCCACGAGAAGCGGAAGCCGACCCTGAACGGGGCCGCTGACTGCACATCCGCATAACAGCTCCCGCCACCAACACCAACACCGACGCCAACGCCAACGCCAACGCCAACAGCACCATCGAGCGCGGATACGACTGCCTCCCGGACTGGTGGCCAGCCAGATCCGGAGTCGTCGCCACCCTCCCCCACACCGTCCGCCCCGAAATGGCACGCCGAGCGGCCCACTGGCGCCCGAACTGGGCCGAACTCCTTGAGGAAGACATCCGCCGCGACAGCGCACCGGCCCGGCTTTGCCGGGTGGAACCGGGACTCCCCCACATCTCGACTCCGCATGCGGATGCGGGTGTAGGTGCGGATACGGACGCGCCTGCGAGTACGGGAACGGGTGCGGAGCCAGCCTCGTAGGTTGCCCGTCCTGCCGGTGGAGCACGGCGGGGCGGGGCGGGGCGGGGCTCTTTCGTGTTTCACGGCCTGACCTCCTCAGGCTCGGGCTCCAGCTCGAGCTCCCAGGTCTGCTGCTTGAGCGCCATTCGTGCGGCGGGCGCTCGGCCGGGAATGCTCGCCCAGTACGGGTGCGTGGCGATCCGCACGGACAGCTGCTGCAGTCTGCGGCGCAGCACCGTGGTCTGGGACGGGTTTTCCTCATGCGAAAGCTCTCGGTACGCGATGTACCAGGCGCGCTGAGCCTGCACGAGATCTTCAGGGAAGGCATAGGGAGGAGTCACACGAAGATTGCATCACATGTTCGAATTGAGGTGCAGCACACGTACGGGTGAATCCCGGCGGCAGCCTGGAGGGCTCGAAGGCCGCCCGACGCCTACGTGGCAGCCGCCTGCCGAGCTCGCGCCCGGGCTTGATCCGGGTACCACCTCGTGAAGCGGACCGCGCCCACGAACAACGCGATCGGAATGATCCAGTTCAACCAGTCCGCCCCTGACGTGACGTGCAGAGCGAGGACGCCGAGCAGGGCCGTCAGCAGGAACACCGCGCCCCACACTGCCGTCAGCACCCGGTTGACGTGCCGGAAGAGCGGGCTCCCCCAGTACGCGCGGGGCACGGACTCCCGCGCGTACTGCTCGGTGAACGGCATGAAGGCGAGGGACGTGAAGGCCACGGCGGCCAGGACTGCGCCGGACAAGGTCTGGGCGTACGTCTCCAGCCAGATCAGGGCGTGACGGTCGAGGACCAGCGACAGGATGCAGATGACTGCAAAGAAGAGCAGGCCGGCGATGTCCAGGATCTTCAAGCTGCGGCGCCTGATGTCGGGGATGCTGGCCCCGATCGCCGTGATGAGCGCGGCAAGCGCGGCAAATCCCCACGAGCTGGGGCTCGCCACCACGGCGAAAATGATCCAGGGGGCGAAGCCGAGGAAGAGGTTGACACCGCGTGCGCCGTCGGGACGTTGCGGGTCGCTCGGCGACGGCGCATCGTCGGGCTTGGGCGTGGTGTCAGGGTGAGTCATACGAAACCTCCGGTCGGCTCCTCCGGTCCGGCGTCCCTGCTGCCATGCTGAGCTCCCCGGACGGGAGTCGCATCCGGTACGGCCCCTCGGCCCGCCGACCCGCCACTACGGAAAGACGGCGGCACTACGGAAAGTGGCCGGCCGTTCACTACGGCAAGTGGCCGTTGGCCGACGCTACTGATGTCAGCTCCCTGTCAGCCATTCGTCGTGAGAACGTCCACGCTTTAAGATCACGGACGATCGCCGCCCATAGCGCCGTTTCATAGCGCGGCTCGTAGCGCCGCTCGCATCGCCGTTCATAGCGCCATTCATGGCCATTCAGACCGCCGCTCAGCGAGCGGAATCGAAGGGGAGGGGGAGGGGGACCGATGGCATATGAGATAGATCTGCCGCTGCACGAAGCACGCGACGAACGCGACGAACGCGAAGCGCGCGACGAGGACGCAGCCGGCGATGAAAAGGACGCAGCCGACAACGAGGCCGCCCGGCTCACCTCAGGACTCACCGAACTCGGCAACGAAGCCTTCCTGCGGGCGGTGCTCCGCGATCAGCCGCCGGCGTGCTTCCACCACCGCAGCACCGACCGCCTCGTAGGCTGGTCCACTGCCGTCCCAGACATCGCCGAACCCACCACCAGCCTCCTGCTCCGCGCCCTCCACACCTGCTTCACCGCTCACCTCCCCCTAAGCCTCTCGCCCGACCTCCTCTGGTACGCAGTCGTGCACGAAGTGGCCGTGCACGTCCGGCTGAACCCCAAGACGTACGAGGGAATCTTCACGGAGACGCCGGGGCACCGGCAGACCATCACCGTACGGGACGACCTGGCCCCGCTGGACTGGGAACGTTCGATCAATCTGGTCCAACAGCCCCTGCGCGCCCGGATCGGTGACGAGGTCGCCGACCTCTTCCAGCCCGCCTTCTCCACCACCACGGACACGGACGCCACAGCCATGCTGGTGGCGCTGATGGACGTGGTCAGCCCGTACTACCGCTTTCGGTGGGAAACCCTCTGCGGCATTCCGCGGATCCGGTTGGAGGGCACGGACCGGGACTGGCGTCTGCTGGCGGCCCGGGTGCGGGAACTGGCGGAGTGGTTCGAGGAGTTGCGGCCGTGGTTCACGGCACTGCAGCCGGTACTGGACGCGATTTGGGCGACGGCCTCGGGGTGGGGGATCGACCAGAAATTCTGGCGTTCCCTCTACAAGTGGGAGTCGGCCTCGGGTGGCGACCGGGTCACCGGGTGGATCACCGCGTTCTTCGCCCACCGGTACACCGACGACGGGCCGCGCCCGAAGCAGTCGTTCGGGCCCGGCACGACCGCCGAGGACGAATTCCCCTCACACGTCTCCCGGGTCCCGTTCCGCTGGGAAACCCCCGCGGGAACCTTGGATATGGCGTTCCTCGGAGGCGTCCTCGGTATTGCGCGCGAGGAAGAGTGGATCCGACCCCAACTAGGCCACGCAGTCGTCGAGTTGACCCCCTCACCCAATCGACACAAGCCCGCCGCCGACCCGTACGACGCACCGCATACCGAACCGTACGGCCAACGGTACGGCCAACCGAGCGGCAAGCCGAACGGCGAACCGTATGGCAAGCCGAACGACGACGCGGACGCCCAGTCCAACGGCGAACCGGACGGCGAACCGCAGGACAGGCCGTCTCGCGTACGCCTGCCCGAGCCCTGGACGTTGGCGGACGTCCAGTGCCTCACCGGCTGCCCACAAGCCCATCTCCTCACCACCGTCGGCATCGTCACCCACAACGGCAGCCCCCTCCATGCCGACTGCGTAATCAACCTCGACGGCATCTGCGCGGTCCGGGCCCGCGACGGCAATGACGACGGCGACGGCAACTGGTATCTGGGCGATCTGGTCTCCGACGCCGGGGACATCCAGTGTTGGGGCTCGTGCGGCCCCGACCTTGGCAACGCACTCCGCGCCCTCTAGCAACCAGCCAGCCAACCAACCACCCAACCGGCTCCGAGGGCGCTTGCCTCTCGACAGTCAGGGGACAAAAGCCGCGGGTGGGGCGAGATGGGAAGGGCGGGGTGGACTGAGACTGGGACTGGGCTAACGAAAGTCGGCGGCGTGGTCAACAGCCCATTGATGGAAGGTGCGTGCCGGTCTCCCGGCCACGTCCTCGACAGTCGTGGTCGTGACCGGACGCGGGGCGTCAAGCATCTCGGCGTACCCATCCAGCAGGGTGTCCACGAAGGAGTCGGGGAAGGTGTCGTCGGCGAGCAGCTGCTGCCGGGCAGCCTCCCGCGACAGTTCCTCCCACCGGAGAGGCCGTCCGATGGCCTCACCGAGGATGCGGACCTGGTCGACCTGGGTCAGGACCTCAGGCCCGGTCAGCGGGTACGCCGCCTTGTCGTGGCGGTCCTCCTCGGTCAAGGCGCGTACGGCGACGGCGGCGATGTCGGCCTCGTGCAGCAGGGCCATGGGCACCGCTCCGAACGCGCCGCACACCACGTCACCGGCGCGGATCTGGTCGGCCCACCAGAGGGTGTTGCTGGCAAAGGTGCTGGGGCGCAGATGCGTCCAGCCGAGCCCCGACCTTTCGATGAGGCGCTCCACCGCGGCGTGGGAGCGGCCTACCGGGTGCCGCTGTTGCTCGGGGGTGAGCCCGTCCTGGACGGCCCCCGAGGAGAGAAAGACGATGTGGTCCACGTGACGCCGTAGCGCCTCGACGACATCGGGTGCGGCATCAGCCGTATGAAAGGGCCACATGAGGAAAGCCCGATCGACGCCCTTCAGGGCCTCTTCAAGGCCACATGGGTCGGTCAGGTCGCCGGCCCGTACGTCGACGCCGCCGTACGCCAGGCCGGCCGAGTCCGGCTGCCGGGTCAGAGCCCGTACCCGTACACCGGTTGCCAACAACTGGGCGACGACCTGCCGGCCCACGTTCCCCGTCGCACCGGTAACCAGCACGGTGGGCTCCCCCATGCCCTCCGCCGCCCTGCTCTTCGCCGCATCCCTGTCCACCGCACTACTCCCTCGTCAGTCGATGTCTGTCTCACTTGGCACCGTCCACAGTGCGCGACGGAGCTCCGGGGCCAGCCACCACCGCGGGGAGATTGGCGGATACCGGCATGGCGGGCGTGATGACGACGGTTACCGTCATTCTTCGGAGGCGTGATCCGGAGCTGAGGCGGGGCTCAGGGCTGCCAGGGCTTTCAGGGCTGTCTGGGCTGTCTGGGCTTTCAGCGCGCCGGGCTTGGGGCCGTACAAGGCGGACCGTACGGAGTCGGACCATAGGGACCCCGCCTGCCTCACCTCAGCCCGCCCCGCACCCGCACCCGCACCCGCCTCACCTCACCTCACCTCACCTCACCTCACCGACAGCTCTACAGCACCGGGTCGGACGTGCCCCGTTGCTGCGGAATTCCCACGTCTTCGGGGTGCTGCAGTGCCACCGTCCGTGTCGGCGCGGGAATCCTGATGCCTTCGGCTTGGTACCGCTGGTGCAGCCGCTTGATGAATTCATGCTTGATCCGGTACTGGTCGCTGAATTCGCCCACCCCCAGAATCACCGTAAGGCCGATCCGAGAGTCTCCGAAGGTGTGGAAACGAACGGCCGGTTCATGTTCCGGAACGGCGCCGCTGACATCGGTCATCACTCCCTTGACGACCTCCATGGTGACCCGCTCGACGTGTTCAAGGTCACTGTCGTAGCCGACGCCCACCTGGACGAGGATCGACAACTGCTGTTCCGGCCGGGTGAAGTTGGTCATGTTGGTGCCGGCCAGCTGCGCATTCGGGATGATGACGAGATTGTTGGAGAGCTGGCGCACGACGGTGTTACGCCAGTTGATGTCAACGACGTATCCCTCCTCACCGCTGCTCAGCCGAATGTAGTCACCGGGCTGTACGGTCTTCGAAGCCAATACGTGTACGCCGGCGAAGAGATTGGCGAGGGTGTCCTGCAGCGCCAGGGCGACCGCCAGGCCACCCACACCGAGCGCGGTGAGCAGAGGGGCTATGGAAATGCCCAGGGTCTGCAGGATGACGAGGACGCCCATTGCCAGCACCACGATGCGGGTGATGTTGGCGAAAATGGTGGCCGAACCGGCCACGCCGGAACGCGACTGCGCCAGGGACCTCACGAGTCGAGTGATCATCCGGGCCGCGGTGAGCGTGACGACCAGGATGAGCAGCACGGTCAGCGTCCGGTTGACGTTCCGTCCGACCGTAGGCGTCAGCGGCAACGCAGCGGCCGCGGCCGCCAGACCGCCGGAAATCGCCGCCCAAGGCACCACGGACCGCAGTGAATCGACAATGACATCGTCGCCGCTCCATCGCGTTCTGCTCGCGTGCTTCCCCAGCCACCGCAAAACCGCCTTGCACAACAGCCCGGCAATGACACCGGCAACCAGCGCCGCACCGGCAAGGATCAAGTCATGCAGCGTGACAGCACGGTTCACCGGTCGACCCCCACTCCCGGAAACTGCGGCCCTGCCACTGCCACGCAGCGCATGTGATGCTTCATCATTCGGTTTTTACCTGCTTGTCTCTAGGACTTCGAACGCGTCGGGACCCGACCGCACCCGTCGACGTGACGTGGACGGGACACGGACAGGACCTGGACGAATACGAAGACGAAGACGAAGACGCAAACGTAAACGCAGACGTCCCGCAGACGTAGTCGTCCTGACGCGATGAGCCATCCTGCCGCACGCAGCGTGGCACACAGCGGGCACCCTAGGAGAAACCAACCACCCCTGTCCGCCGCCTCCGTCACACGTGCGCTCGTTACGATCCCCACCCCACGCTTCGGACCCCGATCTGGCCTATTTTGCCGTCACCCACACGTGCGGTCCGGTGCATGGACGAGTCTGCGAGGGGGAGTCATGCGGAGCCGCACACGTCGACCGACACAGCGGCGGACCAACTGGTGTATTGAGAAGGGCCGACTTGGGTCGGATGAAAGACCAAAACGGACCAAGTACCAAGTGCCAGGGGCCAAGTACCAAGTGCCAAGGACCAAGAAGAGCCTTGAGGAAGGGTGTTCCATGCGCCGCTTTGCCGCTCTCATGCTCGGTGCCGCCGCATTCTGCGGAACGGTCGCCGCCGCACCCGGTCAGGCCATCGCCCTGGCCAAAGACCCATGTGGCTTCTACAAGACGGGCAGTGATGCGTACTACCGCCATTGCACCAGCAACGGTTCGAACGTCGTGATCAAGGTAGAGGTCGCCTGGGCCCCCGACTACGAACGCTGCGTGGGCCCCGGCCGCACGTGGCTGGGCTCCGCCTCCAGGATCCAGGGCGCGCACTACGTGGGGCGCACCTGCTGACCAGCGGCGACCTGCATGCTGGCACCGCGGCGTCCCACTGCTGCCCCTCCCCCTTGTGCGCACACGCTGCGGGACGAGGCCGTGGCCTCCCTAGTACTCCAGCTGTAGATCGTGATCTTCATGTCTGGGATACGGCTTGTCGCTGGTAGTGGCTGGTGCGGGATCCTGCTGGTGGCGGCGTCGCCCGTCGGACCAGCTGAGTCGGCGGGCGATGTCGTGGAGGGGCTGGAAGACGAGCGTGATGAACAGGTGCCGGATCTCGTTACAGGGCAGCGGGACCAACGCTTCCGGGGCGGGGTTGCGGGCGTGTTCGTCGGCGCGGACGACGGCGAGGAAGACGTGGGCGAGCATCGTGAGAGGGTGACCCAGCGGGTCTCGTCGTCAGTCCACACAACTCACGATGATCACCGGTGGCCGCACCCCTTCGGTGCCCCTGTCAGTCTCGGACGAGGCAGAACGGGTGACCTGCCGGGTCGGCAAAGATACGCCAACTCCGTTGACTGTCACCCTCGTCGAGCAGTGTGGCCCCCCGGTTGAGAACGTCTTCCTGGGCTCGTTCCAGGTCCTTGACACCCAGGTCGAGATGAAACTGCTGGGGCCGAGCGGGGTCCGGCCACCGTGGTGGCTGATGGTCTTCCACCCGCTGGAAGGCAAGCACGAGCCCGTCGGTGTGGAGCGTCGCCCAGCAGTCGCCGAGCGACCACCGAGGATCCGGCTGGTTCACTACGCCGCCGAGAAGCGACTGGTAGAACCGGGACAGCTCAAGGACATCGACACAGTCCAACACCACACACTGCAGCTTGGCGATCATGAAGGGCAGCGTCTCACGACGTCTGATCACGATCCACAGCTGGAGTACCAGCCCGTGTGACCCCCGTAGACGCCACTGCACTTACCGCACTTGTGGATACCGCCACCGCCGTAGACGCCATACGCAGCGCACGCTTGAGAACGGACCCGGACTTCGGGGGTGCTGGTCTGCGAATTCGTGCACCCAACAGGTGAAGTGCAGTACCCAGCAGATGAAGTGCATAGCGCCGCACAATCATCCAGCGCACCGAATGAGGGACCTCGGTCGGCGGCTCAGAATCAGAAGGGGACGGCGACCCCAGCCGCTCGCATTCGGCTCAGGGCGCGGCTCATGCACTCGGCAGCCGAGGCGCCGTCAGCTCTCATCGGTGGCAACGGGCCACCGCCGGCGGCAAAGGTCCATGCCGGCCGGCCCTCACGCAGGCGCTCCGCATCGACGCGGATCATGGCCCCAATCCCCTGCTCACCAAGCCATTCCAGGATGAGCAGCGTCGCATCCTCGACACCGCTGTCCAGATCCCCCTTGGGCCACCGCCCCATTCCCTCGCCCATGGCCGCAACCCTACGGGAGCCGGTCGGGACTACGAGTGGGTGCCCTGCCGCGAGGGAGACAGCCCTCTCCCTCTCCCTACTCTTCCCCCTCGTCTTCCATCCGGACCCTCGACAGAACGAGCACACCCCAAGTGACCAGCACTGCCCCGATCGCCTCCGGAATCAGCCACCATCCGGTGCGTACCCGGTCCCCGTACACCACGATGCCCAGGGCCAGGCTGACGAGGGCCTC
This sequence comes from Streptomyces sp. NPDC048197, assembly GCF_043202395.1. Classification (NCBI taxonomy): domain Bacteria; kingdom Bacillati; phylum Actinomycetota; class Actinomycetes; order Kitasatosporales; family Streptomycetaceae; genus Streptomyces; species Streptomyces sp. NPDC048197. The sequence continues at coordinate 230,930 of NZ_JBIDAJ010000005.1, forward strand.
TCCCAGGGTGAGGACAGGCTGGGAGACCACCAGCGGGCCGGATTCCAGCGCGTTGGCCAGCAGAAACAGTGCGCATGCGCCGGCCGCCACGAAGCCGTAGGTCTGCCAGGAGGTGAAGAAGGCGCCCGGGCCGTGCCGGTCAAAGGTGTCGGTCGCGGACTTCATCAATGTCGCCGTCAGGGCGTAACCGATCGCTGAGGCGGCGCTGAAGAGGGCCGCGCGGGCCTTCCCGCGCGGGCGGGGGGACGCGGCCGCCGCACACAGCGTGATGGCGCCGACGGTGGCCAGCAGCGTCACGATCCACGTGGCCGACGAGACCTCGGTACCCGCACCGGACGGTGCGGCAGCGGCCAGCGCCAGACCGAGGCCGACGGCGACACTCAGGGAACCGGTCCAGCCCGCCGCCGGAAGCCGTCGGCGGGCCAGCGCGCACGCGATCACGAGCGCCAGGGGCAGTTCGGTCACCAGGATCGGCTGGACCAGGACGAGCGAACCCAGTGCCAGGGCCAGCGCCTGGCACGCCGCAGCGCCGACCACCACGGCGATACCGCCGAGCCACGCCGGATTCCGCACCAGGTGCCGGACCAGCCTGGGGCTGAACGCATCACCCGCCGGGACGGTCCGTGCGGCCAGGCGCTGGAGCACGGTACCCGTGGCATTGCCCACGGCCGCCAGCAGCGCGAACAGCGCAGACAACACAGCCGCCACCGTGCGATCCCCTCGGGTCGTTAGGCCATCGGTCCCTGTCAGCAACCGTGGCAGAGCAATCCGCAACGCGCGGAGCACGGCACGCCACCAGATGACGACGACGGCCACACACGGACGGAAACCTCCCCTCCGTTTGCAGGCCTAGCCTTCCCCCCACCCCCTTCCCCCTCCCCCGCCTCCCCCTCCCCTCCTCCACCTCGCCCCCTCTGTCCAGCCCCCTCTGTCTAGCCTGTCCCCGCCTCGCCAGTCCCCGCCTTGCTCCCGACCGTCCGGGCGTCGGTCGACCTGGCATGAGGCATGAACGGCGGCTGTGGTCCCCGGCTGGTGCTTAAGCTGAGCCCGTGTCCGGCAGGAGGGCTAGACCGCTGGGTTGGGCCGGACGTGACCGTCAGTGCCTGGTGGCCAACGACGGTTCCGTCTTCCTGCGCTGTCGTTGCGATGGTGGACCGGCCGCCTTCGGGAGTGTGCGTAGCCGTACCCGTCCGGCGGTGAGCCCTATGGGAGCCGCCAAGGCAAGCAGGCAAGCGAAGGCAGATGGGCAGGCACACAGACGGTTCGTAGGGGCGTGGGCAGCACGGCGGCCGTTACGTCGGGGGCGTGGTGATCGCTGTTCAGGGGCCGAAGAGAGGTATGCCGCAGCGCTGATGGAAGGAGCGGCTGTGGCGCACGGTGAGTGCCACCGTGGCGGCCAGGATGCCGAGGGACTGGAAGCGGCCGATGATCGGCACCAGGTCGACGGGCAGCGTCAACGCCTCGACGGTGCTCAATGCGGCGTCGAGCAGCTGCGCGGTGCCCCACACCACCGTGAGGCCGCGGAGCGCGGCACGGAAGTCCGGCTGCTCGCACCAGGTGCGTTCCGCCGCTTGCTCCGCACCCGTACCGCGTAGTCGGCGTCCGAACCGGTACGCCAACGGCCGGGCCGCAAACAGCGAGCTCAGCATCCATATGCCTAGGACGGCGGGAATGGCGGCGTCCTTCAGCAGCAGGACACGGGGACTGCCGCTGATCAGTGAGGTGACGGCCGACACCACCAGCAGGGCGACCACCAGCAGGTCGAAGAATTCGACGCGTCGGCGTACTACTGCGGTGCCTACGGCATGCACCGCCGGGATGGCGCCGCTCAGCAGCAGCGCCTGCCACTGGGCGAAGTCCTGAGCGCGTAACACGTAGTACACGACGAAAGGCAGGAGGAGATTGACGATCAGCGGAATGAGGAAGGCGGCGCGTCGTCGGCGTGGGCCATCCGTATGCGTGGCTTCCGCGCCTCCCGTGGTTTCCACGCCGGCAACGGCTTCCGTGGCCTTCACTTCCTTGATGGTTTTCCTGTCCTCCATGGTGTTCATGAGGCCCCCAACGGTGCGAACGAAGCAATGATGACGAGGTGTATGGCTGTGTGGCTGTGGCTGTGGCTGTCTGGCCGTGCAGTGCAATCGCTACCGACCATCTGCGTCGACATTAGGTGTCGGGAGGGTGGAGAGGCGTCGGCCCCAGGGTTGGTCCCGTGGCCCTGGCTGTCCACCCGTGCTCCTCAACCGGTGGGTGGAGCTCGGCCTGCTGGCCGGCACCATCGCGGTGCAGGCGTTGGCGAGGAGAGTGGCTGTTCAGGTGAGGAGCGTGAGCTAGCTGCTTTGGCAGCGCTCGAATCCGGCAGCGGCCGGTACGGGTGCCAGGACGGGGCAATGGCGTCCCGCGTCCTTGGTCTCACGTCGAGATTTGGCGTTCACGGAATGTGATGCCATGTCAGGTTGTGGCTATACCGACCCGTACCGATCCGTACCGATCCGCATTGACACTCCATCGGCATCTCAGACCATGACGAAGAGAAGCAGCGGCACGACCGAGGCGGAGGCTGCGGTACCGACCCAAGCGACCGCAAGCCGCGCCTTGCGCCAACGTACGGTCCAGGGGAAGGCGAAGGAGAGTAGGGCGATGCCCGCGCCGGTCAGGTAGAGGAAGGGTGCGCTGATCAGGGGGATGGTCACGGTGGCCGGACAGTGGTCCGGGCCGCAGGAATCCGTGGCCATGGTTGCGAAGGCGTAGAGGGTGAAGGCCGGGATGCAGAGACCGCCGATCACGCCGACTGCGACCAGCGGTGGGCACCACCACAACGGGTCACGGAGCCGCCGTGCCGAGGCGGGGTCGGCCTGAGGCGGCAGAGCAGTTGCGTTGTCGGTCATGGGATGAGTCAACGTGGCTGGGGAACTCGGTTGCCAGGGGGCGGCTACTCAGGTGGGGTGATGTGGGGTGGGGTCACGTACTTAATCGTCGAGCGGCCGCCGGTCCACCTATCGCCCGTGCACGAGCAGCGAGCAGCGAGCAGCGAGCAGCGAGCAGCGAGCAGCAGTGTGAGCGTGAACGGGGGCTGGAATGCAAGGCCCGCGCCTACCGGTGCCCCGGAGGAGAATGGAGGCATGACGTCGCCCTCTCCCGCCCGGCTGGTGGTTCTGCGGCATGCCAAGTCCGCCTGGCCGCCGGATGTGCCCGATCACGAGCGCCCACTGGCCAAGCGCGGTCGCAGGGATGCACCGGCGGCAGGGCGGCGGCTGTTCGCGGACGGGTGCGTACCCGACCTCGTGCTGTGCTCCACATCCCGCCGCACCCGCGAGACCTGGGACCTGGTGGCACCGGAGCTCGGCGGCCGACCGGAGGTGGTCTTCGAGCCGCGGGTGTACGGAGCGAGCGCTGCCGAGCTGCTCGATGTACTGCGCGAGGTTCCGGAGCAGCGGCGGACAGTGCTGCTGATTGGTCATCAGCCGGGTGTTCAGGACGTAGTGCTGTCGCTGGCGGAAGCGGAAGAGCCAGGGGAAGCGGTAGAGCGAGAGGGAGCGGTAGAGGGAGAGGGGGGCGTGGGTGGGGAAGCGTTGGCTCGGGTGCGTGCGAAGTTTCCGACGGCGGGGGTTGCGGTCCTGGCCCTGTCGGGCGCCTGGGCGGACCTAGCGCCGGGGACCGCCACCCTCACGCACTTCGCCGTCCCGCGCGGCGAAGCCCCCGGGAAGTGATCCGGAACGCTCAGCTCACACTTCCACTTCCCCGCTCATCACCCACCGATCAGCCACCGACTGGACGACAAGCGGCCACCGGTCACCGGCCACCGGTCACCGGCCAGCGCGGCCAACGGCCACCCGCCCGCTCCCACCCGCCACCAATCACCGGCCCCCGCCCCCTCCCCCTCCCCCGAACATCGCCGCTCCTTCCACGCCCGTCGCCTGGTTTTGCGTCACGTACGGTCGCAGCTCCGCCTCGTACGCGGCGAAGGCGGCCGGGTGGTCGCCGTTCGTGGCGGTCAGGTGTCGGGCCAGTGTCCTCGCGCCGATCAGGGCCTGGGAGGTGCCCATGCCGCTGGTGGGGGCGGCACAGTAGCCCGCATCGCCGAGCAGGGCGACCCGGCCGTGCGACCAGCGGTCCAGGTGGACCTGGCAGGCCGAGGAGAAGTAGAAGTCGTCGGCCCCGGTCATGGCGTCCAGCAGTCGTGGAGCTTCCCAGCCGCGTCCCGCGAACGCGGTGCGCAATGCCCGTTCCTGTTCTTGCCGGTCGCACCGGTCCAGCGCGGGCGTCGCGGTGGCGAACGAGAGGCTGATCGTCAGCCGGTCCGCGTCGCCCGCACTGAACGCGTAGATCGCCGTGTCCGGTGCGTGCTGCAGCACACCGCTGTGGTCGAGGCCGAGGTAGTTCGCGGTGCTGAAGCCGGCGCCGGAGAGCCCGAGGTGCCGCACCACGTCGCCGTGCGGCCCGAACGCGAGCCGCCGGACCTTCGAGTAGACCCCGTCCGCCCCTATGACGAGGTCGAAGGTACGGGGCGCGCCGCGCTCGAACTCGACGGCGACGCCGGAGTCGTGCTGGGTGAGCGCGCTGATCGAGTCGTTGAAGACGTACTCCACGTCGTGCGCGGTGATCCGGTGCAGGATCCGGGTCAACTCCCGCTTCGGTACCTCTAGTTCGCTGGCGAAGGCTTCGGCCGGCAGCATTCCGGTCTCGGTGCCGGTCTCGTCCACCAGGGCCGTGCCGCGCATCTTGGTCTCGTGGCCGCGCACCTCGGCGAGGATGCCCAGGTCGTCGAGCACGTCGAACGCGGCGCCGCGGAAGTCGACCGCGTATCCGCTGTCCCGGAGGTCCGGGGCGCGTTCGACCACGGTGACGTCGTACCCGTCGCGACGCAGGAAGTAGGCGAGGGCGGGGCCGGCCACGCTCGCACCCGAGATCAGAACCGTTGCGTGAGTCATGTGACTGACCATAGCCAGAGTTTGACCATATGGGCAATCCGTATGGTCAAACCGCTTGGATCAACCATGTGGTCAAATCGGCAAGGGGCAGCGGCCGGTAGGGCGTGCACCACCCGGGCGCGCTTGCATCAGTTGACTGGGCCCCTGATGAACCAAGCGGCTGAACCGTTCGGCTGAACCAAGCGGACAACCCCCAGATACGCTGCGGACATGGGAAATCGAGAGGACCTCCTCGCCGGCGCCAAGCAGTGCCTGATCGAACGCGGCTGGGCCCGGACCACGGTCCGGGACATCGCGGCAGCGGCCGGAGTCAGTCATGCCGCCATCGGCTACCACTTCGGCTCCCGGGACGCGCTGCTCACCCAGGCGCTCGTGAAGGCCGTGGACGAGCTCGGTGACGAGCTCGCGAGTCGCGCGCCCGAAGGGACGCCGGAACAGCGCTGGCAAGCACTGATCGACAGCTTCACCACACACCGGGCGCTGTGGGTGGCCCAGTTGGAGGCCGCGGTGCAGGCCGAGCGGTCACCGGAGGTACGGGCGCACCTCGCCGAGGGGCAGCGCATGGCGCGGGAGGGGCTGGGCGGCTCGGTACCGCTCGCCCTGCTGAGCGGTCTGATGCTGCAGTGGCTGGTGGACCCGGAGAACGCGCCGTCGGGCGCGGAAGTCATCGCGGAACTCCGCTCGACGTCCCTGGATTGAACCGACGTCCCTGGATTTGCCTACCGAGGGCCGACCCATGGGGTCGGCCCTCGGTAGCTCCCGCCCCCTCCCCCACCCCCACACCCCGCCCCATTTGTGGCTATCTCTGAGCTATGTGAGATTTGGTGGTGTTGAGGTTCTGGGAGTCCGCCGGTCGGCCCCGGTGGCAGCCGAAGGGACGAACCATGGGCTTTGAACCGATGACGCCGGGTCTGGACGAGGTGCACATCTTGTGGACCTCGGAGGGCATGAGCTGCGACGGGGACACGGTTTCGGTCACCGCGGCGACGCTGCCCAGCCTGGAGGACGTGGTTCTCGGCGCGATTCCCGGGCTGCCGAAGGTGCATCTGCACAACAAGGTGCTGGCCTACGAGACCGGCGACGATTTCATGGCGGCCTTTCACCAGGCGGCCCGCGATGAGCTCGGACCGTTCATCTTTGTCGTCGAAGGCTCCATTCCCAACGAGAACATCAATGGTGACGGCTATTGGTCGGCCATGGGCAATGATCCGGAGACGGGCGAGCCCATCACGGTGAACGAGTGGATCGACCGGCTGGCCCCCAAGGCGTGGGCGGTCGTGGCCATCGGCACCTGTGCGACGTACGGCGGCATCCATGCGATGGCGGGTAACCCGACCGGGTGCATGGGGCTGGCCGACTATCTGGGATGGGATTTCCGGTCGGCCGGCGGCTTGCCCATTGTGAACGTCCCGGGTTGCCCCGTTCAGCCGGACAATTTCATGGAGACCCTGCTGTGGGTCCTGCACCAGGCCGCCGGGCTCGCTCCGCCCATTCCGCTGGACGAGCAGCTCCGGCCGACCTGGCTGTTCGGCAAGACCGTGCACGAGGGGTGCGACCGGGGCTCGTATTACGAGCAGGGGGATTTCGCGAAGGACTACAACTCACCCAAGTGCCAGGTGAAGGTGGGTTGTTGGGGGCCGGTGGTCAACTGCAACGTCACCAAACGCGGCTGGATGGACGGGGTGGGCGGCTGTCCCAACGTGGGCGGCATCTGCATCGGCTGCACGATGCCGGGGTTCCCGGACAAATTCATGCCGTTCATGGACGAGCCGCCCGGTGGCACGGTGTCCTCCGCCCTGATGGGCGTGTACGGGCCGTTCATCCGCACCCTGCGTTCCCTCACCAATATCACCGCCAACAAAGAGCCCAAGTGGCGCCATAACGAGGATGCGCTGACCAGCGGTTACGACCCGCACTGGACCGGGCGTAAATAGATTCCCGCACGCCCCCACCCGCAACATCGCCCAGCACGCCCCGCACGCTCGCCCGCGCACGATGACCACGACGCCCAGCACACCCCCCGCGCCCCAAGCCCCCAAGCCACCCCGCCCACCCCGCCATCCGCGAGAGGAAACCCCGTGGCGACCGTTCAGAACAGCGATGCGGAGCGACGCGAACTCACCGAGGTCGCCTTCGACCCCATTACCCGCATCATCGGAAACCTCGGTATCTACACCAAAATCGACTTCGCGGCACGGAAAGTCGTGGAATGCCGCAGCACTTCCTCGCTCTTCCGTGGCTACAGCGTGTTCATGAAGGGCAAGGATCCGCGCGACGCGCATTTCATCACCAGCCGGATCTGCGGCATCTGCGGTGACAACCACGCCACCTGCTCGCTCTACGCCCAGCAGATGGCCTACGGCGTCAAGCCGCCCCCGCTCGCGGACTGGATCATCAACCTGGGCGAAGCCGCCGAGTTCATGTTCGACCACACGATTTTCCAGGACAACATGGTGTTCGTCGACTTCTGCGAACGCATGGTGAAGGAGACCAACCCCGGGGTCCTGGAGCGGGCCGAACGCACCCCGGCCCCGCACGCCGACGTCCACGGCCACAAGACCATCGCCGACATCATGCGCGCCTTCAACCCCTTCGAGGGGCAGACGTACAAAGAGGCGCTCCAGATGAGCCGGCTGACCCGGGAGATGTGCTGCCTGATGGAGGGCCAGCACGTCCACCCCTCGACGCTGTACCCGGGCGGTGTGGGCACCGTCGCCACCCCTCAGGTCTTCACCGACTACCTGGTGCGGCTGACCCGCTGTCTGGACTTCGTCAAACGCGCGGTGGCCATGAACGACGACGTCTTCGACTTCTGGTACGAGGCGCTGCCCGGCTACGAGGAGGTGGGCCGCCGCCGCACGATGCTGGCCTGCTGGGGCTGCTTCCAGGACCCCGAGGTGGTCGACTACGACTACCGGACCATGAACACCTGGGGGAACGCGATGTTCGTGACCCCCGGCATCGTCGTGGACAACGAACTAATCACCACCGACCTCGTCGACATCAACCTCGGCATGCGCATCCTGCTCGGCAGTTCCTACTACCAGGACTGGACGGGCGAGGAGACGTACGTCGACCGGGACCCGCTCGGCAACCCCGTCGACCAGCGCCATCCGTGGAACCAGACCACCGTGCCGAAGCCGCAGAAGCGGGACCTCGACGGCGGCAACTACAGCTGGGTGATGAGCCCCCGCTGGTTCGACAAACGAACCGGCGACCACCTGGCGCTCGACACCGGAGGCGGACCGATCGCCCGTCTGTGGGCCACGGCGCTCGCCGGCAAGGTCCGTACGCCCTACGTGCGCTCGACCGGCCACAGCGTGGAGATCGACCTCCCGCAGACGCCCAACAGCCCGGAGGTCAGGCTGGAATGGACGCCTCCGCCGTTCCCCAACACCATCGAGCGCGACCGGGCCCGGATGTACTTCGTGGCCTACGCCGCCGGGATGGCGCTGTACTTCGTCGAGCGGGCCCTGGACGAGGTCCGGGCCGGCCGCACCAAGGTCTTCGAGGACTTCAACGTCCCCAAGGAGGCCATCGGGGTCGGCTTCCATGAGGCCGTACGGGGCGTGCTCTCGCACCACTTGGTGATCCGGGACAAGAAGATCGCCAACTACCACCCGTATCCGCCGACCCCGTGGAACGCCAGCCCCCGCGACTCCTACGGCACGCCCGGCCCGTACGAGGACGCGGTGCAGGGACTGCAGATCTTCGAGGAGAACGGGCGGGAGGACTTCAAGGGCATCGACATCATGCGGACGGTCCGCAGCTTCGACCCGTGTCTGCCGTGCGGCGTCCACATGTACCTCGGTGACGGCCGGACCCTGACGCAGAGTCACTCACCGACCTTCGGCCACCGGGCGTGAGGAGTGTCATGACCTGGGACGACCGGCAGGCGCGGGACCACGTGGTCCGCACCGAGACGCTGCTGACCTCGCTCTCCGCGCTGTCCGACCCCGCCGCGCGGGACCGGGCGACCGAGGCCGCCCAGGCACTCGTCGCGCTCTACGGGGAATGCCTGGCCCGGGTCATGGCGCTGGCCGGCGCGGACACCGCCCGGGCCGTCGCGGACGACGAACTCGTCGGCCACCTGCTGCTCGTGCACGGGCTGCACCCGGAACCGGCCGAGGCCCGCATCCGCACGGCCCTGGCCGGTCTGCGCGGCCTGGGCGAAGCCGAACTCGTGGCGGTGGAAGGGGCGTCGGCCCGGGTCCGGGTACGGGCCCGGGGCTGCGGGTCCTCCGGGGAGACGCTGCGTACGGCGGTGCAGGAGGCGGTGGCCTGGGCCGCGCCGGAGATCGAGCGGGTGGAGATCGAGGAGGCGGCCGCGGCGGCCGTCGAGCCCCCGCTGATCCCCGTGGAGGCGCTGTCGCGCGGCGGTACCCGGACGGGTGGGGCGCGCTCATGAGCACCGTGGTCTCCACCGCCTCGGCGTTGCGGGACCTGGCCCGCCGCCCGCTGCCGGAGCCGCGGGACGACGACCGGTGCGAGCTGTGCGCGGAGCCCGTTCCGGCGGAGCACCGTCATCTGCTGGACACCACGGCGGACACCCTGCTGTGCACCTGCCGGGCGTGCGCGCTGCTCTTCGACACCGACCGGCACAGCGGCGGCCGCCGGCCCTACCTGCTGATTTCCGAACGCAGGCGACGGCTGGACGGCATGCGGCTCGATGCGCAGCAGTGGGCCGCTCTGCGGGTGCCGGTCGGGCTCGCGTTCTTCCTGCGCGGCGGCCCGCCCGACGACGAGATCACCGCCGGCTATCCCGGCCCGATGGGCGTGGTCCGCGCCCCCGTGGACCGCAGGGTGTGGGCCGGCATCGAGGCCGGTCGGCCGGCCCTCACCACCCTCGTTCCGCGTACCGAGGCGCTGCTGGTCAACCGGGCCGGCGGAAGTCAGGAGCACTGGATCGTGCCGCTGGACGACTGCTACCGGCTCGCCGCCCTGTTGCGCACCCACTGGAGCGGACTGGCCGGCGGGGACGAGGTGTGGCAGCACGTGCGGCAGTTCTTCGACCACCTCGCCCCCGTCGATCCGGACGCCTAACAGGAACCGAGGAGAGCCATGGCTGACATCACCGTCGGAAAGCGACAGGTACGACCGGACTTCACCGCCCACGTCCCCGGAGTGCGCCGGGGCAACCACGAGGGCCACTACAAGCGGCAGCCCGGTCACCTCCCCTACGGCAGGTCGACCTCGCGCCGGTCCACCGGGGTGCATCCGAAGACCAAGAACCCCATCCTGCCCGGCATGCCCAACCTGTCCCCGGCATGACCGGCAGCACCCAAGTGAGCGGCGGGCGGGCGGTGAGCGGGGCGGAAGCGCACCGTGGGCTGCCCGACCTGTCGTTCGCGGTGACCGGGGTGAGCGCCCTGCCGCACGCCGCGGTGCCCACCCTCGTCCTCACGCTGGCCGTCGCCCGCACCGGCGGTGGCCCGATCCGGTCCCTCACGCTGTCCACCACCGTCCGGATCGATGCCGCGCGCCGGAGCTACGCGCCCGCGCAAGCGCTCGCCCTGGCCCAGCTGTTCGGGCAGCCCGACCAATGGGCCACGAGCATGCAGCCGTTGTCCTGGGCGCAGGTCACGTCCGTGGTGCCGCCCTTCGACGAGCGGACCGAGATCGACCTCGCGATCCCGTGCGGCGGCGACGCCGGGCTCGCCGTCGTCACCTATCTGCGTGCCGTGCGCGACGGCGAGGTCCCCCTGGACCTCCTCTTCCGCGGCACCGTCTTCCACACGGACCCCGGCGGGCGGCTGGCCACGGCTCAGATCCCCTGGGACAAGGAGGCCGCCTGCCGGCTGCCCGCGGAACTCTGGCACGACCTCATCAGCCGCTACTACGGCGCCACTTCCTGGCTGCGCCTGTCCCCCGGGACCCACGACAGGCTCAGCGCCTACCAGATGTCACACGGCCTGACCGACGCCGAGCAGGCCGTCAGCGCCCTCCTGGACACCGCCCTGCCCCGGCCCGCACAGACCACGGAAGCGACATGGATCCCCTAGCCTCGGTCGAGAAGATCGCGCGCACCTGCCTGTACGAGGGCTACCTGTTGTGGCCCTACCGGCGGTCGGCGCTCAAGAACACCAAGCGCTGGACGTTCGGCGGCGTCTACCCGAAGGGTGAGGCGGAAGCCCTCGGCGAGCCGGCCCGGATGCGCACCGAGACGCTCCTGGAGACCGCCCCCGGCACCTCCGTCACGATCCGCCTGCGGTTCCTGCAGGTCGTCGAGCGGCAGGTCTACCGACGGGACGACGGGGAGCACCGGCCGGTCGACACCCTCACCGTCGCCGGCGAGACCCACCTCACCTGGCACGAGGCCGCGGAACGCGAATGGGTGCTGCCCGCCTGGTCGCCCTCCCACGGGCGCACCCTCGACGTCGTCGACCTGCCGGACGGCGCGCACGAGGAGCCGCTGCGCGACGAGCACGGGCGGGCCGTCTGCCTGCTCGTACGCCGTTGGAAGCGGCTGCACGGCACCGTGGAGGTCGACGCGCAGCCAGGGCCGGGCAACGGGCCGCAGGACACCGTCCGTCTGGCGGTCACCTTCACCAACACCACCCCGTGTCCCCCGCACACCGGTGAGCCGCGGGAGGGCCGCGACAAGCTCGCCCCGTATGCGTTCGTCTCCACCCACACCGTGCTCACCGCCCACGACGGCAGCTTCGTCTCCCTCGCCGACCCGCCGGCAGAACTGGTGGAGACGGCGGGCGGCTGCCGCAACGAGGGCACCTGGCCGGTGCTGATCGGCGACGGGCCCGAAGCGGACCGCGACCCCCACCGGTCCCCCACGGTCCTCTCGTCGCCCGTCACCCTCTCCGATTTTCCCGCGGTCGCGCCGGAGAGCCCCGGCGACCTCTTCGACGGCGGCGAGATCGACCACCTCCTCATCCTCAACGTGCTGAGCCTGACTCCCGCGGAACAGCGGGAGGCCCGCGCCACCGATCCCCGGGCCCGGGAGATCCTCGATCGCTGTGCCGCGCTGTCCCCCGAGGACCTGCTCGCCCTGCGCGGCACGATCCGGAGCCGTCGGACGATCAAGGAAGACGCATGACCGCGCCCCGCCCTGCCGGACGGCCGGGGCCCCTGCGGCCGGGGAGCCGGGTGCGGCTGCGCCCCGGCCGCCGCAGCGACATCTTCGACCTGGCCCTGGCCGGCCGGCTGGCCGAGGTCGACGCCGTCGAAGAGGACTCCGAGGGGCAGACTCATCTCGTCGTCACCCTGGTGGACGACGAGGGCCGCGACTTTCCCACCGGGCTGGGGCACCGTTTCTTCTTCGCACCGGAGGAGGTCGAGCCGGTCGGCGGGCCCGCAGGCGGTTCGCGCGTCCTCGTCGCCGCCACCGGCGACTCCTTCGCCGCCGACGACGCCTTCGGCTCCGCGCTCCTCACCGCCCTGGGCGAGCTCCCGCTGCCCGACGAGGTGCACCTCGTCGACTTCGGGATCCGCGGCGCCGATCTGACACACCGCCTCCTGGCCGGCTACGGATCGGCGGTCGTGGTGGGTACGGCGTCGCTCGGCAGGCCGGCCGGCACCCTGGACCTCATCGAGTACGGCGGCGCCATGGCGGCCGGTGGAACTGCCGGCGCGGCGGAGTCGGCCGGGCCGTTTCGCCGGCTGGCCGCCGCCGAGCGCCTGGCCCGCGCCCGGCAGACGCCTCTCCCCCGGTTCTTCGTCCTGACCTGTGAGCCTTCCCCGTCCCGGAACGGGCAGGCGGTGGAGGAGGCCGTGGCACTGCTGGCAGATCTCCTCGGCAGCCTGTGCAGCGGACCGGCTTCCCCCAGCAATCCCGTCACCCACAGGAATCCCGTCACGCATAGGGAGAACACGCCATGAAGAACGGCATCTTCATTCCCGCGATCGCGGTGCGCATCACCGTCGGCGTCCTGGCCGCCGCCGCGCTGACCGCCCTCGCCTTCAGCGCGCCCGACGCGGTGCGCTACCTCAAGATGGAAATGATGTGAGAAACCAGCCGAGGACGGTGCGCCGATGAGCGAGAAAACGGCAGAGGACCAGTACCTGCGTCACCTCAAGGAAACCCGCTCCCTGGAGCGGCTGATCGACACCGCCCTGGGTTCCCTCATCGCCTCGACCCACGCACCGGAACTCAAGAAACCGCTGGCGGCCCACCGTGAGGTGACCCGCCGGCACATCACCGCACTCGGCAGCCGGCTGCACGCGTACGACGAACAGCCGTCGACCGTGAAGGACCTGACCCTGCGGCTCGTCGGGACCGGCTATGCGCTGCTCGCCCGGACCCGGCGCGACCATGCCGGAAAGCACGCCCGGGACGCCTACACCCTCATCCACCTGCTGCTCGCGGGGTACGAGATGCTGCACCACCTCGCGGTGCGCAACGGTGACGAACAGACCGCGCGACTGCTGGAACAGCACATCGCCGAGGAGCGGGCGGCCGCCGCGCTGATCGACACCAAGTGGGACCTGGTGGCCGACCTTTCCCTGCGCCACGCCGGCGTCATGGCCGCGCCGCCGGTGAAGCCTCCCCACACGTACGCGAAGGAACGCTGACCGATGGGAGCCGCGCCGGACGTCATCGAGGAACTCACCGCCGATCACCGCGCGGTACAGCGGCTGTTCGACCGTATCCGCGCCGCCGAACCGGGAAGTGCCGCCCGCAAGGCCCTCGTCGAGCAGGTGTCCGCGGCCCTGGTCCGGCACTCCGTCGCGGAGAAGGAGCACCTGTACCCGGCCGTACGGGACCATGTGGCGCACGGGCGGCGGTGGGCCGAGAAGGAGTTGTCCGACCACGAGCGCATCGAGGAGCTGCTGCACGATCTGGAGCGGCGGGAGGCGCAGGACGAGGACTTCACCGCCCTGGTCCTGGCCCTGTCGACCCGGGTGACCAGCCACATCCTCGACGAGGAACAGCGGCTCTTCCCCCGGCTGCAGGCCACCTGCCCCGCGGACACCCGGCGGGAGCTCGGTGAGAAGGTCCGGCGGGCGAGGAACAGCGCCCCGACCCACCCCCGGCCCAACGCACCGGACTCCGCCCTGGCCACCCGCGCGATGAGCCCCGGCCTCGGCCTGCTGGACGGCGTACGGGACTTCCTCACCCGGCGGGGCCGTGCCCGGCGCTCCTGACCGGGCGGCCACGCTGGTGGGTGCGCTCTTCCTGGTGGTGGGGGTGCTGGGCTTTGTCCCGGGTGTCACGACGCACTACGACCAGATGTCCTTCGCCGATCCGCACGGCGCCGGCAGCCTGTTCGGGCTGTTCGCCGTTTCCATGCTGCACAACCTGGTCCATGTGGTCTTCGGGCTGCTCGGTCTGGCCGTCGGCCGGCGGGCGCCCCGGTACGCGAAGCCGTATCTGGTCGGCGGCGGATTGGTCTACCTGGCGCTGTGGGTGTACGGCCTGGCCATCCACCGGGCCACGCCCTGGAACTTCCTGACGCTGAACGGACCGGACAACTGGCTCCATCTGCTGCTCGGTTTCGGCATGGTGGCCCTCGGTGTTCTTCTCGCGCCGCGGAACAAGCCCGGTCGGTGACCGGCGCCCGGACGGCCATGCGCCGGAAAGCGGCGCGCCAGGCGGGTGGCGGCGGCGCCCGGCCCGTTTGGCCGTGCCGTGGCGGTGTTACGGCTAGGCGGTGCGCTCGTGGTGTGCGTCGAGAAAGGGCTCGTGTGATGACCGAGCAGCATCCGGACCAAGACGGTGGTGTGCCCGATCCGCCGGACCCCGCGGGCAGGTTCTCCGAGGCTGCGGGACGGTTGTCCGAGGAGGTGGCCACCCTGGTCCGGGCGGAGCTCGATCGGGCGAGGATGGAGCTGACCGAAACGGCCCGCGAGACGGGCCTGGGCTCCCTGGCCCTGACCGCCGGTGCTGTCTGTGCCTTGCTGGCCCTGCTGTCGGCCCATGAGGCCGTGCTGCGCGCGGCGGAACGCCACTGGCCGCCGCCGCAGCGGGCCGCCACCGTCGTGGGGCTCGGCTACGCCTCGGGCGCCGCGGCGTTCGCCTCCTTCGGCTGCTGGAGGCTGCGGAAGGCCCGCGCCGCCTCGCGCGAGGCGCTGGCGCACATGGTCCCCGACCGGACGGCCGACTGAGCCCGTACGCCGGGGCGCGCCGGTGGCGGCCGTCGGGCCGGGGCCCGGTTGGCTCCGCGCGGGACGGGTACCCGGGTCCGTGCTCGTCGGTGCGGCGCCCGGCCCAGGGAGGCACCCCTAGGGGCGAAGAGGGAGTGGAGCATGCTGTTCCAGAAGCGGAAGGCCCGGCTCGCGGCGCAGACCCGCGAGGCGGCCGTCACCAGCTACAGCGCGCTGGACCGCCGGGCCCCGGTCTCGGAACTGGCGAAGGAGCTGCTGCGCAAGGCCTTCCCGGACCACTGGTCCTTCCTCCTGGGCGAAATCGCCCTGTACAGCCTCGTGGTGCTGGTGCTGACCGGAAGCTATCTGACGCTGTATTTCGAACCCAGCATGAGCCAGAGCACGTACCACGGTGCGTTCCACCCGCTGGACGGGCTCGTGGTGACGGACGCCTACGCGTCGACCCTGGACATCAGTTTCGATGTCCGGGGCGGGCTGCTGATCCGGCAGATGCACCACTGGGCGGCCCTGGTCTTCGTGGCCGCGCTGGGCGTCCACATGCTGCGGGTGTTCTTCACCGGGGCCTTCCGCCGCCCCCGTGAATTCAACTGGATGATCGGGGTGACGCTCTTCCTGCTCGCCCTGCTGGAGGGATTCGCCGGCTATTCCCTCCCCGACGACCTGCTGTCCGGGACGGGGCTGCGCACCGCGAACACCATCGTGCTGTCCATTCCCGTCGTCGGGACGTACCTGAGCTATTTCCTGTGGGGCGGGTCGTTCCCCGGCCACATCCTGATCTCCCGGCTGTACACCGTGCATGTGCTGTTCGTGCCCGGGATCCTGATCGCCCTGCTCGGTGCGCATCTGGTGATGGTCGTCTATCTGAAACACACTCAGTGGTCGGCCCGGGGGAAGACGAACCGGAACGCCGTCGGGCAGCCGATGTTCCCGCAGTTCACCGCCAAGTCGACCGGTCTGTTCCTGATGGTCTCCGGGGTGGTGGCCTGGCTGGGGGCGGTCGCCCAGATCAACCCGGTGTGGGACTACGGCCCCTACGTGGCGGACCAGGCGTCCACCGATGCCCAGCCGGACTGGTACGTGGGCTTCCTCGAAGGCGCGTTGCGGCTGATGCCCCCGTGGGAGACCAATGTGGCGGGGCACACCATCATGTGGAACGTCTTCCTCCCGGCGGTGGTGCTGCCCGGTGTGCTCTTCCTCGTGCTCTACCTCTACCCGTACTTCGAGAAGTGGGTGACGGGTGACCTGATGGAGCATCACCTCTGTGACCGGCCGCGCGACCGCCCCACCCGTACGGGCCTGGGGGTCGCCGCGATCGTCTTCTACGCCGTGTTGCTGGTGGCCGGCGGCAATGACGTGGTCGCCGCGGTCTTCGAGGTGTCGGTCGAGGCGCTGACCTGGATCTTCCGCATCGCGGTGATCGTCGGCCCGATCCTCGCGTTCCTGATCACCAAACGCTTCTGCCTGGCCCTGCAGGCCCATGACCGTGAGCTGCTGGAGGAGGGCGAGGAGACCGGTCAGATCAGCCAGAACGTCTACGGCGGGATCGGCGAGAGCCACCGTCCGCTCGGTACCGAGCAGCGGTACCGCCTGCTGGTGAGGGACGTTCCGGCGCCGCTGGAGCATCCGGGCGAGCGGGCACCGCGACGGCAGCGGCTGCGCGCCGCGCTGAGCGCCTGGTACTACCGCGACCGGGTCGACATGCCGGCCACCGCCGAGGAGCGCCTGCAGATCTCCGGAAGGACGATGGACCCGGTGGCCGGCGCGGGCCACGCGGGCGAGGAAGAAACCCCCTAGGAGGAACCGATGGCTGTCGACTCTCCCGGGGACGCCGCGGGACTGCGCGTCGTGGTCGTCGGTGCGACCGGCAACGTGGGCACGAGCGTGGTACGGGCGCTCGGCGCCGAGCCTGCCGTCGAGTCGGTGCTGGGGCTGGCGCGGCGCCGGCCGCAGTGGTCCCCCGGCAAGACGACGTGGGCCGCCGTGGACGTCACCGACGACGACCTGACCGGGCACTTCGCCGGCGCCGATGCGGTGGTCCACCTCGCCTGGCTGTTCCAGCCCACCCGCGATCCGGTCAGCACCTGGCGGAACAACGTACTGGGCAGCATCCGGGTCTTCCAGGCGGCGGCCGCGGCCGGGGTCGGAGCGCTGGTGTACGCCTCGTCGGTCGGCGCCTACTCGCCCGGCCCCAAGGACCGGCAGGTCGACGAGTCCTGGCCCACGCACGGCTGGCCGGATGCCGCCTACTGCCGCGAGAAGGCCTATCTGGAGCGCTTCCTCGACGGCTTCGCGTCCGCGCATCCCGGCATCCGGGTCGTACGGCTGCGGCCGGGCTTCATCTTCCAGCGGGCCGCGGCCTGCGCGCAGAGCAGACTGTTCGCGGGCTTCACTCCGCCGCGCGCCCTGGCCGCCAAGCGGCTCTTCCCCGTCGTGCCCGACCTGCCCGGTCTGCGGTTCCAGGTGCTGCACGCCGACGACGTCGCCGACGCCTACCGGCTGGCCGTCCTGCGGCCGGTCTCCGGAGCGTTCAACCTGGCCGCCGGTCCGGTGGTCGACGCCGCGCTGCTGGGCGACCTCCTGGGAGCCCGCGTCGTGCGGCTGCCGGCCGGACCGCCGCGTGCGCTGCTGTCGGCTGCCTGGCATCTGCGCCTGCTGCCGACCTCACCGCACCTCTTCGACGCCGTGCTGCGGCTGCCCTTGATGGACACCGCCCGGGCCCGGCAGGAGCTGGGCTGGACTCCCCGGTACAGCGCCCAGGACGCCCTCGAGGACTTCCTGCGCGGCCTACGGGAACACGCCGGCCTGCCCACCGTGCCGCTACGGCCGCCCCGATGAGGCGAGGAACGCCCGGCGGGCCCGCTCAGTCATCGCGGCGGGCGAATTCGAAGACCATGCCGAAGACGGCGGACACGGTGACGCCGACCCCGATGAGGAGCAGCCACACCGCGTAGACCATGCCGAGGGCGAGCAGTGCCGCACCCAGCGCGACCACGATCGGATAGCCGCTGTGCGGCGGGAAGAAATCCAGTGGACCGCTGCGCTCCTGGATCTCGGATTCCTGCCGGTCCTCCGGCCGTTCGCCCTTGCGGCGGTAGTTCATGGCGCAGAAGAACGAGATGACGACCGCCATGAAACAGGACACCGTGAGTGCGGCAATGCCGGCCGGTTCCCGGGCGAACCAGATGTACACCGCGTCGGTGAGCAGGAAGAAAAGGGCCACCCCCGCGAAGAGATACGCCTCGGCTTTCATTTCTGCTCGTCTCCCAAGGGGTCCGGGGTCGGTTCGGACGTGCCGCGTTCACCCGGGGCGAGTTCGAGGTACTGGGGGTGATGGAGGTCGAAGGCGGGCGAGTCGGAGCGGATCCGGGGCAGCGCCACGAAGTTGTGGCGGGGCGGCGGACAGGAAGTGGCCCATTCCAGCGACCGTCCGAATCCCCACGGGTCGTCGGACTCCACCTTGGGCGCGTACTTCGCGGTTTTCCAGACGTTGTAGAGGAAGGGCAGGGTCGACAGGCCCAGCAGGAACGCACCGACCGAGGAGATGGTGTTCAGCAGGGTGAAGCCGTCGGCGGCGAGATAGTCGGCGTACCGACGCGGCATGCCCATCTCGCCGAGCCAGTGGTGGACGAGGAAGGTGGTCTGGAAGCCGACGAACAACGTCCAGAAGTGAATCTTCCCCAGCCGTTCGTCGAGCATCCGGCCGGTCCACTTCGGCCACCAGAAATAGAAGCCGCCGAACATCGCGAAGACGATCGTGCCGAACAGCACATAATGCAGATGCGCGACGATGAAGTACGTATCGGTGACCTGGAAGTCCATGGGCGGTGAGGCGATCAGAACGCCGCTGAGACCCCCGAGGAGAAAGGTCACCATGAATCCTACGGCCCAGAGCATCGGCGTCTCGAACGACAGGCTGCCCCGCCACATCGTCCCGATCCAGTTGAAGAACTTCACCCCGGTCGGTGCCGCGATCAGGAAGGACATCAGGGAGAAGAACGGCAGCAGCACCGCGCCCGTGGCGAACATGTGGTGCGCCCACACCGTGGCGGACAGCATGGTGATGGCGATCGTCGCGCCGACCATGCCGACGTATCCGAAGACCGGTTTGCGGCTGAAGACGGGCACGATCTCGGTCACCACGCCGAAGAACGGCAGCGCGACGATATAGACCTCGGGGTGGCCGAAGAACCAGAAAAGGTGCTGCCACAGCAGCGCCCCGCCATTGGCCGCGTCATAGACGTGCGCACCCAGCCTGCGGTCGGCCAGCAGAGCCAGGAGTGCGGCGGTGAGCACGGGAAAGGCGAGCAGCGCCAGGATGGAGGTGAAAAGGATGTTCCACGTGAAGATCGGCATCCGGAACATCGTCATTCCGGGGGCGCGCAGCGTGATGATGGTGGCGATGAAATTGACCGAACCGAGGGTGGTGCTGAGACCGGCGACGACCAGGCCCGCCGCCCACAGGTCGCCGCCGGCACCCGGCGAGAACACCTCGCTGTTCAGCGGCGCGTAGGCGAACCATCCGAAGGGTGCCGCACCGCCCGGCACGACGAAACCCGACACCACCATCAGCCCGCCGAAGAGGAAGAGCCAGTACGTCAGGGCATTGAGCCGGGGAAAGGCGACATCGGGGGCGCCGATCTGCAGGGGCATGACGGCATTGGCGAATCCGGCGAACGTCGGGGTCGCGAAGAGCAGCATCATGACCGTGCCGTGAATGGTGAACAGCTGGTTGTACTGCTGATTGCTGACGATCTGCATGCCCGGTCTGGCCAGCTCCGCACGCATCAGCATCGCCAGAATGCCGGCCAACAGGAAGAACCCGAAGGACGTGACGAGATACATGTTGCCGATCACCTTGTGATCGGTGGTCGTCACGTACTTCCGGATCCGGCTGCCCGCCCTGACGCGCGGATTCTGGGAGGCGTCCAGCGGCTCCCGCCGCCGGTCGTGGTCCAGCTGCGACATCGCCCCTCCGAGGAACTGGCGGCCGGCGGCGGGTTCCGGCCCATCACCGCGCCTCACTGTGTAGCCGCAACCGTTGGCCGCCAAACCTGCTTTCGACCATCCAGACCCGCGCGCGAGGACCCGTCGCAGGTCCTCCCGATATCACGTCCGAATACCGCCGGCCCCGGTGCGGCGCACCTCGCAGACTTGCCTTTGGAAGAGGAATCCGATGACGACGCATCTGCATCTCCAGGAGGGCGCCACCCGGGCAGCCACCTGAATCCCAGTGCCTGAGCGACGCAGGCCACGCAAGCGACGCACCCGCAACGAAGGACCCCACCATGACCCCCGCCATGCCCCTTACCAAGACCGACGCCGCCCGACCGGACGGCAGCCTCACCGCACGGGTCGACGCCGCCGACTGGAACGCCCTCACCGACGAGGTCAACGAGTACGGCAGCGCGCTGACCGGGCCACTGCTCACCCCCGGCCAGTGCCATGAGATCGCCGCCCTGTACGACGACGCCGAACGCTTCCGGACCACCGTCGACATGGCCCGCCACCGCTTCGGCTCCGGCCAGTACCGCTACTTCACCCACGACCTGCCGGACGCCGTCCGGGAACTGCGCGAGGCGTTCTACCCGCACCTGCTGCCGATCGCCCGCGACTGGGCCGGCAAGCTCGGGCGGAGCGCCCCGTGGCCGGACGACCTGGAGCGGTGGCTGGCGGAATGCCACCGGGCCGGGCAAGCCAAGTCGGCCCAGCTCCTGCTGCGTTACGGCGCGGGCGACTGGAACGCGCTGCACCGCGATGTGTTCGGCGAGATGGTCTTCCCGCTCCAGGTCGTCATCGGCCTCGACGCACCCGGTGTCGATTTCACCGGCGGCGAGTTCCTGATGACCGAACAGCGGCCCCGCGCCCAGTCCCGCGGATCGTCCACCACGCTCCCCCAGGGCCACGCACTGGTCTTCACCACCCGCGACCGGCCGGTGGCCGCCCGCCGCGGCTGGTCCGTCGGACCCATGCGGCACGGCGTGAGCACGGTCCGCTCCGGGGTGCGACGGACGCTCGGCCTCGTCTTCCACGACGCGTCATGAACGGGCCCGCCACCGGCCCCCAGCCGTATAGCGAGGGCTTGCCCGCCCGGCACACCGAGGCGGAGCTGGCCGCCCTGATCGGGCTGCTGACCGCGCACCGCTCGCGGATCCGGTCCGTCGCCGTCGGTCACGGCCGGGACGGGCATTCCCGCGCCGCCGCGCAGGCGTTCACCGCGGCCTGGCAGACGCTCGGCAAGGACGTCCTCGCGGTCGTCGACTGGCCCGAGGACGCGGCCTCGTGGCTGCGCCCCGCCCGGCGGCTTACCGCCCAGACGCCGGACGCCTGGGTGCTGGCCGGCGCACCGGCCGGCGTCGCCCACCTGGTCCGGCGCCTGCGCCGCTCCACCGACTGGGACCCCACCCGCACCGTCGGCTTCGCCTCCCTCGGCACGCCCCGGCTCGTCGAACTCGCCGGCGCCGACACCGTCCACGGGCTGCGCGGCGCAGCGCGGGACGGCGGCACCTGGGAGCTGCGCCGGGGCTGGACCACCCACTATGCGCCGGTGGCGACGGCAACGGCAACGGCCGATTGTCAGTGATCGACGTGGGTCAGGCAGAGCGTGGTGCCCCCGAGCCTGCCGCCCCTCTCCTCGTACTGGGTGAACGTCCCGTCGGCGCGGAACCGCCGGGCCCGCCTCCGCGTGATCACGAAGTATGGTCCGGAAGCTTGCCGCAGGGCGCCTCTTCGCCCACCTCGCAGCCGTCGCGTGCGTCGGCTGTGTGCTGACCGCTGTCCAGTTCCAGGCGGTGCTGATCGCGCTCTTCGCCGGCAGCACCGCGGTGCTCGTGGCCGTCCTGGTCGGCGGGCCGGTGCTGGGCATGACGTCGCTCGCCGCGCTCGCCACCTCCGTCCGCTCGTTCGTGCCGCTCACCCGCCGGGCGCGCGGACGGTGGGTCTGGGCGGCGGGTGTGTACGCCTGCGGCACGGCGGGGGCGGTGGCAGCCGTCGCGGCGAACGTGCGCGACGACGGCTTGCACAACACCATGCTGCTGCATCCCTGGGGCGGCCTCTGGTACGCGCTGGGCGCCGCCTTCTTCCTCCCGGGCGCCTGGGCCCGGCCGGCCACGCTCGCCGCCGCGGCCCTCCTCGCGGCCGGCGGCTCGTACCTCGCCTGGCAGGCCGCCCAGCCGCCCACGCTCACCGAGTGGCTCACCGCCAACGGCGTCGACCGCGCCCTGCTGCGGGTCGGTGACCCCCCTTCCGGATACGCGCTGGAAGACGTCGGAGCGAGCGAGAGTTCCTTCGGCGCGACCTACGCACGCCCCGGCGCCCCGGACCTGCACCTCTCCGTGGAGCGGATCGGGCACGACACCCGGCGTTCCGATGCGCGCGGCTGTCCCGTCCCGTTCGGCGAAGCGATCCACTGCTCGGACGACGGGGACGGCCGCCAACTGGTCGTCCACGAGGGCGACTACAAGCGGCGGGAGCTGCGGTTGCGCCGCAACGGGCTGGTCCACACGGTGACCGTCCAGGGCAGCGGCCGCACCGGCCTGTCCGGGGCCCGGCAGCTGCTGACGACCCTCAGGCCGGCGACCGATGCCGAGCTCACCCCGCTCCTCGACCGGCCGATGCGCGACTGACGCCGGTGCGATCTCGCACCGGTCCGGGACCGAGTCGGAGTCCGAGTCCGAGGCCGGGGCCAGGTCCCGGCCCGGCCCGGCCACCGAAAACGAAGAGCGTGCGGAAGCGGCTCCGCGGTACGGTCGCATGGTGGATGAACTGGACGATAAGGACGGGTATTTCGGAGAGCAGGTCGCCGCCAGGTACGACGCATCCTCGGGGGACATGTTCGCCCCGGACGTCGTGGCCGAGACGGTCGACGTGCTGGCGGGGCTGGCCGGTGAAGGCCGGGCCCTTGAGCTGGGCATCGGGACGGGGCGGATCGCCCTGCCGCTGGCGCGCCGCGGGGTGCCGGTGCACGGTATCGACATGTCACGGGCGATGGTCGCGCGGCTGCGGGACAAGCCGGGCGCCGAGGCGATCGACGTGACGATCGGCGACTTCGCGACGACGCGCGTACCGGGGACGTTCTCCCTCGCGTATCTCGTGTTCAACACGATCATGAATCTGACGACCCAGGCGGAACAGGTGGCGTGCTTCCGCAACGTCGCGGCCCACCTCGCACCGGGCGGCTGTTTCGTCATCGAGGTCGGCGTTCCGGAGCTGAGACGGCTGCCACCCGGCCAGAACGCCGTGCCCTTCAAGGTGAGCCCGACCAGCTGGGCCTTCGATCTCTACGACGTCGCCACTCAGGCCATGAGCTCGAACTACGTCGATGTCGTCGACGGCCGCGGGGAGTACCGGTCGATCCCGTTCCGGTACGTCTGGCCCTCGGAGCTCGATCTGATGGCTCAACTGGCGGGGCTGCGGCTGCGCGAGCGGTGGGACGGCTGGGGGAAGGGGCCCTTCACGAGCGAGAGCGACCGGCACGTCTCCGTATGGGAGAAGCCCGCCGACTGACCGGGGCCCGCCGACCGACCGCGCGCTTCCCGCCGGGGAGCGCTACCTGGCCCCCGCCTCGCCCCCTCCCTGGTCGGCGTCCTCTCCCTGGTCGGCGTCTTCCGCCACTTTGGCCAGGTTGGCGAGCATGCGGCGGTGGCGCAGCTGGAGCAGCATGTCGACGCCGGCATTGTGCAGCCGTCCGCTCGGGCCGGTCAGCGGGTGCTCGTCGGCGATGACCACGGTGTGCTCGCCCCAGGGGCGCAGTTCCAGGGCGATGCGTGCGGTGCCGAGCCGGCCGCTGTCGATCTCCAGCTCGAGCCGTCGCGGTGGCTCGCTGCACCGGACGATGGTCTGGCCGTCGAGTGCCCACGGGCCCAGCCGGAACGTGTAGGCAAGGGCGGAGCCGAGCTGCGGCCAGTTGTCGTCCTTCGGGCGCGAGTGGACCGTTCCCACCACCCAGTCCTGGTAGCGCGAGCCGTCCGCCAGGACGGCCCATACCGTCTCCCGCCGGGTCCTGATCAGCTGGTGTCGTAGTGCCATGGGCACGCCACCGCCTCACCGTGTGCCTTGGCGTTCAGCCTAGGGCGCTGCGCCGTGGTTGGCAGGTGCAGGAATACCCTCCCCCGGGCGGCACACGGTCGGTGAACGTGCCGATGCGCTCTGTTCCCGTGGGCTGTGGTGGGTGTGCGTCCTGCGGCATGTGGTGGGCGCGAGCAGCAGGAGTCACGTCGGCGGGGGCCGCAAGCACAGCCGGGCGTCCACAAGACGCCGCACTGCGGGACAAAACCTGTCAGGAAACGGTCCGATTCGTAAATTCGCAGTTTCTTGCTTGTTGAACATCTGTCAATCGATCTCAACTCGTGGCAATCTTCGGTCGATTCACTCCTCCACCGGGCACCCCACCCCTCGGCTGCCCGGCCCCACCTCTTGGGCCGCGACCCCGCGGCCCTCACAAGGGAGACCGAGTTGAGACGGACTTCGTCCACCCCCCGCAAGAACACCCTGCGCGCTGCCGCCCTGGTCGCCTCTGCCGCGATGGTCGCGGTCGGCGTCCAGGCCGGATCGGCCAGTGCGCAGGCGGACCGCGCGACCGGCGCGTCGGCGGTCCAACTCTCCGCAGCTCAGCGGGTATCCGCGCTGCAGGAGGCGCAGAGCAGCGCCGCCACGATCGCCGCCAAGATCGGCCTTGGCGCGAAGGAGAAGCTCGTCGTCCGGGACGTCATCAAGGACGCGAACGGCACGGTGCACACCCGCTACGACCGCACCTACGCCGGCCTGCCCGTTCTGGGCGGTGACCTGGTGGTGCACCAGGCCAAGAACGGCACCCGCAGCGTCACCAAGGCGACCAAGTCCCGGATATCCGTGGCCAGTACGACCGCCGCGCTCGCCCCCTCCGCCGCGAAGAAGAGCGCCCTCAGCGCTGCCGCGGCGAAGAAGGACACCGAGACCGGCACCTCCGGCACGCCGCGCAAGGTGATCTGGGCCGCCTCGGGCAAGCCGGTCCTCGCGTACGAGACCGTCGTCACCGGCACCCAGAAGGACGGCACCCCCAGCGCACTGCACGTCATCACGGACGCGGCCACCGGCAAGAAGCTGTTCGAGGACGAGGCGATCGAGACCGGCACCGGTACCAGCACCTACAGCGGCAAGGTACCGCTGACCACCACGAAGAGCGGGTCGACGTACCAGCTCACCGATGGTGCCCGCGGCGGCCACAAGACGTACGACCTCAACCAGCGGACGTCCGGCACCGGGACGCTGTTCACCGACGCGGACGACGTCTGGGGCGGCGGCCGGCAGACCGCCGGTGTCGACGCCCACTACGGTGCGGCGGTCACCTGGGACTTCTACAAGAACACCTTCGGCCGCAACGGCATCCGCAACGACGGCAAGGGCGCATACTCCCGCGTCCACTACGGCAACAGCTACGTCAACGCCTTCTGGGACGACGGCTGCTTCTGCATGACGTACGGCGACGGCAGCGGCAACAGCCACCCGCTGACCGCCCTCGACGTGGCCGCCCACGAGATGAGCCACGGTGTCACCGCGGCCACCGCCGGTCTCAACTACAGCGGTGAGTCCGGCGGTCTGAACGAGGCGACGTCCGACATCTTCGGCACCTCGGCCGAGTTCTACGCCAAGAACGCCACCGACCCGGGCGACTACCTCATCGGCGAGAAGATCGACATCAACGGTGACGGCACCCCGCTGCGCTACATGGACAAGCCCAGCAAGGACGGCGGCTCGGCGGACTACTGGTCGAGCACGGTCGGCAACAAGGACGTGCACTACTCGTCCGGCGTCGCCAACCACTTCTTCTACCTGCTCTCCGAGGGCAGCGGCGCCAAGACCATCAACGGCGTCAGTTACAACAGCCCCACCGTCGACGGCTCCAAGGTCACCGGCATCGGCCGGGACAAGGCCGAGAAGATCTGGTACAAGGCCCTCACCACGTACATGACCTCCACCACCAACTACAAGGCCGCGCGCACCGCGACCCTGAAGGCGGCCGGTGACCTGTACGGCACGACCAGCGCCGAGTACACGGCAGTCGGCGCCGCCTGGGCGGGCGTGAACGTGAAGTAAGCCCCTAGCCGGCTCACGGCATCGGGCACCGGGCACCAGGGCGTCCCGGCACCGCGCGGACCTCGATGAACGGACATCGAGGTCGGCGTCGGCGCCGGGACGCTTTTCGTCGGTGCGCGACGCAGGCCGTCAGCGGCCGGCGGCATTGCGCGGATGGCGGCGCGCCGACCGTTCGTTCCCCCTGCGGTAGTTGCCCGTCCACCGCGCCATCACCAACTGGGCGTCCCCGGAAGTCACTTCGCGCAGGAACTGCCCGGCCCGATCGCCGCGCAGCACCGCCGCCCGCCGCCCGTGGTGCCACACCACGACGCCGTCACCCTCCTCTTCGTACGTGAAGCCCTGCGCCCTCGACACCGATTGCCCCCTTCGCCACCGTCCGGGAGAGTCGCCCCGGAACGGGCCTCGCACGCCATCGTGGCCTTCTCCCTGACCTCGCGCGACCCGATTTCGCCCCGGATCCAGCCATCGTCAACCACGGGTTGACACCCGCTCTACTGTCAACCTACGGTTGTCACATGACGAATCCAGGCGCACCCACCCATCCCGTACGCCTCGACGACCTGATCGAGGCCATCAAGAAGGCCCACCCGGACGCCCTCGACCAGCTCACCGACGCGGTGATCGCCGCTGACCACCTCGGCGACATCGCCGATCACCTCATCGGCCACTTCGTGGACCAGGCCCGGCGTTCCGGCGCCAGCTGGACGGACATCGGCAAGAGCATGGGCGTCACCCGCCAGGCCGCCCAGAAGCGGTTCGTGCCGAAGACGTCGGGCGACTCGGACCTCGACCCGAGCCAGGGCTTCAGCCGGTACACCACGCGGGCGAGGAGCGTCGTGGTGGCCTCCCAGAAGGAGGCCCATGCGGCGGGCAACGGTGAGATCGGCACCGTGCACCTCGTCCTCGGGCTGCTCGACGAACCCGATGCGCTCGCGGGGAAGATGATCCTCGACCAGGGCGTGTCGCTGGACGCCGTCCGGGAGGCGGCGACGGCGGCCCTGCCTCCGTCCGGTGGACCGGTCCCCGCGCTCATCCCGTTCGACGCCGAGTCGAAGAAGGTCCTCGAACTCACCTTCCGCGAGGCCCTGCGGCTGGGTCACAACTACATCGGCACCGAACACATCCTGCTGGCACTCCTGGAGCACGAGAACGGCTCAGGGCTGCTCACCGACGCGGGCCTCAGCAAGGCCGCAACGCAGGAGCGCGTGGAAGCCGCCCTGGCGGTGCTCAAGGGGGTGCAGGGAGCAGCGGCGGACGAGCAGGAGAAGGCGGACGGATAGCGGGATCCCGGCCTCGGCATCCTGACGAGGAAAAGCAGAGGCCGGCGCGGAAGCCGCCGGACGCCCGTGCGAAGACCGATGGGCCCGGCCGGAAAACCGGCCGGGCCCATCGGCTCTTGGTCGTTCAGGTGGAGGGTCGAGTGCGGTCAGTGGCCGCCCTCGTCCACGACCGCGACCTCCTCGATGTTCTGCTCGATGGCCTCGGTCGAAACCGCGGTGCTGCGGGCCCAGTAGTAGATGCCCAGCGCGAACGCCGTGACGAGCACGATGTCCCACCACATCGGGATGTGTCCCTGACCGCCGAAGCCGCCCTGCCAGGCGATGAGGCCCATGCCGAGCAGGTAGACCGGCAGCCACTGGGCGGCCTTCCAGTCCAGCCGGGGCGCGTTCGGCAGCTGCTTCTTCGTCGCGTACCAGGCGTAGCTGCCGAGCAGCACGTACCCGAGGATGATCGCCCAGCCGAGCCGCTGCAGGGTCTCCCAGCCGGCCCAGTAGATGATCAGGCTGGCCACGACGAAGGACAGCGGCGAGATGATGTTGCCGCCGGGCAGGCGGTACGGACGCTCGCGGTTCGGCAGGCGGTCGCGGAAGACGCCGAACGCGAGCGGGGCGCCGGCGTACATCAGGACGCTCGCCGAGGTGATGAAGGAGACCAGCTCCTGCCAGCTCGGGAACGGCAGGAAGCAGATCACTCCGGTCAGGAAGGAGATGATCAGGCCGAACCACGGCACACCGCGCTTGTCGATGCGCTCGAACAGCCTCGGGGCGTAGCCGTTCTTGCTCAGGCCGTAGGAGATGCGCGAGGTGGAGGTGGTGTAGATGAGGCCGGTGCCGCCGGGGGACACGATGGCGTCCGCGTACAGGACCCAGCCGAGCCAGCCCAGGCCGATGACGGTGGCCAGACCGGCCCACGGGCCGCTGATGCCGACGTAGTCCAGCTTGGCCCAGCCGTGCGCGAAGGAGGCCAGCGGCAGTGCGCCGATGTAGACCACCTGCAGGAGCGTGTAGATGACGGCGCCGATCACGACCGAACCGATCGTGGCGCGCGGCAGGTCACGCTTGGGGTTGCGGCTCTCGCCGGCCAGCTGGATGGCCTGCTCGAAGCCGAGCAGCGCGAAGATGATGCCGCTGGTGCTGATGGCGCTGAGGACGCCCTTGGCGCCGAACGGCGCGAAGCCGTGCGAGGTGAAGTTGTGCGGGTGGAAGTTGGTCGCCGCGATGACGAAGATCGCCCCGAGGGGTACGGCGATCTTCCACCAGGTGGCGGCGCTGTTGGTGTGGGCGAGGACCTTCACACCGAGGAAGTTCACCGCGACGAAGACCGCCATCAGGATGACGGCCACGATGAAACCGCTGGTGGTGAGGGTGCCATTGGCATGCAGGAAGCCCTGGGCCCAGGACCAGTGACCGGCGTAACCGATCATGGCCTCGACCTCGATGGGAGCCACGGTCGCGGCCTGGAGCCAGGAGAACCAGCCGAACGACATGCCGGCCAGGCCGCCGAAGGCGTAGTGCGGGTACCGCGCCGTACCGCCGGCCACCGGGAAGAGTCCGCCGAGTTCGGCGTGCACCAGGGCCAGGAGCACGATCGCGACCGCGCCGATGCTCCAGGAGATGATCGCGGCCGGGCCCGCCACGACCACGGCTTTCTCTGCTCCGTACAGCCAACCGGAGCCGATGATCGAACCGACCGAGGCCCACATCAGGCCGATCAGTCCCACGTCCCTGCGGAGGGAGCCCGGATCGCGTGTCTTCAGGGGAGCGATCTGGTCAACGCTTGCCATAGGAGGCCTTTCAAGACAGGGCTGGCCGAAAAGTTGCCTCAGATTAGAGAGCATTCAGAGCCCTGCAAAGAGCCGTTGACTGAATAGTTACATTCGGAGGAAATGCGTGCCCGATACAGAGATTTAGCGTCGGGCCATTCGGGCGGCACGGGGCGCCCAGTTGAGCCTCACAGCGCCCCCTGCACACCGGAGAGCTACCGACCGATTACTCGTACGGGCCGGAAATTCTAGAATTCGAGTTGGCGAAAATTTGAACATTCGCAGCGGATAAATTGGCCTGGCGGGTATTGCTCGGAGTCGGCATTCGGGGTAGTTGCGGCGGGACGGGAGTGGGGATCCGCCCCCTCGGTGGATACGACTCGGGCGGACAGTCCGGTCGACCCCGGCGATCATCACCGCAAGCGATCACTACATGCCGCCCGATGAAATACCGAACCCCAACGCCCTTACCGTTTCGGCAAGTTGCGACATGGCGCACCCACAGCCCCACGGAAAGGCGGCACCGACTCCACCCCAGGCCGCCGCACAGGCGCTTCTCATGACCGGACCGGGCTGCCCGTCCTGAGGCTGGATGCCGCCATGAGCCACAGTTTGTCCGCTTTAGGTATTGCCTAGGGGACTCGTGCACCTCAGTGTCGATTCGGTCAGCCGTTGATCACGTCCCGGGAGGGCGGCGATCAGCAGCCACGGTGCCCTGCGCTCCCCCACCGGCACGCCGACGGCACCCCTGAAGCAGGGGACGCATCCGGGCCCGCCCACACCGCTGACATCAAGCGCTCACATCCAGCCAAGGCAAGGTCTCACGATGACTGAACCCGATACCGCCCTGCGCAGCACCGCAGCCATACGCAGCCAACTGGACCGCTTCATTCAAACCCGGGAGTTCAGCTGCCTGGGCGCCCGCGCCGCACTCAAACGCGACACCATCACACACCGGCACTACCGAAGAATGGGCGACGAAAGGTCGGCCCGGGAGAATTACCGCGACCTCCTGGAATATGTGGAGACCGTGCGGCCGCTGCTGTCGGACCAGAGCTTCCGTACGTTCGTCGCGACGTTCGACGAGCCGGGGACCGTGGACGAGCTCACCTACGAGGGCCTCATATGGCGGCACCTCCAGCTCATGCATGACCTCGACAGCCGCACCTTCGGGCTGGACAAGGGCGCCTCGTCCGATCCCCGCACACCGAACTTCGGATTTCACACGGGCGGCCACGCGTTCTTCGTCGTGGGAATGCACCCGGGCGCGTCCAGGGCGAGCCGTCGCTTCTCGACGGCGGCGATCGCTTTCAACTCCCTGGCCCAGTTCATGCTTCTCGGTGAGAAGTTCTACTCGATGCAGGGCGCCATTCGCCGGCGCGAGACCACGAACAACGGTTCCGTCAATCCGAGCTTCACCGAGTATGAATACGAGCAGCCCGCACGGCACTTCTCCGGCCGGTTCACGGAGCGGGACTGGACGTGTCCGTACACCTCACGGCACGCACCGGCGACCGAGGACTTCACCGAGGGACTGCTCCAGCACGGGGCCCCGAGCGGGCGATGAGCCAGCAGGAGGACCGGCCGGCACTCCTCACCACGGTCCGGCGCCGACGCGTAGAGTCCCGGCCGGTAAGAGATCTTGGAAGCCGCACGTCAGAGAGCGGGGATCGCACATGCTGAGTTCCTTCACCGACCTGTCCACCCCACTGGTGGCCGACGCATGCGTCCGCCGTGGCGCACCGCTGCGTACGGCACCGGCCGGTATCGCCCCCGTCGTCCCCGGTCAGCGGGTCGCCGGCCGCGCGTTGCCGGTGCGCCATTACGGCAGTGTGGACGTCTTCCTGGAGGCGTTCGCCCAGGCCGAAGCGGGCGACGTACTGGTCATCGACAACGGCGGGCGGACGGACGAAGCGTGTATCGGTGACCTGACGGTCCTGGAGGCCGAAGCGGCGGGTGTGGCGGGGCTGGTGGTGTGGGGCCTGCACCGCGACACACCGGAGTTGGTGGACATCGGCCGCCCGGTATTCAGCTACGGCGCCTGCCCGCCCGGCCCGGTACGGCTCGACGAGCGGGAGCCCGAGGCGCTCACGACGGCACGGTTCGGGGAGCACCTGGTGGGCCGGGACGACCTGGTCTTCGGTGATGACGACGGTGTGCTGTTCCTCGCCGCCGAACATGCCGAAGAGGTCCTCGCCACCGCACACGAGATCCGGCGGACCGAACGCGACCAGGCCCGCAAGATCCGCGCCGGCCAGACCCTGCGCGACCAAACGGCCTTCGACGACTACCTGGCCCGCCGCGCCGCCGACCCCACCTACACCTTCCGGCAGCACCTCCGCCGCATCGGCGGTGCCATCGAGGAGTGATCGAGGAGGAGGACAAGCCCCTGCCCTGCCCCGCCCCCTGTGCGAAGGTGTGGTTCATGGTCATGACACCGGACGGACGCACCGTACCGCCACCGCTCGCCGATGAACGCGCCACGTTGGAGGCCTGGTTGGATTTCCACCGCGCCACGCTCCCCCTCAAGTGCGAGGGGCTTGACGATCAGCAGCTGCGGGCGGCCTCGGTGCCGCCGTCACCGATGACGCTGCTGGGCCTGGTGCAGCACATGGCGGAGGTGGAACGCAATTGGTTCCAGCGGGTGTTCGCCGGCCAGGACGTGCCCGCGGTCTTCGGCGATGACCACGGCCAGGGGGCGGGCGACGGCTTTGCACTCGTTGCCGGGCGCGGGATCGACGAGGCGCTGGCGGCCTGGCGGGCGGAAGTCGCCCGGAGCCGCGAGCTGCTCGCGGGCCGTTCCCTGGACGACTCCGGCCGGCTCTCGGAACGAGAGGCCGGCCATGTCGGCGGCCAGGACGTCTCGCTGCGCTGGATCCTGGTCCACATGATCGAGGAGTACGCGCGCCACAACGGCCATGCGGACCTGCTCCGGGAGCGCATCGACGGCGTCACGGGGGCGTGAGCGGCAGCGGGGCCGGCGCCACGGCCCCGCTGCCAAAGACTGCGGGCGGGGCGGCCGTCAACCGGCCGCCCCGCCCCGGTTTCCCCGACTTCACCTCGGCGAGTCACCTCGCGCGGCCGGGGACCTCACCTCGGCGCGTTACTTCACGTCGACGTAGTCGCTCGTGGAGGTCGCCACCGACGACGTCGGCGTGCCGGCGAAGACGTAGCGCCAGTAACCGTCGGCCGACGCCTTCACGGTCGTCTTCAGGTTGCCGCGGCTGTCCGACGTCACGGTCTTGACGGTGCTGTAGCTGCTGGCGCCCTGCTTGCGGAACTGCAGCTGCACGGACTGGTTGCCGTACCCGCCGTACGTGTCGTTGTCCCAGTTCGCCCGGGTCAGGGCGCCGGTGACGGTGAGGGTCGCGCCCGCCTTCACCGGCTCGGGCCCGGCGTTCGTGGTCAGCTTGGACGCACGCTTCACCCAGCCGGACTTGTAGGTGTCCTTGATGGTGTAGTCACCGTCCTTGCCCACCGCGGCCGCGTAGACGTGCCACCTGCCGGCGAGGAGGTTGCCGTAGATCGTGGAGGCGGGGTCGGCGACCAGGGTGACCGAGCAGGTGGAGGTCGTGGCGTTGACCTGCTTGCAGCTGCCGTGGTCGGTGCCCGGGGTCATGGCACCGTCCACACCGGTCTTGGAATCCAGGTCGGTGCCGTGCCACAGGAAGGCGTAACCGTCGTAGATGCCGGCCGGGTCGGTGGCGGTGACGGAGACGGTGTACGTCTTCTTCAGGCTGGTGCCGACCACGATGTCCTTGCCGCCGTTGACGGTGACGTTCGTGATCTTGGTGTCTCCCTGTGCGTCGTCCGCCCCTGCTACGGCGGGGGACTGCGCGGCGAACGACGAGAGCTGCGCCTTGGCGGCGCCGGCGCCCGGGGCGTCCGCGGCCTGTGCGGCCGGGATCGCGAGGGCGGATATGGCCAGGGCGCCGGACAGTGCGGCGGCAGTGGCACGAATGCGCATGTGTTCCTCGAATGAGAAAGGGGAACCGCCGGCGTGGAAGACGCCCGGCGGGACCCGGATCGGTCGTGGAGTCCACTGACTCCGATCACGAGACCCGCGAAGGATGTGAAGGGTTGTGCGTTCACCTGGAGTTCTTGTGTCCGCATGCACCCGGCACTCCCGGGCACGCGCCCTTCCATGGGACTCCTGAAGCAGATGGAACAGGTAGTGGAGGAGTGCGAGAGCGCGCTGATCGCCAAGATCGCCGGGAACGACCCCGTCGAGCTGTGCGACGACCTGCGGCGTGAATGCGACGACCACGCGGTCGTCTGCAGCCAGCACCGCGTCCTCGTGCCCAATGAGTACACGGTCGAACTCGCACCCGAGGTCCATGACGAACTGGCCGCGCAGGGCGGCCAGATAGGCCAGCGGCTCACCGACGTACTGGCGCAGCACGCCGCGAAACGCGAGTACGAGTGGGCCGGCCCGCTCGCCGTCCATGTCACCGCGGCGCCCGTACCCAACGGCCGCTACCGCATCACCAGTTCGGCCCGCACCCACATCCCCGCGGGCGCTCTCGGCCCACGGACGGACTGACCCCGCGCGGACACCTCCCTCTCCCCCGGGCGCCCGCCCTTCGCACCCGGCAGCTTTACACCGACACCTGCGGCGATGTCACGCTTTGCCGGGATCCGGCCACGTACGCCGTCGCCGTCGCGCACCGTTTCGCGCCGAGGGACGGGTTTCGCACCACCTCGCACGCGCCCTGATCACGACGCAACCGTCGGAGCAAACCTCCCTCCCGGGCGTGGAGATCAGCGGGCCGTTCCCGCCCCCGTAGCGGCCGTCCCCTATCCTTTCCCGTCCGGCCCCGCATACTGACGACCGAGTACTGGCCGGAAATTCTCCGCATTCGGCCGAACCGGCCGGCGTGCCGTACGGGCGGCCTTCGGACAGGCCGAACGACCCCTTGCCGTAAAGCCACTCCTCTGGGAATGCAATTCGTTTGAACGGGAAACCGCTCGGCCTGTTCGACGTCCGGAACTCGGCTTCCGGGCGGGCCGCGGCCAGCCATAGGTTCCTTTCCGAGGCACATGCCTTGGGAAAGTGCACAATCAACCTTTTCGCGTGACGCGCACAGCGTCACCAGGTCAGGAGGAGCCCGTGGCAAGTCGCAAGGCCATCGCCGCCGTTCTGTCCGCATCCGCCCTGCTGAGCATGGGTCTGTTGAGCACCGGCAGCGCCCAGGCGGCGACCGTCCCGACGATCCGGCCGGACGTGCGGTACACGTTCCAGAACGTCGGTAGCGACCGCAACCTCGACGCCTTCGGAAACGACACCCTCAAGTCCTGGACTCCCGACATCTCCGGAACTCAGGACTTCTACTTGAAGTCCGGAAGGTTCCAGGGTTACCAGCTGGAAAGCGCCATCCACCCCGGCCGGTGCGTCACGGCCAAGGCTATCGGACAGCAGATCGCCCTGGAGGACTGCAATTCCGGAATCCAGGCCCAGTACTGGGACTACGCGAACAGAGACGAGGGCTCGGCCCTCATCAGCCGTAAGTTCGCACGGGGTTGCATTGCCGATGCCGGCAATCGCAGCGCGGTAGCCCTCGCACCGTGCACCGGGTCCGACGACCAGCGGTGGATCCCCTTGATCGGCTGAGTCGGCGGCACCATCTCAACCTGGCGGGGCGGCCTGCCCGGCAGACTTACCGCCCCGTCAGGCGTTCAGCGCCTCCGTCACCCCGGACCGCCAGTCGGTCAACGTCCCGAATACGTCGAATACCGCGGCATCGATGTCCATGTCCGTCGTCCCCCCGTTCCTCGAAGCCGGCCGAAGCCGACCGCCGCCCGCAGGAAACGGGCGACGTCCGGCGTCACCTGATGAGCGGGACACGCGATGAGCAAGCAGCCGCGAGCGGCGGATCAGACCTTGCTGAAGCACAACGTGTAGCTGGCGGTGTGGCGGCCCACGTACTCGATGCCGTAGTCCCACTTCGGCCCGCACTTCTGGGCGGGCCCGTCCAGCCGCTCGCCCAGCTTGTACTCGGCATCGGCGGAACCGCAGTCGACGATCAGCGTCACCGGCTCGCCCTGGGGGTCCTTGATCTTGACGCAGTCGCCGATCTTGGGGTTGTACTTCTTGTCCGCCGCCTCGCGCCGGGCGACCCGATCGGCCTCCTCCTTGGCCTTACCGCCGTTGGGATTGGTGTTGTAGTCCCACACGTACCAGGCCCCGCCGCCGAAGATGGCCAGGATGACGACGGCGGTGATGAGCCCCCGCAACGGGCTGCGCTGCGGCGGCCGCTGGGGACCGCCGGGGGGCTGCGGGTGTCCGTAGGGCTGCTGTCCGTACGGCTGCTGTCCGTAGGGCTGCTGGACGGGCGGCTGGACCGGCTGCGCATAGCCGTACTGCTGGTGCGGCGGCTGGTTCTGGTACGGCGGTGGTGCGGACATTCCGGGGTCCCCCATGGTGGACTGCTCGACTGTGGCTGAAGATCAACGGGATGTTGACCGGGGCAGGCTACCTGCCGCAACCTGCACGGCGGGCATCAGTCCCCCGCCGGATGAGCCTTCTGCCGCTCTGTGCCGTATGGGCGGTCGGCCCGGCACATACGGGTTGTCGGTCCACCCCCCGGCACTCCCCCGCTATTCCCCGCTATGCGGTGGTGCGGCCCGGCGCACCGTCATGGACGGAGACGAACGGACCGTGTGCGGTGCTGCCGTCGGGCAGCTGCCAGCCAGCGGTGACGTGCCCAATCGCCTTCGGGTCGCCGGGAGTTGAGTCGCCCCCGCGCTGCGGCTGAAGCACACGGTGGAGGGAAAGGGTGAGGTGCCTGCTGGGCTCCGTGGCCACGAGGGCGTCGGTGCCGCGCGGTCCGTTGAGCACGTCCACGAGGGTGAGCGCGACCGAACCGTCGCCGCTGACGCTCGCCGCTGTGGTTGCGGCGGCGGTGAACGATGCGGTGACGGACGGGTCGACGGCGTCGCTCGCATCCTGGTCCTGGGCCTGCGCCTGTCCGGTGACAAGGGCGAAGAGTTGGGCTATCAGGACCGGGTCGTGAGTGCCGTCGTAGATCCAACGGCGGCCCAGCACCCCGTGCTCCGTGTTCCCGACGAGCGCGTGCGCACTGCCCTCCAGCGGCGCGCCCCGGTAACTGAGCGGAACGTGGTACGTGACCGGCAGGTCGCCGGACGCGTCGGTGACGGCCATGAATTCGAGGCCGACCTCACCTTCCGGATCGTCGAGCCGGAAGCCCCCGGCCTTGGTGAGGTCCGGCGCACTCCCGGTGCCGAGGTACCAGGGCTGCGTGGGCAGCCATGAGGTGAGCAGCTCCAGTTTGCCGGGCTTGAGGGTGGTGTGGTGGACGACGGCCATGGTGCCTCGGACCCTTCTCGGACTTCCCCAGGGTTTCCCCCTGTTGCGGCCATCTTGCCAAGACGGAAAGCCCGCTGTCGGAGGCACCGGAGAGAGGGCGTTACTACGATGTGGGGGCGGTGGGTCGTTCGTTCGGGGTGAGGTTGAGGGCGACGAGGGGGCTGGGGCGGATGGAATCGGTGCGGGGGACTGACGGTCGTACTGCGGGCGGGCAGGGCGCGGGGGCCCGGGTCGGCGGGGGTGGCCGGGGTGGGGTCCCGGTGCGGGAGGTGGTCCGGGAGGTCGTCGGCGATGTCGCGCCGGACGAAGTCGTCCTGGTGGAAGGGCTGTTGCGGATCGATGACGAGCGGGCCGTGGCGCGGCTGAGGGGGCGGGGGCGGGCCCGGGAGCCTCTCGGGTTCGGGGTGCAGGAGGTCACGGCGCTGGTGACGCCGGTGGTGTGGCTGGCGCTGGACGAGGCGGCGCGGAAGGTGGCGGGCGCGGCCGTCGAGAACGTGGGCCGCCGGTCGAAGGCGTGGCTGCGCAGGGTGGCGCGCCGGCCCGCGGCGGTCAGGGTCGTTCCCCCACTGACGGCGGAGCAGTTGGAGTCGGTACGGCAGCGGGTCCTGGAGCTGGGGGCGGAGAGCGGGCTGGCGTCGGAGACGGCGACCGCGCTGGCCGAGCGGGTGGTGGCGCGGCTGGTGCTACCGCCGCCGCAACGGCAGTTGGCGCAGGAGGGCGGGGCCGGTGGGGCCGGCGGGGACGACAGGTCCGGGGAGCCGGGGCCCGAGGCGTAGGGGCGGCCGTCGTGAGTGAGGGCGGGAAAGCAATCGGGAATGGATGGGCGGGGCGTCGGGTGAGCGTGGGGCCGGCTGCCGGGCCGGGTGTGGACGAGCGTGTCCTCGGGGCCGGCACGGGGCTGCGCTTCGTCCTGCTGATGGTGCTGTTCGTGACCAGCAGTGCCACCGTGACGGACAAGATCGTGGAGTCGGTCGCCGATCCCCGCAACATCCGGGTCGGGTGTGCGCTCGCGGCCGGAGCCGATCCGGACAGCGACTACCTGGGCATCGCGCTGACCACGGTGCGCGCCGGTGACGCGTACCAGAACTGTCTGGACCGCTTCGTCCCGTCGGCCGCGGGATGGGTGCCGGTCGTCGTGCTCGGTGCGCTCCTCGCCGCGGCGGGCGGGCTCTACTGGATGCTGCCACGCTGGAAGGGCCGCCGCGGGCGGGTCGTTCCGGTGGAAGGGAGACCTCTCGAGGGAGCCGGTGAGGGGCCGGGCGGCGGACGGGCCGACGGCCGGGGCGAGTTGCGTGCGGTGCTGGACGAGCTGGTCGAGGTGGCCGGGCTGTCCGGTCGTCCGCCGCGGTTCGTGATCGCGCCGGCGGAGGTCACGGCCGGTGCGGTGGTGTTCGGACGGCTGCGGCGCCATACGGTCTGTCTGCACGGCGGGCTGGTGGCGCGCAGACGGCAGGATCCGGCGGGCTTCCGTGCGGTGGTCCTGCATGAGCTCGCGCACATCCGTAATCGGGATGTCGACGTCACGTACGCCACGGTCGCCCTCTGGCGCGTGTTCCTGGTCGCTGTGCTGCCGGCGTACCTGGTCTGGATCGCGCTGGACCTCCGGTCGTCCGCGGCGTCGGCGGTCCTCGGGCCCGCGGAGCGGCTCGGGATGGCGCATGAACTGGTGCTGTCGGCCGCGATGATCGCGTTCGTCCATCTCGCCCGGGCGGATGTCCTGCGGACCCGTGAGACCTATGCGGACCTGGACGCACTTGCCTGGGGCGCGGATGCCGGGGCGTGGCGCGGCCCGGGGTCCTCGCCGGCTTCCGGTTTTCGCCGGCTCTGGGGGTCGTTCGTCGCGTGGTGGCGGACGCATCCCTCCTGGGACCGGCGGGTCGCGTCGCTCAGCGATCCGCGGGAGCTGTTCGCGCCGCACGCCGGCACCCTCTTCGTCGCCGGTGCCACGTCGACGATCGTCGGCGACCAGATGACGGACCTGTTGCCGGGCGTGCGGCAGGGATGGCTGCTCGGGCCGCTGACGGCCCTGCTCGCGGGCCTGATCGCGGCGATTCCGGGCGTGGCGTTGTGGCGCGGTGTGGCGCGTGCGGTGCTGACCGGCGGGCGGGTGCCGTCGGGGCTGCGTGCGGGGTGGTGGCTCGGAGTGGGGCTCGTCGTGGGCGAGTTGCTGATGAGCACGACGTCCGGGAGCACGCGGTGGCTGCCGCGGCATCCGGAGGCGTTCGCCCTGCTCATCGTGATGAGCGTGGGCATCCTGTGCTGGACCGCGCAGTACGCGGAGCTGTCGGTGCGGTCGTGGCGGGGCCGCACGCTGCGTCCGGCGATGCTGCTCGGGCTGGCGGCGACCTGGGCGGTGTTCGCCCTGTGGTACGCCTGGTGGCAGGCCGACGGCCATGTGCTGACCATGGGGTGGGCGTACTCCGGGACCGGTATCCGGGAAGCGCTGGAGCACGATCTGCCGGGCACGGTGCCCGGGCATGAGGGTGCGCTGTCGGCGATCGCGATGGCCTTGCCGATACTGCTGCCGATCGGTACGGACCCGATGATGCTGTGGGCCGCTGCGCTGCTGTGGCTGCTGCCGCTGCTCGGCTGGGTACGGCGGAGGAGCGGGGAGACGGTGACGCCGCACTGGGTGCTCGGTGCGCTGCGCGGGGCGCCCGGCCCGGCCCACGGGCCCGCGGTGCTGCCGCCGCTGCGACGGCCCTTGTACGCCGCCGGTGTCGGCACGCTGGTGTGCTGGGCCGGCATCGTCGCGGTCATGGCCTCGATGCACACCTGGCAGCCGCCGGTCGACCGGCGGTACGGCACCTATCTGCTGGTCTTCCTGGCGTCCGTGCTGATCGTGCTGGTCTGTACCACGGCCGTCACAGCCGCGCTGACCGCCGCGTCCACCGCCCGTTTCCCGCTGCTCATCGCTCTCGTGGCGGCCGGGACCACGGCGCTGCTCGGGCTGGCCGGCCTGTTCCTGCTCGGGTCCTTCGACGGCTGCCTCGGTCCGCTCAACACGCTGAGCTCCACGTGTCATTGGCTGCCCGGCGGCATCTGGCCGGCCACCGAGATCCTGCTGCCCCTGGTCCTGGGGCTCGGGATCTTCGTCTCCGCCGCGGCCGCTCTGCTGGGTTCGGGGGCGCGGCGGGTGGGGCGATGGGCGCTGCGTCGGGGTGGTCGAACTACCCTTGACGGGCCAACTACCCGTAAAACCCTGCCAGTTGATAAGAGCGTGCAGCGAACGTCGGGGCGGCCCGGGCCCCGGCGGGAGCGGGTGGTCGCGCGACGGGTGCTGGTCGGCGTGACCTGCGGAGCCGTTCTTGCGCTCAACGCGACGGTGAGCCTGCCCGGCGGCGACGAAGGACGGCCCGCCCGGGCCTCGCTCACCGAGGAGCGGCTGGTGCCCCGGGAGGCGATCCCGGCCGCCTCGCCCCAGGTCCTCGGAGTACAGACGGACGCCTGGCTCCGGCTCGGCGGAAGGAACCTCACGGGGCGCTTCGGGGCCGGGGTGCTGGGGATCGTCACGGCGCTGCAGGACAGGTCGGCGCTCACCGACCGCGGTTTCGCCGCCCGCCGGATCCGTCCGCACTGCATCGCCGTCGAGCAGGTCGTGACGGAAGCCGGCCGCTACTTTCCGCTGCCGGACCCGCGGGCCCAACAGCGGTGGGCGCAGCTGCAGCGACGGGGCGGGCAGGCGGGCGCCGACTGCTGGCGGGCGATCGCCGCGGGCAAGTTCGGGGTGTTCACGAAGGCCATGCGGGACTTCCTGGACCTCGGCGGGGCCACCACGGAACTGCTCGGCCTCATCGCGGCGCAAGCCGCTCCCGGGAGGCCACCGGCAGCCGGCGGGCCGGCTCAGCCCTCCAGCGGCACCCCGAACCGTACGGCAGGAGCGGCAGGAGCCCCGTAGTACGCCGAGCCGGTGCCGGTCGGGCCGGCCGGGCTGCCGGGCAGGCGCCAGACCATGCCGGTGCCGTTCTCGCCGTCGGCGGTCACGACGAGGTCCGCCCGGGTGTCGCGGTCGGTGTCGGTGAGCAGCAGGGCCGCGCCGAAGCGGTCGCCGGGCTCGGCGGCGCCGGGCACTCCGGGGCTGTCCTGGGTGTACATCTGCGCCCCGGCCGTCGTGAGTCCGCCGGGTGAGCCGCGCAGTACGGTCACCGCACCGGCCGACTTCACGGCCGCCGTGCCCGAACCGAGCGTCTCCCCAGGGGCACCGATCACGAGGTCGCCGATGTGGTCGCCGTCCACGTCACCGATGGCGAGCGCCCCGCCGAAGGCGTCCTCGGGCTCGGCCGTGCCGGGGGCGCCCTCGGTGTCCTGGTCGACGGAGAGCGTCGGGCGCCCGGTGCCGGGGCCGGCTGCCGCCCCGTACACGACGGTCACCCGGCCGCCCACACCGCCACTGCCGGCGTCCTCGCCCCGGCTGCCGACCGCGAGATCGGCCCGTCCGTCGCCGTCGAGGTCGCCCGCGGTGAAGGCCTTGCGGCCGGCGAGGTGTGCGCCGGCCGGCAGACCGGGCAC
The DNA here is from genome assembly GCF_043202395.1 of Streptomyces sp. NPDC048197. Lineage (NCBI taxonomy): Bacteria > Bacillati > Actinomycetota > Actinomycetes > Kitasatosporales > Streptomycetaceae > Streptomyces > Streptomyces sp. NPDC048197. The sequence goes on from NZ_JBIDAJ010000005.1 coordinate 271,866, forward strand.
CACCTTGCCGGCCGCCAGCCCGTCCGACGCCCCGGGGAACCACCAGATGCCGGAGGAGGTGTCCGCGTCGTTCTCGGGCTGGGGATTCGCCTCGGCGAGCAGATCGGCGCGGCCGTCGCCGTTCATGTCGGCGGCCCGTACGGCGTCGATCCACTCGCTCCCCTCGGGGAGCCGGTGCACGCTGACGCCGGTGTTCGCGCCCGTGCGGGTGAACGGGCCCTTGAGCAGCCGCACTCCGCCCTCGTGGCCGACGGCCAGGTCCGGGCGGCCGTCACCGGTGAAGTCCGCGGCGGCCAGGGTCGCGCCGACCGCGCTGTACGGGCCCTCGGGGTCCGACGCGCCGGTCGGCAGCGGCGTACCGCCGGACAGGCCGGACGGTCCGCCCCAAAGGATCGTCACCGAGCCGGCCTCCCAGGGGCCGGTGCCGACCACTTCGTGCGGGATGCCGACCGCGAGGTCGCTGAAACCGTCGGCGTCGAAGTCCCCGGCGGCCAGGGCCCGGCCGAAGCCGTCCCCGTCCTCGTTGTGGCCCGGTACGCCCGGCGACTCCTGGTCGAGGACGGCTCGTGGGGAGCCGAGGCCGGCGGCCGCGCCGTAGAGCACGGTGATCCGGCCCGGCCCGCCGTCCGAGGCGGCCACCACGTCGCCGTGGCCGTCACCGTTGAAGTCACCGCGGAGGCCGGGCGTGGCGGCGGTGGCCGGGCCGGCGTCCAGGGAACCCAGGCCGGCCGCGAGCAGTATCGAGCAGGCCGCCGAGGCGAGCGCGGACCTCCTGCGTCCGGCGGGACGGACGGTGTGGGCCGGGCTCGTGGCGTTCCCGGGGGTCACCGCCGGCTTCCCCTCCTTCGACGTCCTTGTCGGTCCACTGGTGTGCTGCACGCTGGGCATGGCAGGTCCGTTCTCTGCGCCGGGAGCCCGTGGTCCGGCGGGTTCCCGAGGTGTCTTTGCCCAGGGAGACAGTTCGGCCCCCGGAGGGGTTGTGGCGATCGCGGAACGGGACCGACGGCGGCGGCCGGGCGTCATAAAGTGTGAGTTTCGCGGCCGCGGTTGCCATCGGGCCGCGCTGTCGTTGAGAACGGCATGACCAAAATGAACCGTACGTTCGCCGCCCTGCTGCTGGCTGCCGGGGCCTCGGCCGCCGTCCACCCTGCCGCGAACGCCTCGCAGACGGACCGTCCGCTGCTGTTCAGCGTGGACGAGGAATTGGCCAAGCTGAATCAGCTGGGACCCAACGGGAAAGTGGCCCGGGCGGCGACCTCCCTCACGTCGGTGTTCCAGCTGATCACCCCGGTCAGCCGGGTGCTGAACAAGGGGAAGTAGTGAGCACGGCCCCCTCGTCCGGGATCAGACGACGTGGTCGGCGAGGGAATAGATGAGGTAGGCCGAATACGCGATGAGCACCAGGCCCCAGAAATAGGCACTGGGCTGTTCGTGCCGGATGTTCCACATCTTCTTCAGGCAGCCGATGGTGGCCAGAATGCCGAGAAGTCCGACGGCCGCGGAAATCCAGAAGATGACCGGGCGGTCGGCGGCGAAGCCGGTACCGATGTTCGCCACGATGAACAGCAGTACGGGCCAGGTGTGGTTCAACGGCGATTCGTCGGTTCCGGAAGCCTGCTGTGTTTCGTGCGCCATGGTTGCTCCTCGGTTACGTGGACGGGCGGTGCCGGCGTCCCGGGGTCGGCGGCGAGTCCGGGAAAGGCCCGCCTAGGGTGTCTCCGGCAACCCGTGGCCTTCCCGTAACTCGCTGCGGTGGTACGGGAATTGCTGGATATACGGCGTGCGCCCCGGGTCGCCGGAGCGTACCAGGGGCGCACGTCGTTCAGCCTGGGATTCCGCTAGCGGCGGGAATTCACAGGATGATGTCGATCAGCCACTCGATGGCGACCTTCGTGGAGATCACGCCGCCCAGGGTCAGCGTCTTGCGGAGCCACTTGGGAAGCTTGTTCCACTGCTTGGTGAAGTAGCCCTTGCCCTTCTTGGCCCACTTGGTGAGCTTGATCTGCCAGCTCTTCGGCAGGCGCTTGAAGGCGGCCTTCAGGGCCTTCTTCTTCAGCTTGTCGATGATGCCGTGCGGCTTGACCTGGCTCGCGCCGGTCTGCGCGGCGGTGCTGGCGCCACCGGTCTTGGCCGCGGCGTCCGCGAGCTGCTGCGACAGGTTCGCCGGCAGGACGGTGCGGGCCTGGTCGACGGTGAGGGTCTGCACGGCGGCGGTGCGGGCCGGGGCCTCGGTGGCGGCGGACGCGGCCGGCGCGGCGACGCCGAGGGCCACGGCGGCGGTCAGGGCTGCTGCGGTTATTCGCATCTTGTTGCGCATGAAGACTCCTCAAATCAACTGTGCGGTACGGCCGTACCCGCAGGGGGTCCGGAAGCGGCCTTACCTGGACCGGAAGTTCCGATCGACTGGTGAAGAGTTTTCCGAGTGCGCGGTCTTCTGGGTATTGAATCTTTGGGCAGTTGAACGGGTGGGCAATGCCCTTCGGGACAATGTCTCGCCGCGGGAATTCACCCGGCCTCGGGCGGCGTTCGGCGCCGTACCGTAATAACCCGCCGGACAGGGCAATTCGCCCGTTTCTTCGTCTTCCGGATCGGGCGTGGCGACCGGCCGCGGCCCCGGAAAGCCGCCATGGGATGCTGAGTCATCCCTGCTCAGGACGAGAATCGGGAGTGTAGGGCGGCGTGATGTCAGCGATACGACGGGCTGTGACCGGTACCTGGGACCGCTTCGCGGCCTCCGATCCCGGGCTGCTGCGGTTGATGGCGGGGCTGCGGACCGTGGGGGCGATCCTGGTCACGCTCGTCGTCCTGGCGCTGCTCCACACCGGTGTCACCCTGATGGTCGCGGGTGCGATGACAGCGATGGTCGCGACCTTCGCGATCCGGGAGAAGGAGGTCCGCGGCCAGGCGATCACGCTGGCGCTGGGCCTGCCCGTCGCACTCGCCGCGATGACCCTCGGAGCGCTGCTGCACGCCGACGTCATCGCCGGCGACCTGGCCTTCCTGGCGCTGATCTTCGGTGCCGTGTACTCCCGCCGGTTCGGTGACCGCGGCACGGCGCTCGGACTGATCGGGTTCCAGGTCTACTTCGTGTCGCTGTTCGTGCGGGCCACCGTGCCGGCGCTGCCCCAGGTGGCGCTGACCCTGGCGGTCGCCTTCGTGTGCAGCGCGGTCGTACGGTTCACCGTCGTCCCGGAGACCCCGCAGCGCACCCTCGCCCGGTTGCGCGCCGCCTTCCGGGCGCGGCTGGCGCAGCTGGTGGCCACCCACCTCGCCCTCATGGACGCGGAGCCCGGGCAGCTGGACGACGTCCTCGACGATCTGCGCCGGGACACCGCGCGGCTGCACGAGGCGGCGCTGATGATCCAGGGCCGCCTGGAGGAGGGCACCCCGGACGAGACCACGGCCGGGCTGCTGCAGCGCCGGGTCGCGGACGCCGAGATCGCCGCCGAGCGGCTGGGGATGCTGCTGCTCAACGCCCGCAGTGCCGAGCGCGCGGACACCCTCACCCTGCACCTCCCGCACGCCGCGCTGCCCACCACCACGAGCGTGCTGGAGACCGGTGGCGATGTGCACACCAGGCTGCGCCGGGATCTGGAGGCGCTGAACCTGCTGGTGGCTCGGCGGGCGCCGGACGACCGCGGTACGGCGCTGGCGCACGTACGCAACCGGTTGCTCGGCTACCGCGACGAGGACAAGCTGCCGCCGGCCTCGCCGGCCGTCCAGGACGCCTTCCGCGGTATCGGTGAGGCAGCGCGCGCCGTGCTGGGTCTGCGGCTGGCGCTGGACGGGCCGCAGGACGAGTCCGACGACTCGCCGGCCACCACGCGGTCCCGGGAGGAGTTCGACGCCGAGGACCTCGCGATCGTGGCCGGTACGGGCGAGGCCGGCGACGAGCCCGAGGACGACCGCACCGGGCTGCAGCGGCCCACCACCCGGGCGGCCTTCCAGGTCGCGGTGGGCTCGGCGCTGGCCATCGTCGGCGGGGAGTTCCTGTCCAGCCAGCGCTGGTACTGGGCGGTGCTCACCTGCTGGGTGGTCTTCCTCAACACCTCGTCGACGGGCGAGATCCTGGTGAAGGGCTACCGCAGGCTGGTGGGCACGGTGTTCGGGGTGGTCGCCGGGGTCGCGCTGGCCGGCCTGGTCGGCAACCACACCTGGACCGCGTTCGCCCTGGTGCTGGTGTGCGTCTTCGGCATGTTCTTCACCGCGCCGCTGTCGTACGCGCTGATGTCGTTCTTCGTCACGGCGATGCTCGGTCTGCTCTACACCCTCCTCGACACCTACAGCCTGTCCGTGCTGGTGCTGCGCATCGAGGAGACCGCGCTGGGCGCGGCCTGCGGGATCATCGCCGCGATGCTGGTGCTTCCGGTGCACACCGACCGGCGGACGGACGAGCACCTGGACACGGTGCTGGTGCGGCTGCGGGAGGTGGTGGCGGCGGCGGTCGAGCAGCTGAGTGGCGGGCCCGCCGTCGACCTGCTGGGCCTGGCCCGTGATCTGGACACGGCGCTGGACGAACTGCGGGCCTCCACCCGGCCGTTGACGCATCCGATCACGCCGCTGCGGGTGCGGCGGCAGACCGCTCAGTATCTGGTGGCGCTGCTGGAGACCTGCGCCTATCACGCCAGGTCGCTGGCGGCGACGGCCGAACTCGTGCCGTACAGCAGGACGGTCGCGGCCGATCCGCGGCTCTCGCTCGCCGGGAAGCGCATCGCGCGGAACCTGGATCTGATCGCCGCGCGGGTGCGGGACGAGCCGGCCGAGGGCGAGGTGGAGGCCGGGGCCAGCATCGCCGCGATGCTGGAGGCGAGCGACTCCCCGGCGCTGCGGTCGGGGACCGTCACCTTCCGCGTGCTGCGGCATCTGCAGCGGCTGGACGAGAACGTGGTGGGCATCGCCCGTCCGCTGGACGTGCCGGTGGCCGGCCGGAACGCCGGCCCGCGGGCCTGACGCACCGGCCGGTCCGGGCCGTCACAGATCGATCTGCTCCCCCGGCTTCGGCAGCCGCAGCCGGTCCTCGATGCCGGCCTGCCGGAAGGCGTCGACCAGCGTGTCGCCGCCCTGGGTGAAGTGGCCCCAGTGCTCGAAGTGCAGGGGGACGACCCGGCGGGCGCCGAGGATGCCGGCGGCCTCGGCGGCCCGGTCGCTGGGGAGGGTGAGGTACGCGTCGCCGAGCAGCGGGGTCCGGGCCCCGCCGGCGAACAGCAGCGCCACGTCGAACGGCCCGAACCGCTCGGCGATCGACCGCACCACGTCGAGTGAGGCGTTGTCGCCGCTGACGTACACCGTCGGCAGGCCGGGGCCGGACAGTACGAAGCCGGTGACCTCGCCGACCAGGTGCTCGGTGCCGTCGGGGCCGTGCTGGGCGGGGACTCCGGTGACGGTGAGGGTGCCGCCGTCCGGGCGGGGCAGGGTGATCCGTTCGCCGTCGGCCAGCGCCCGGACCGGGCCGCCGAGCCGTTCGCGCGCGGCGGCGGTGGACAGGACCAGCGGTGCCTTCGCGGTGTACGCCCGGCCGGTGCGGTCGAGGTTGTCCGGGTGGTGGTCGTGGGAGAGCAGCACCGCGTCGACCGGGCCGATCTCCTCCGGGGTGAGCGCGGCGCCCGCCGTCTTGACCAACTTCCGCTCGCCTATGGGGTGGTCACCGGGCGGGTCGAAGGTGGGGTCGGTCAGCAGCCGCACCCCGGCGATCTCCAGGAGTGCCGTGGGACCGCCCACATACCGGACGGTGAGTCCACCGGACGACGGGGATGCGCTCATGACCGCCTTTCGCTTGCCGGGCCGCCGCGGGGCGACGGTGCGGCCGGCGGGAGGCCGTCCGCATGATCCGTAACGCCGGTGTGCCCGGGCGCATTCCGGTCCGCTTCGCGGCTAGTCCGTGAGTGGGACGGCCGCGCCGGTCACCCTGATCCGCGCGTCGTCGGGGTCGATGTCGACGTACAGGTCGCTGGGCCGGCCCATGTCCTCGCCCTGGCGGAGGTGGGCCCGCACCGGCTCGGTGACCAGGCCGAGGGTGCGCAAATAGCCGCCGAAGGCCGCGGCGGCGGCACCGGTCGCCGGGTCCTCGACGACGCCGCCGACCGGGAAGGGGTCCCGGGCGTGGAAGTCGAGCCGGTCCGGCGCCTGGCGCTGCACGAGGTGCACGGTGGTCCAGCCGTGCTCCCGCATGAGGTCGTGCAGGGCGTCGAAGTCGTAGTCGAGGGCGGCCAGCCGCTCCCGGCTGCGGACGGCCAGGACGAGGTGCTCGTTGCCGGCGAAGGCGATGTGCGGCGGGAGGTGCGGGTCCAGGTCGTCCCGGCTCCAGTCCAGCGCGCCGAGGACGGTGTCGACGAGGGCGTCGCCGGCCGGGCGGGAGTGCGCGGGCACGCTGGTGAGGGTGGCGCGCAGGGAGCCGTCCTGGACGGTGGTGGACACCCGGATCTCCCCCGCCGGGGTGTCGAAGACCAGCTCTCCGGTGCCGGTCCGGGAGGCGAGGGCGACCGCGGTGGCGATGGTGGCGTGGCCGCAGAAGGCGACCTCGGCGAGGGGGCTGAAGTAGCGCAGCCGGTAGCGGCGGGCAGCGGTGTCGTGTGCGGTGACGAAGGCGGTTTCGGAGTAGCCGACCTCGGCGGCGATGGCCAGCATCCGGGTGTCGTCGAGGGTTTCGGCGTCGAGCACCACGCCGGCCGGGTTGCCGCCCGCGGGGTCGGTGGTGAAGGCGGAGTAGCGCAGCACCTCGACGTCCGCGTCCGCGGGTGCGGCGGGGTGGGTGTGGGAGTCGAGGGAGTCGAGGTGGGAGGTCGTGTGGTTCGTCATGGGTAAACCGTGTCACCGCGACGGCCATCGCGTCCAACGATAAATCTTGCTGGACTCCATCGGGTCTCACGATAGCGTGGAGAGATGGAGACCCGGCTTCTGGAATCGTTCGTGGCGCTCGCGCGAGCGGGCAGCTTCACCGCCGCGGCCCGTGCCCTGCATCTTGCCCAGTCCACCGTCACCGTCCAGATCCGCACGCTGGAGAAGGAGTTGGGGACGCCGCTGTTCGACCGGCTGCCGTCGGGGACGGTCCCGACCGCCGCCGGGCTGCGGCTGCTGACGGAGGCCGAGGCGGTGCTCGACGCGGTGGCCAGGCTGCGGGCGACGGCCTCGTCCTGGCACGGGGACGCGGCGGGCGGGACCGTGGCGGGCCAGGTCACGATCGGGGCGGCGGACTCGCTGTGCGCCTCGCGGCTGCCGTCGGTGATCGCCGCCCTGCGGCGGGCCCATCCCGGGCTGGAGGTCCATCTGAACGCGGTCGGTACGGCGGCGGCGATGGACGGGCTGCGCGGTGGCCGGCTCGATCTGGCCCTGGTGCTGGAGCCGGAGGTGGCCGAGAGCGACCTCCTGGCCCACCGGATCGCCGCGCTGCCGTTGGCGTACGTCGCGGCGCCGGACCATCCGCTCGCCGGGCGGACCGCCGGCTGGGAGGAGCTGGCCCGGGAGAGCTTCTTCGTCCACGAGGAGGGCTGCTCGTACAGCGACCGGCTGGTCCGTGCCCTGCAGGGCGTGCCGGGAACTCGTCCCGGAATCACCCGTTTCGGCAGCATCGATGCCGCCCGCTCGTGCGTGGCGGCGGGCCTGGGGCTGACCCTGCTGCCGCAGGTGACGGTCGAGGGGCAGCTGGCGGACGGCCGACTGGCCGTCGTGCACGGGCCCGAGGCCCCGCCCGTGCCCGTGCAGCTCGTCCGGCACCGCAGGCGGTGGGTCTCGCCGGGCGCCCGGGCGGTCACCGAGGAACTGACCGCCGCCTTCGCCGACACCTCCCTGTGACATCTGCCATAACCTTCACCGGCCGCCACTAAGCCGGCTAGTAGGAAACCCTTCCGCCGACATAAGGGATTTGTCCACCTTGAGGCGGTGATTCCCCGCGGATGCGCGGACGGTATGCGACCCCTCGGCCTTTTGTCCCCACGAGATGAGCATGACGGCAATTCTGACGGGGCGACAGGCATTCCCGGGAATTGCCGGTACCGGGCAGCACACCTCACCGCCGACGACAAGGGCCGACGCGCGCTACTAAACGCATTAGTAGATACCCCCTCCTGCCTTTCCTTGCCTTATGTGGCGGGGCTTTCCAAAAATGACGACCCCCATCACCGAGTGAGGTCATCGATGACGAAGCACCGCCGGACGAGGCATTACCGGAAGATAGCCATCGGCGCCCTGGCCGTCAGCGCGCTCGCCGTGCCGACCGCCGCCATGGCATGCCTGAACGGACCGGCCGAAGGCCATTGGGACCACGCAGGCCATTGGGGCCACGGGAAATGGCACGGGCACGCCTCCCACCACCACTGGGGACACCGGTCGGGAAGCGCCGGATCGCACGCCACGCCGAGCGCGGGAACCACGGCGAAGCCCGCCGCGGCCCCGAGCGCGACACCGAGCAGCGCGCCGGCCTCGGGCGCGGCGGCCAGCATCCTCAAGCTGGTCAACAGCGAGCGCAGCAAGGCCGGTTGTTCCCCGCTGAAGCTCAATGCGAAGCTGACGAAGGCCGCGCAGGACCACAGCAAGGACATGGCCGCGCACCGCAACATGTCCCACACCGGTTCCGACGGATCGGACCCCGGCCAGCGGATCACCCGCGCCGGATACGACTGGAGCGCGTACGGCGAGAATGTCGCCTACGGATATTCCTCGCCGGCGAGCGTGATGAAGGGCTGGATGAACAGCCCCGGCCACAAGCGCAATATCCTCGACTGCTCCTTCAAGGAGCTCGGTGTCGGTCTCGCCCAGCCCGGCGACTACTGGACGCAGGACTTCGGCACGGCCGGATGAGGAAATTGCGGAACGGCCGGATGACGGCCGGCTGAATTCCCCCGCTCCCGCCCCGTCCCGTTCTTCCGCCGCGTTCCGCGCGGCCCTCAGCCACCTGCCCGGTCGTGGTCGATCAGCAGGTGCCGGGGGCCGCGCAGAATGGGGCTGCGGCGGTACGGGGGCGGATCCTCGACGAGCCGGGGGCCGGCGAGGTGCTGGACGAGGGCGGTGAGCGCGGCCTGGGTCTCCAGCCGGGCCAGCGGGGCGCCGAAGCAGCTGTGGACGCCGCCGCCGAAGCCGAGGTGCTGGTTGTCCTCGCGGCCCGGGTCGAACCGGTCCGGTTCGGGGAACCGCCGCGGGTCGCGGCTGCCGGACGCGAGCACGAGGATCAGCGGGGCGCCGCGCGGGACGGTGACGCCGTTGATCTCGATGTCGGCGAGCGGGGTGCGCTGCGGCAGCATCTGCACCGGGGGCTCGTAGCGCAGGAGTTCCTCGACCGCCCGGGGCATCAGCGCCGGTTCGTTGCGGAGGCGTTCCAGCGCCTCGGGGTGGCGCAGCAGGGTGAGCATGCCGTTGGTGATCAGGTTGACGGTCGTCTCATGGCCGGCGATCAGCAGCAGCACGGCGGTCGTCATGATTTCGATCTGGTTGAACCCGCCGCGGTCCGGCCCCGGGTCGGTGGCGAACGCGGAGAGCATGTCGTCGCCGGGGTTGCCGCGGCGCGATTCGGCGAGTTCGCCGAGGTAGAGGCCCATCGCCCGGCGGGCGTCGGCGACCGCGTGCTGCCGTTCGCCGGGGTCCGCGCCCGGGGAGGGGTCGAGCCCGGAGACGATCGTGTCCGACCAGCCGCGGAACTTCGGCTCGTCCTCGGTCGGTACGCCCAGGAGCCGGCAGATCACGGTGACGGGCAGCGGGTAGGCGAACTCGTCGACGAGGTCGATGCGGTCCTTGGTCCGGAGCTCGGTGAGCAGTTCCTGGACGATGCGGGTGATCTCGCCGTGCAGGGCGTCGATCCGGCCGGGGTTGTGGGGCGGCCCGAAGGAGCGCATGGCGAGGCTGCGCAGCCGGTGGTGCTCGGGGTCGTCCAGGCCGATGAAGGACGGCGGGATGCCCTGCTCCGCGTCGCCCGGATCGTCGGGTTCGGTGCGGTTGCGGCGGTCGGAACTGATCCGCGGATCGTGCAGCAGGGCGTTGATGTCGTGGTACGTCCCGACCAGGTAGCTGCCGTTCTGCTGCCGGGCCACACCGTGCTCGCGCAGTTCGGCGTAGAGCGGGTACGGGTCGGGCCGGCTGGCGTAGTCCGTGATCCGCTCGAAGAGCGTCTCGGGGTCCGCGGCCATGGGCGGGGCTCCTCACGCGGTGGGGGACGGTGGTCCGTCCGTGGTCTCAGCGGCCCGGTTGGACCAGGGTCAGGCGACGGTCGGGCAGGTGGCCGGTGAGGGCGACGGTCGGGCCGTGCGAGAGCACCTTGGGGTCCGGGACGTCGGAGGGGACCGGGGCCGGGGACTCGCCCTGGTCGGCGGCGCCCGGCGCGGGCGGGAAGGGGGCCGCGGTCTCGATCAGGCGCTGGTAGTACTCCAGCGATTTGGCCTGGTTGACGCTCACCGCCGCGGTGACCCGCCCCCGGTAGCCGTAGACGGCGACCAGCCGGAGCTCTTTGAGGGAGCCCTGGGCGATGACCACCTGGTCGGAGAAGGTGGGGACGCCGACGGATTTGATGTTCAGGCCGAACTGGCTGGACCAGAAGGCCGGCACGGTCAGGTGCGGGCGTCGGCGCGGCCCGGGGTTGACCATGTTGTGGGCGGCCACCTCTGCCTGGGCGACCGCGTTGCCCCAGTGCTCCAGGGACAGCAGCTGGTACTCGAAGAGCGGGTGCGGGAACCGCGCCACGTCACCGGCCGCGAAGACGTCGTCGGTGACGATCCCGTACATGTCGAACGCCCGGCAGCCCGCGTCGCAGGTGACCCCGCGCGGGCCGGCGGCGATGCCGGATTCGGCCACCCACTCGGTGTTGCGGACCGCGCCCAGGGCGACCACGGCGACGTCGGCGTCGATCCGCGTCCCGTCGGAGAACTGGGCGCCGATGAGCCGCCCGGCGCGGTCGCCCTCCAGGGCGGTGACCGTCACGCCGCAGCGCAGGTCGACGCCGTGCGCACGCTGCAGTTTGGCGGCGAGCGCGCCCAGTGTGCCGCCGAGCGCACCGACGAGCGGCGCCGGTCCGCGTTCGGCGACGGTCACCGCGAGGCCCCGCTCGATGCAGCCGGACGCGATCTCCGAGCCGGTGAAGCCGGCGCCGATGACCAGGACGCGGCGCGGCCCGGCGTCCAGCCGTGCGGCGAGCCCGGCCGCGTCCCCGCTCGTGCGGAGGGTGAACACGCCCTCCAGGGCGGCCTGTTCCGGGTTGGGCCAGGGCCGGGCCCGGGTTCCGGTGGCGATCAGCAGCCGGTCGTAGGGCTCCTCCGTGCCGTCGGCGAGCAGCACGCGCTTGCCCAGCGGGTCGAGCCCGGTGGCCCGTACGCCGAGCCGCCAGTGCGCGTCCACCGGGCGGCGCCGCGGCAGCCCGGTGTCGGCCGCGGAGACCCGTCCGAGCAGCACCTGCTTGGACAGTGGTGGCCGGTCGTACGGCGGCTGGGCCTCGTCGCCGATCAGGGTCAGCGAGCCGGCGAAGCCCTCGTCGCGCAGCGTCTCGGCGGCCCGCAGACCGGCGAGCGAGGCACCGACGATGACGATCCGGCCGTCGCGCGGGTCACCGTTCACCGGTACCGGCCTCCGCTCCCACGAGGATGGCCTGCACCGGGCACGCGGCGGCGGCGCGCAGCACGCGTTCCTGCTGCCCGTCCGGGACGACCGGGCGGTACAGCAGGGCCTCCTCGCCGTGCATGGTGAACACCTCGGGGGCGAGGAAGGCGCACTGTGCATAGCCCTGACAGCGATTGAGGTCCACGACGACGTTCATCGGTCCGCTGCCACTCCTCTCACCCTCAGGGCCCGGCACGCCCGCGTGGTACGCGTGGTGTGCGGCGCATGCGTGCGGTGAGCGGCATGCGCACTGGGCGTCGGCTCGTCGTCCCTGTCTACCGCGGGACGGGGCGCGGGGCAGGTGGGGAGGGGCCGTTGGAGGGGCGGGCGGCCCCGCTACCGCGCGCGGCCGCCGGACGCCGGCCCGCCGTCGCGGGCGAGGGCTGAGGGACCTCGGCCGCCGCCGGGGCCGCCGCCTCTCCCGGGAATCTCAGCCCTCGGTCAGCACCGCCCGGATCACATGGCGGGCGTTGTGCGCCATCGTCGGGTTCGTCCGCCGGTAGTACGGCAGCGCGATCAGTGCCTGGGAGAGTGTCCGGGCCCGGCCGCGGGCCCAGGTCGCGTCGTCCACGTCCAGCGCCGCACGGAAGACCTTCCGGGCGTCGGCCGGCAGCAGGTTCCACGCCGGGAACAGGTCGCAGGCCGGATCGCCCACGCCCATGCAGCCGAAGTCGATCACCGAGGTCAGCCGGCCGCCGGCCACCAGCAGATTGCCCGGCATAAGATCGGCGTGCAGCCAGACCGGCGGCCCGTCCCAGCCGGGGGCGCGCAGCGCGTCCGCCCACACGGCGGCCACCGCATCGCAGTCCACGGCCTCTTCCGGGATGCCGCGCAGCTCCTCGATGGCCGCCCGGGTCGCCGCGTCGAGGGAGGCGAGCGGCCCGCCGCGGTGGGCCGCCGGTGCCCCGTCGAGGGTGAGGCTCCGCATCGCCGTCACGAACCGGGCCAGGTCCTCGGCCAGCAGCACGGGCTCGCCCAGCGCGCCCGCCTCGGGGTTCTCCCCCGCCAGCCACCGGTACACCGACCACGGCCAGGGATACCCCTCGGCGGGCTGCCCGGCCGCGAGCACCTCGGGGACGACCGTGGGGAGCCGCGGCGCGAGACGGGGCAGCCACTCCTGCTCCATGGTGATGTCCGGCGCCCCTCCCGGCACCAGCGGCAGCCGGACGACCAGGTCGTCGCCCAGCCGGTACATGGCGTTCACCGTGCCGCCGGACGGAAACCGCTGCACCGCCAGCCCCGACCAGTGCGGGAACTGCCCGGCGATCAGCCGCCGTACGAGGTCGTCGTCGAGGGGGTGCAGGCCGGGATGCATCGGCCCTGTGCTGCTCATGGGGCGTCATCCGACCGCCGGACGGTGGCGGGCGTCAAACGCTTTTCGGGGCCGGCGCACCGGCCGGCGCGGCGAACCGGGTCGGCGCACCGGGTCAGCGCACCGAGGCGGCCGGTGGGCGTTCGCGCAGGGCGCCGTAGGCGAGGAAGTACGCCGGCACCCGGTTCAACCACCGGGAACGGGTGAGCAGTTCGGCCATCCGCTCGGCGCGCCGCGGGTGGCCGAACGGCGGCCGGCCGGTCAGCACCGGCTCGATGACCCGGGCGTGCGCCACCCGTTGCAGCCCCTGGGTGAGCACCGTCGTCGGCCACCGGCGGCGCTGGACACCGCGCACGTCCCGCAGGCCCACCGCGCCGGCGCGCAGCGGTTCGACGAGGTACCGGGCGGCGGCCACCGCGTCCTCGACGGCGAGGTTGATGCCGATGCCGAAGACCGGCGACATCGCGTGCGCGGCGTCCCCGATGCACAGCAGACCGGGCCGGTGCCAGCGCCGCAGCCGGTCGAGGCGTACGTCGAGGAGCTTGACCTCGTCCCAGGACCGCACGGCGTGCGCCCGGTCGGCGAGCCAGGGAACGGCGGCGGTGAACTGGGCCATGAACGTGTCGAGGCCGGCGGCGCGGCGCTCGGCGTCGGTCCCCTTGGGGATCAGTCCGGCGCACTGCCAGTAGTCGCCGCGGTCGATCATGGCGGTGAGGAAGCGGTCGCCGACGCCGCCCACGAGCCCGTGCGGATCGCCGTCCCGCCGCGGCAGCCGGAACCACCAGGCGTCCATCGGGCAGGCGAACTCCTCACGGCCCAGTTCGGGCAGTGTCCGGGCCAGCGAGCCGCGGCCGTCGCAGGCCACGGTGAGGGTGGCGCGCAGTTCCCCGGTCCGCCCGTCGGACGTCCGGTACCGCACGCCGCTCACCCTCCCCCGAGCTCTCGACTTCGCTCGAGCAGGGGGTACCCCCATGCGATCCATGAGGAACGACGTCGCCTCGGTGTTCATCCGGACGGAGAACGACGGCTCCTGCCGGGCCTCGTCCGCCAGGAGGTCGAGGAGGTCCCACTGCGGCACCATCGCGATGTAGTTGAACGGGGCCGGCAGCGCCCCGATGTCCCCGACGGTGACCAGCGAACGGCCCGGCCCGAGCGGCAGTTGAACGCTCGTCACCCGCCGTTGCGGCAGGGCCGCGAACCGCTTGCCCAGGCCGAGGTCGTCCAGCAGAGCCAGCGTCGAGGGGTGCACGGTGTCGCCGCGGAAGTCGCGCAGGAAGTCGCCGTGCTTCTCCAGGACGGTGACCTCCACGCCGGCCCGGGCCAGCAGCAGGCCGAGGACCATTCCGGCGGGGCCGCCGCCGATCACACAGCATGTGGTCCGTTCCATCGCCACCGCTCCTTCCGCGGGATTCCCGGCCCGCCACATCCGCACCGGCATGCGCACGGGCATCGGCACAGGCATATATGCCCGTACGCCCCGGTAGCCAGACCCGGGGCCGGGCGGCCCCGGGTCTGCTGCGGCGGAGGTGGCTCACCGTCTCACCGGCGGAGGCGGCTCACCAGGTGTGGGCGACGTCCACGATCAGCTGGTTGCCGGACTGCTGCACCCGGAACGGCAGCTTGGCCCGCACGCCGAGGCCGATCTGCGTCTGTCCCTCGAAGCTCGCCCCGAAGCGGGTGTCCTTGAAGGTCCGGTATCCGCTGATGTTCACGCCCGGCAGCGGCTTGCCGGCCGTCCCGGCGTAGGTCTGCTTGCCGGTCGCCGGGTCGTAGCTCGGGGCGGAGACGTAGACCTGCAGGATGGCACCGCCCTGGACCGGTATCTGCTCGCCGGAGCCGTCCTGGTGGAAGGCGTCGACATAGCCGACGTGGTAGCCGATCTTGCCGGTGGCGCCGCCGAGGTCGAAGACCATGCGGTCGTAGCAGGTGTGCCGGCTGGTGGTGATGTTCTTCAGCGGCTGGGCGTTCGCCCCGGTCGACGTCTTGTCGAGGCTCCCCCAGTTCGTCGTGCAGGCGGTGACCGTGCCGTGCGTGCCCACCGGGCCGGTCGCGGCGCCGGCCATTCCGGCCGTCCCGAGCACCCCGGCGCCCGTCAGGACGACCACCGTGGCCGCTGTCGCCAACCGTCGCATTTCTGCCCCCAAAGGAAGGTGATGGATGAAGTCCGCGCGGTAGGACCGACGGGACGGCACGGACGTTGCCCGAGTGACGCATTCCGGTCAGCGGGTGACGGAAGTTGTCGTGAAAAAGGGGTTACCGGCCGAGGTGGGACGGTGTCGCCGGCCATCGGACGGACCGGCCGGTCAGCGCACGCCGTGCGGCCGGAACTGGATGCTGATCCGCGGCCCGACCGCCCGGGTGCTCTTGGGTATCGCGTGCTCCCACGTCCGCTGGCAGGAGCCGCCCATGACGATCAGATCGCCGTGCCCGAGCGGCCGCCGTACGGTGCTGCCGCCGCGGCGCGGCCGGAGCAGCAGATCGCGCGGCGCGCCCACGGAGAGGATGGCGACCATGGTGTCCGCCCGGCTGCCGCGGCCGGTGCGATCGCCGTGCCAGGCCACGCTGTCCCGGCCGTCGCGGTAATAGCAGAGCCCGGCCGTGGTGAACGGTTCGCGCAGTTCGTCGGCGTAGTGGGCGGAGAGCGCCTCCCTGGCCTCGGTGAGGACGGGGTGCGGCAGCGGGTCGTCGGCCTGGTAGAAGGCGAGCAGCCGGGGGACGTCCACGACCTGGTCGTACATCTGCCGGCGCTCGGCCTGCCAGGGAACGTCGGCGGCGAGCCGTACGAACAGCGCGTCCGCCCCGCTCAGCCAGCCGGGCAGCAGATCGATCCAGGCCCCGTCACCGAGCTCGGTCCGGCGGATGCCGTGCAGCGGGCCGAGTCGGATCTCGTCGGTCTGGTCGAAGAGCGAGCCTTGGAGTTGCGTGCCCATGTCTCCAGCGTACCGAGAGATTCGAAAGTGTGTTCTGTCGGGCGGTGCGCATGGTGCCGCGTGCCTGGTGCCGCTCAGCGCTCCGCGGTTGCCGCCCGGGTCCGCTCGTCCGCGTCCGCCAGCCAGAAGTACACCGGCGGCAGGACGAGCTCCAGGACGGTCAGCGGGACCTGGAACCACTGCGGCGGACCGTGCACCGCCAGGGAGAGCAGCCGGCCGATCCCGCCGAGCAGGAAGATCCCGGCGAGTGCGCGCACCGCCTTCGCCGGGACCGGTGACTGCCGGGCCGCCCAGATCCAGGCCAGGCCGTACCCGAGGAAGACCGCGTTGTAGAACCGCTCCCGGCTGTCCACGGTCGCCCCGGCCGCGCCCTCGCCCGGTACCGAGGCGATGCCGAGCACGAGGTGGAAGGCCCCGATCGCCACACAGGCGATCCCCATGGCCCACACCAGCCACCTGAGCACTCTGTCCATGACTGTTACCCCCTTCGTGTTGTTTCGTTTCGTTCCGTGCGGTTCAGACCGTGGCCTGCGCGGTGGCGCGCCGGCGGGCCGCGGTGGCCCCGGCGTGGTCGCCGAGCAGGTCGGCGAGGCGGGCCTTGGCGGACCAGTTGTACGGGCAGACCGGGCGCAGGTTGCTGCGTTCGCTGAGCAGGGTGCGGGCCAGGTCCGTACGGCCCGCGCGCAGGGCGGCCTCGACGAGGGTGCGCTGGAGGGCGTCCCGCTGGGCGTGGCTGCCGCCGAAGTCGTTGAGGCGGTGACGGACCGGCAGCAGGTGCTCGACGGCCGCGGCGTGGTCCTGCCGGCCGTAGGCGATCAGGGCCCGGCAGACCGGCAGGCCGATCTCCGCGGTCATCCACCGGTTGGAGACCGCGGGGGCCGAAGTCACCCAGTTCTCCCGGTCCTTGACGAGTCGCTCCGCCCGGTCGATGCGGTCGGCACCGACGTAGGACATGACGGCATGGGCGTCGTTGAAGGCGTAGTGCGGACCGTCCGCGCGGCGCTCCCAGGCATCGGCGAGCCGGGCCCAGCGGGTGCCCTGGTCGTCGCCCGCCAGATGGACCCGCCACAACAGGGCCGCGGCGTCCAGCAGTTGCATCGCCGCGCCCGGGGACCCGTCGTGGTGCAGGGCCGCGTCGTAGATCTCCAGTACCCGGTCCGTGTTGCCGGTCTCCAGGGTGAAGAGGGCGTAGTGCCACCAGTTGTGGACGGTCAGCAGGGTGTCGCCGGACCAGTTGCCGGTGCGGTCGTCCAGGAAGCGGATGCCGTCGGTGAAGCGGCCGCGCATCTCGTAGGTGTGCGCGACGCCGTGGATGCCCCAGACGTCGTTCGGGTGCTGCGCGAGGGCGGCCAGGCCGGTCTCCTCCGCGCGTTCGTAGTGGCCGGACTCCTCCAGGCCGAAGGCGTACATGCCGAGCAGCGGGCCGTGGTGCGGATCGTGCTCGTCCCAGGCGTCCAGGGCTCCGCCGACCCGGTCGCGCAGGCGCTGGGCGTCGCCGGTGAGGAAGTCGTGCTGGTGCCCGGCGACGAGGGCGAGCACGTCGCGGGGGAAGGCCACGGTGAGGTCGCCGAGGATGCGGCCGGCGCCGTGCACATCGCCGTCCAGCCAGGTCGTCGCGGCGGCGAGGTGCATCCGCTCACGGGGCGTCAGTTTCCCCTCGTCCAGGCCGGTGCGGAAGCCGTGGAAGGCGGTGCGGGCCGCGGCCGCGTCCTTCTCCTCGGTGCCGAGCACCCCCAGGTACGCGGCGAGGGCCCGGCCCATGACCGACCGTGGCGAGTCGGCGAGCACGGCCCGGGCCGAGTCCACCACCCGCGGCCGGAAGAAGAGCAGGTCGTCCAGCGCCTGTTCGTAGTGGACGAGGGCTGCGGAGCTGGTGTCGCTCATCACGTGCCCGTGGCGGTCCGTGCTCATGGGGGCTCCTGGTGCCGGGAACATCGTCACTGATGACCATCGTCCCCGGCGCGGACCGGCTTCAGCAGGCCGTTCCGCGGTAACTGGCCGAATCGGCGCAGCCGGGGCGAGGGGGGACCCTTCCGGGACCGGTGCGGGACGGGACCGGGACAATGACCTTGCGCACGGACGTGCGGGGTTCGCGTGCCCGCCGCGTGGAGCGATGTGGGCAGGAGAAACGCTGCGAGGGGAGCAGGTTGTGCACAGTGCCGTGGTGACGCCCGGGGGCGACCGGATGCGGTGGGTGGAGCTGCCGGGGGCCGAGCCCTGCCGGGTGTATGTGCACGGGCTGGGCGCCGCGTCGCTCCCGTACTTCACCGAGGTGGCGGTGCACCCCCAGTTGGCCGGCCGCCGCTCCCTGCTCGTCGATCTGCTCGGGCACGGCATCAGCGACCGCCCCACGGACTTCGACTACACCCTGGAAGCGCACGCCGATGCCCTGGCCGCCGCCCTGGAGTCGGCCGGGGCGGCCGGTGCCGAGCTGATCGCGCACAGCATGGGCGGTTCGGTGGCCATCGTGCTGGCCGCCCGGCATCCGCGGCTGGTGTCCCGCCTGGTGCTCGTCGACGCCAACCTCGATCCCCTCACGCCGGCGCCCGGAACGGGCGGCAGCCGGGGTATCGCCGCGTACTCCGAGGAGGAGTTCCTCTCCCGCGGCTGGGCGGAGGTCGGCGAGCGGGCCGGGCCGCACTGGTGGTCCACCATGCGCCTGGCCGGCCGGGAGGCGCTGCACCGCAGTGCCACCCACCTCGTCCGCGGCACCTCGCCGACCATGCGGGAGCTTCTGCTGAAGCTGGCGGTCCCGCGCACCTACCTGCTGCCGGAGGCCGACGGTCCGCTCCCCGGCGCCGACGCCCTCGTCCGGGCGGGGGTGCAGGTCGTGGCCGTCCCGGACTGCGGCCACAACATCATGCTCGACAATCCGGCGGCCTTCGTGAGCGCCACCGCGGCGGCCCTCACGCCACCCAGTGGGGCCGAGAGGCGGCGGACCGGACCGTGAGGTCGTCGGCGAGGGCGGTGGCCATACGCCGCACCGCCTCGCGCAGGGTGTCCGCCGGCATGGTGTACGGAATGCGCAGGCGCTGTTCGAAGATGCCCGGGTCGGTGGCGAAGTAGGCACCGCTCTCGATCCGTACGCCGTGCTCCAGCGCCCGTTCCGCGAGCGCCGAGGCGACCGGCTCGCCCAGGTCGGCCCAGAGCGACAGCCCGCCGGGCGGCAGCCGCCAGGTCCACTGCGGTAGGTGTTCGGCCAGCGCCGCGGCGAGGGCGGCGCGTTGCCGGCGCAGCTGGTCCAGGCGGGGCGGCAGCAGGTCCTCGGCCTGGGCCAGCAGGGTCAGCGCCAGCAGCTGGTCCACGACAGAGCCGCCCATGTCGGTGGCGACGCGCTGGCCGGCGAGTTCGGTGACCAGCCGGGCGGGGGCCCGCAGCCAGCCGATGCGCAGACCGCCCCAGTGGGTCTTGCTCATCGAGCCGATGGTGATGACCTGTCCGGTCCCCCCGGCAGCGGCGTGCGCGGCGAACGGCGGCGGGGCGGGGACGTCGAGGGCGAGGTCGGCCAGGGTCTCGTCGACGACCAGCCAGGTGCCGGACCGTCCGGCCGCGCGCAGGGTGCGGACGCGTTCCTGCTCGGGCATGAGAAGGCCGGTCGGATTGTGGAAGTCCGGTATCAGATAGGCGAGTTGGGGCACGACCTGGCGCAGGGTGGACTCGATGATCTCGATGTCCCAGCCCTCGTCGGTCACCGGGACCGACACGGTACGGAGCTGGGCGCGGCGCAGGGCGTCGAGGGCGTTCGGGTAGGACGGGTTCTCCACCATGACCCGGTCGCCGGGCCGGCAGAGCAGTCCGATGACGAGGGTCAGGGCGTGCTGGGCGCCGGAGGTCACCAGGATCTGTTCGGGCAGGGTGGGCAGGCCGCGCCGGGTGAAGCGCTCGGCGACGGCGGCGCGCAGGTCCGGCAGGCCGTAGGGGTGGTAGCCGGGGGTGGGGGCGTGCTCGGCCAGCTGCGGGGCGACCCGGGTGAGGGCGTCGACGAGCGTCCGTTCCGGCAGGCCGGGGGCGGCCCTGGCCAGGTCGATCGCGGTGTCCTGCGGGCCGATGAGCCGTGAAACGCCGCGCGGGGTGCGGCCCTCGGGCAGGTCGGTCCAGGTGCCGGAGCCCTGTCGGCTGTGCGCGTAGCCACTCTCGCGCAGCAGGTCGTACACGGCGGTGATGGTGGTCCGGCTCGTGCCGAGCGCGACGGCCAGTTCCCGTTCGGCGGGGAGCTTGGTGTGCAGGGCGAGGCGGCCGTCGAGGATCAACGTGCCGATGGCCTGGGCGAGATGACGGTAGGCGGGCCGGGTGCCCGCCGGGTCGGGCAGCAATGCGGCGAGCTGCCGGGCCCCCACCGCCCTGCCCGGACGGGGCGCCCGGTCCGCGGGCCGGGACGGAGCTGCGTCCACCACACCATTCTCCTGAAATTGGCCGTGTCAACCGGGCCAATCACTGTACAGAGTGGCCGCATTGGCCTGGAGAGCGGGCCTGACAGGCACCTATGACGACGGATGTGACGCCGTACGGGGAGACAGCCGTACGGCACGGCAGGAGGCAGGCACGCCCATGCGGCAGGACATCACCCCTACGGACCCGGAGCCTCGCCCTCGGGAGGCCACGGCTCCCGCCCCTACCCCGCTCAGCCACCTCCCGCTCACCGAGCGCCCGTTGCGGCGGCTGCCGCAACTGTTCGTCGGCCTCGCCCTCTACGGGGGCAGCCTCGCGCTGATGGTGCGGGCCGGGCTGGGTCTCAGTCCCTGGAGCGTGCTGAACGAGGGGCTGGCGCAGCGCACCGGCCTGAGCTTCGGCACCCTCACCGGCCTCGTGGGGGCGCTCGTGCTGCTCCTGTGGATCCCCCTGCGGCAGCGGCCCGCGTTCGGCACCTTCGCCAACATCGTGGTCCTGGCGGGCTCGTCCGACCTCGGGCTCCGGCTCCTCCCCCAGCACCTCGGACTCCCCGCCCGGATCGGCCTGCTCGCCGGCGGCGTTCTCCTCAACGCGTTCGCCATCGCCGTCTACGTCGGCGCGCGGTGCGGCCCGGGCCCCCGGGACGGGCTGATGACCGGCGCGTCCGCCGCCACCGGGCGTTCACTGCGGCTGGTCCGGACGCTGATCGAGATCGGTGTGCTGGTCGTGGGCCGGCTGCTCGGCGGGAGTGTCGGTGCCGGCACCGTGCTGTACGCGCTCGCGGTCGGCCCGACGACGCAGTTCTTCCTGCCCTGGTTCGTCCACCGGAGTCCTGCCGAGGGCGGCAGGGTCAGTCCGCGGTCGCTGCGACCCCGTCGCGGCAGTCCGGGTGCCCCCAGCCGTCCGGGTTCTTCGCGATGGGTTCGCCGGCCGCGTAGGAGCGCCCGCAGCGGCAGCGGCCCGGGAACTTGGCGTTGAGCGTGCGCCCGGCGCTCCCGGCCGTGCGGCGGCGCGGCGCGGCGGCCGTTTTCGCGGTGGGCCCGGTGGTGGCGCGGCGGCGGGTGCCGGCCGGCCGGGCGGTGTCCGGCGCGGCCGGTGGCTCCGGCGATCCGAGGGCGCTGCCGGCGGCTTCCTGGACGGTCGCGGCCTGGCTGGCGGCGCGGTCGGCGAAGTCGTTGAGCCGGTCGCCGTCCACCTGGTGCGCGGGGACGTAGCGGAATTCCACCGTGCGGCCGGCGAGCAGTTCGTCGATGCGGACGACGAGTTCCTGGTTGGCGACGGGCTTGCCGGAGGCGGTCTTCCAGCCCTTGCGCTTCCAGCCGGGCAGCCAGGTGGTGACGGCCTTCATCGCGTACTGGGAGTCCATCCGGATCTCCATCGGCACGGCCGGGTCGGTGGCCGAGAGCAGGCGTTCCAGCGCCGTGAGCTCCGCGACGTTGTTGGTGGCGGTGCCCAGCGGACCGGCCTCCCAGCGGACCACGGCCTCGCCGGCATCGGCGAGGACCCAGGCCCAGCCCGCCGGCCCGGGGTTTCCTTTGGAGGCGCCGTCACAGGCGGCAATCACGCGTTCAGCCATGCCCGCGATCATGCCAGGCCGGCGCCCGCGGGGCGAAGTCGCGCAGGGTGCCGTGATCGCTACGCGACGGGCGGCGCCGGGCGCGGTGCGGTGGCCGCTCCTAGGCTGGGGGGACGAGGGCCGCGCACCGTAACGGGAGAAGCCCCATGGCGTACCGCTTCAGCGCGAACGACCAGTTCAACTACGAGATCCTGCTCGCGCTGGGCTCGGCATGGCGGCGGGGTGCGGACGTGGGTGAGGTGCTGGCCACCGCCGCGACCCTCACCCGGAGCGACGGGCAGTCCTGGGTACGGGCCTGGGGCGGTCTCGGCCGTACGGTCCGCGCACGGGCCGAGGAGTGCGCCGCCCGAGGCCGGGCGGTCAGCGCACGGGACGCGTACCTCCGGGCGGCCGGCTACTTCGGCATGGCACTGGTGGCCGTCGATGCCTGCCCGGACCCCGAGGCCCGGCTCCGCGAGCTCTTCGCGGAGCACCGCACCTGCTTCGACCGCTTCGCGGCAGCCGGGGAACCGCCGGCCGAGCGCGTCGCGATCCCGTACGAGGACCGCACGCTGCCCGGCTACCTCTTCGGCCCGCCGGACCGTACGGGAGCGCTGCCGACGGTGATCGTCAACAACGGCAGCGACGGCCCGGTCTCGGCCGCCTGGACGCTGCTCGGCGCGCCCGCGGTGGAGCGCGGGTACCGCGCCCTGCTGTTCGACGGGCCCGGCCAGCAGTCCCTGCTGTTCGAGCACGGGGTCACCTTCCGCCCCGACTGGGAGCGGGTCATCACGCCGGTCGTCGACTTCCTGACCGCACGCGCCGACGTCGACGCCGGGCGGCTGGTCCTCGCCGGGATCAGCCAGGCCGGTTACTGGGTGCCCCGCGCGCTCGCGTTCGAGCACCGTATCGCCGCCGCGGTCGCCGACCCCGGGGTCGTCGAGGTGGTGGCGAGCTGGTGGCCGCAGCTGGGTCCTGACCTGCGCGCACTGTGGGAATCCGGTGACCGCGAGAGCTTCGACCGCATCCTGGGCGAGGCCATGGCGGAGTTCCCCGAGCTGGCCGCCAGGTGGCGCTGGCGGGCCAAACCGTACGGCATCACCTCGCCCTTCGACCTGCTCACCGAGGTCTCCCGGTACACGGTGCTGCCGGTGGCCCACCGGATCACCACCCCGCTGCTCATCACGGACCCCGAGGGTGAGCACTTCTGGCCCGGCGCGTCGGCACGCCTCCACGACGCCCTGCCGGGCCCCAAGGAACTGATCCGCTTCACGGCGGCCGAAGGCGCCCACCTGCACTGCGAACCGATGGGCCGGGCCCGCTTCGAGCAGCGCGTCTTCGACTGGCTCGACGCACGGCTGGGCCTCGATCCCGGGGCCGCGGCGCCGGGTCGGGTGCGCGCCCTTGAAAAGGAAAGGAAAATTTCCTGAGCCTCTAGGCAGGGGCTGCCGGGCGTAGCACCATCGGCCGTAGAGGGCCCGGGCCCGAACCCGCTCCGGCCCCCATGGACACAGCACTCGAAGGTCGGCACAGACCGACGTGGCTCCACCCTCTCGACGTTCCCCACTGTGAGCGCACCGGCGCCGGTGTTCGACACCGCGGCATCCGACGCGCCGGTGCCGGAATCGACACCATCATGAGACTGCTCGCTGAGCGGCGGCCGGACGTGCAGGCCCGGCCCGACGCCCTTCGCTCTCCCCCGCTCGGCGCGGACCTCGGTCTGCTCCTCCTGCGCCTGACCGTCGGCCTGCTCATGGCCGGCCACGGCGCCCAGAAACTCTTCGGCTTCTACGACGGCTACGGCCTCGGCGGAACCGGCCGGGCGTTCGCCGCCCTCGGCTTCCACCCGGGCAGGTTCTACGCGGGTCTGGCCGGAGCCTCCGAATTCCTCGGCGGCCTCGGACTCGCGGCCGGTCTGTTCACCCCGCTCGCCGCGGCCGCCGTCATCGGCGTGATGATCAACGCGATGGTCCTCGGCGTGCCCCACGGGCTCTGGACGACCGACGGCGGCATCGAGTACCCGCTCTGCCTCGGCGCCGCCGCACTCTCCATCGCGGCGATCGGACCGGGCCGCTTCGCGCTGGACCGGCCGTTCCGGTGGCGGGACGGTGGTCTGGGCTGCGCCGCCTTCGCCCTGGGCGTGGGCGGACTCGGCGCCGCCCTCATCCAGCTACTCGGGCTGTGAGGCCGGCCGGCCCGCCCCCTTTCGACCGTGGACCGACCTATGCTGAGGCGGATGTTCGCACCCGAAGGTCCCACGTTCCGTGAACTCGCCGTGCAGGCACTGTCGTCCGTCGAGCACGGCTATGACCTGCTCGCCCCGAAGTTCGACCACACGCCGTTCCGTACGCCGGAGTCGGTGCTGGCTCCGGTGTCGCGGGCGCTGCGGGAGCTCGGCCCGTTCGGCAGCGGCCTCGATCTGTGCTGCGGTACGGGCGCGGGCATGGACGTCCTGCGCCAGGTGTGCCGGGAGCGGGTGACCGGGGTCGACATCAGCGCGGGGATGCTGGCGGTGGGCCGCGCCCGGGAGACGGTGACCGCCCGGCCGCCTCAGCAGGAGTGGGTACGCGCGGATGCGCGGGCCCTGCCGTTCGGGCCGGTCTTCGACCTCGTGGTGAGCTTCGGGGCGTTCGGGCACTTCCTGCCGGCCGAGCGCCCCGGGCTGTTCGCGCAGGTCCACTCCGTCTTGCGGCCGGGCGGCCGGTTCGCGTTCCCGATCGCGGCGCCGTCCCGGCCCGGGTCGGCGGCGTACTGGATGCTGGCGGCCTTCGACGCGGCGATGCGGGTCCGCAACGCGCTGTGGCACCCGCCGTTCGTCATGTACTACCGGCCGTTCCGGCTGAGTGACGTCCGTGCGGAGCTGACCCGCGCCGGCTTCACCGTGCGGTTGCACGCCCTGCCGGAGCTCGGCCGGCGCCCGGACGGCAGCCCCCGGTGCCGGCTCGTGGTGGCCACCCGGGCCGGGGCGGTTTGACGGCCCGCGCGCGGGCCTGAACCGGGTACCGGATCACGGGAGTTCACAGGCCGCGCACAGTCGTCGCAGCGTGGCCCGCATACCGGCGCGGTTGCGTGTGGCGCGCTGTCCGGCCGGGGTGCCGGTGAAGAGCAGCCCGAGCGTTTCGGCGATCCGGGCCCGCCATCCACCGCGCCGGTGGTCGACCCAGTACTCGGTGACCCGGGTTCCGCCGCCGTCCGCCGTCGGGGCGAAGCGGTAGCCCCAACGGGCCACCGGTAGGCCGAAGGTGGCCACGTCGAAGGCGTACTCCCGGCCGGGCTCGTCGACGACGATCCGGCAGTGGGTGAACCACACCCAGCCGGCCCGGCGGTTGAACCCCACGAACCGGTCACCGCGCCGCCACACCCCGATGACCTCCGGACTCCACTCCTTCATCCGCCGGAGGTCCGAAACGGCCCGGTGGAGGACATGCGGCGGGGCGGCGCACTCCAGGGACTCCTCGACGGTCCATTCACGTGCGGTCATCGTCCGGCTCCTTCCCGCACAGTGCCGTCTGCGGTGGTGGGGGCGTGGGTGCGGGCGGCCACGACCGTGGCGGCGTCGAGGATCTGGCGCGTGACGGCGGCCGTGTCGGACAGGACGGAGAGGTGTCCGCAGCGCGGCCGGACGACGAGGCGGCCGTCCCGGCATGCCGCCAGGAAGCGGCGCTCGTCGCGGCGGAGCTGATCGCGGGCGCCGTTCACCAGCCAGACCGGGCCCGGGTAGGCCGCGAGCAGGGACACCGGGTCCATCCCGCAGACGGTCTCGATGACGCTCGGCATCAACTCGCTGCTCAGACCGCCGGCGACCATGGCCTCGGCCAGCGGGGCGGGCAGCGCACGGCGGAACGCGTAGGCGCTCAGCCGGTTGGCCGCCTCTGGGTGCCTGCCCCCGAGGCGCGCCGCTCGGCGGTAGGCGGTGCGGAGCATTCCGCGGGGTACGGCGGTGCAGCCCATCGCCACAAGTCCACTGACCCGTTCCGGGTGGCGGGCGGCGGTGGCCGTCGCGACATAGCCGCCCAGGGACAGGCCGATGAGCATCGCCCGGCCGCCGAGCTCGTCGATGGCGTCGGCGACCGCCGCCACGGCGCCGGACAGGGTGAACGGTTCGCCGCGCCGGGAGCCGTGACCCGGCAGGTCGGGCGCGAGCGCGGGATGGCGGGAGCCGAGGGCGTCGATCACGGGGTGCCACATCGTGCCGCTCACGCGCATGCCGTGGACGAAGACGAGAGGCAGCCCGGCTTCTGAGAGTGGTGGTGTCATGGCCGGCACGCTAGCAGGAAATGCAACGCAACGTTGCGTTGTTTTTCGCTGCTAAGCTTCCGCCATGAACGGAAGTGGGCAGCAGGGCGGACCGGAGCGGCGGACCGGACGGGGTGAGCCGGGCGGGCATCCCGGCGGGCGGCGGACCGGGGGGCCGCGGAAGGCGCAGGAGATCTTCGACGCGACGCTGGACCTGCTCGCGGCGCACGGGTACGAGGGGCTGACCATCGAGGGCGTCGCCCAGCGGTCCGGCGTCAACAAGACCACGATCTACCGCTGGTGGCCGTCCAAGGGGGCCCTCCTGGGTGCCGCGCTCATCGGGGCGCGGCGGCTCGACTTCGACCTGCCCGACACGGGGAGCCTCCAGGGCGATCTGGAGGCCCTGCTGGGAGCGATCGTCACCCTCCTGACCGCACCGCCGTCCTGCGACATCGCGGTGGCGACGCTGGGCGCCGTCACCCACAGCCCCGAACTCGCGGGCCACATAAGGGAGTTCTTCGCCGACCGGCTCGCCCGCGAGCTGCCGGTCTTCGACCGGGCGGTCGCCCGCGGCGAACTCGCGGCGGACGCCGACCCCACGCTCTTGGTGGATCTGCTGGCCGGCGCCGCGTGGTTCCGCCTGACACTGCGCCAACTACCGCTGGACCAGGACTTCGTGTCCCAAGCAGTCCGCACGGTCCTCAGGGGCGCGGGCACTTCGGAACCCCTTTAAACGCTCTGTTGCATCATCAACTACAACTTTACGAATTCTTGGTGTAGTTGAATCACTTTTCACTCCAGTCTCAACTGCAACAGCGATGGACACGGGGGAAGAGACACGAGGAGCGAGCGCAGGATGACCACGATGACCCGGGGGACGAGCCGGTGGACGAGCGGCGGCATACGGTCGGCGGGCCGCGGAGCGGTGCTGTCCGCGGTGGCGCTGGGACTGGTGACCGCGATGGCCGCACCGGCCGTCGCGGCGGACGAGCCGACGCGTGAGCAGCTCATGGCGGACTGCGCCTCCGGCGAGGGGAAGTGCAGCTTCAACGAGCCGGTGCTCGGCAAGGCGTACCTCGGGGACTTCCACCAGGTCTCCGACTCGCTCTACAACTGCAGCACGTCGGACGCCACCCAGTCGATGGGCTGGTCGGACACGGTGGGTTCGACGGACTCCGCGGGCGTCTCGGTGACCGCCGGCGGCAAGATCGCCGGTCTGATCGACCTGAGCGTCACCGCGACGTACAGCCACACCTGGTCCAGCTCGCACACCGAGAACAGCTCCCTCAGCATGACCGTCAAGCCCGGTGAGGTCGGCTGGATCTCCCGCGCGCAGGTCATGCAGACGGTCTCCGGCACCTGGCAGACGCACTACGACAGCCCGAAGTGGGGCCACTACTACTGGTTCGTGCCGGACACCGTCACCGGTCCCGCGACCAACGGGACGGACGGGCAGAGCAACGCGGTGACGGTCAAGACCCGCAAGATGACGGCCGCCGAGAAGTCGTCGTGCGCGGCCGGCAGCAAGCACGGCCGGGCGTTCGTCGTGCAGCACTGACGCCGGCGCCGGTGCCGCCTCCCGGACGACGGGAGGCGGCACCGCGACCGGAGGCGGCCGGCGGCTCCGCTAGTCCAGGACCTCGGGCGCCTTCGTCCTCGGGCCTCCGGCGTCACCGGTGTTGGGCGTGCCGGCCGGTTCGAGCAGCAGGACCGCGGTCTCCTCGTCCGCCACCGGGCAGTGCTCGATGCCGCGGGGCACCACGAACAGCTCGCCGGGACCGAGGACCACATCGCCGTCCCGCAGCTGGATGGTGAGCCGGCCGCTGATCACCAGGAACAGCTCGTCGGTGTCCTCATGGGTGTGCCAGACGAACTCCCCCTTCAGCTTGGCGAGTTTGACCTCGTAGTCATTGAGGCCGGCCACCTTCTTCTGCGACCACAGGTCGGAGAACTGCGCGAGTTTGTCCGCGAGATTGATCGCGACGGGAGCCTGGGGCATACCGGTCCTTCCTTACCGTACGTCGGCCCGGACCGTTCGCATCCGGGCTGGTGACAGCCTCGCGGACAGCGCGCCCCCCGGTCTTGTACGTTCCTGACATGACTGCCGAGCGGCCCCCGTCCGCATCCCGGCCCCGCACGCCGGTCGTCCCGCCCCGTACCTCGGTCACGGCCTGGCGGCCCGCCGTGCCGGGCATCTCCGAGGTCCTGCATGCCCACTTCACCGACCACGCCTACCCGTCGCACACCCATGACACCTGGGACCTGATGATCCTCGACGACGGAACGGTCGACTTCGCGCTCGACCGCGACCGTCATGGCGCGACCGGCACGGGGACGGTCGTCCTGCTGCCTCCCGGTGTCCCCCACGACGGCCGGACGGTCACCGCGGGCGGCTTCCGCAAGCGGGTGCTCTACCTCGACACGTCCGTGCTGCCCGAGCGGCTGACCGGCCGCGCGGTGGACCGGCCCCTGCTCGACGACGCCCTGCTGCGCCGGCGCATCCACCAACTGCACACGGCCCTGGATGCCACCGGCGACACGTTCGAGGCCGAGTCCCGGCTGGCGTTCATACGGGAGCGGCTGCACGGACACCTCGCCACCTGGCGGCCGCGCACGCCCGGCCGCGAGGGAAGCCGGCTGGCCGCCGAGTTGCGGGAGCTGCTCGACGCGCGCGTCAGCGCCGGCCTCTCGCTGCAGGAGGCCGCCGCCACCCTGCACGCCCACCCGACGCATCTGATCCGCTGCTTCAAGCGGACCTACGGGCTGCCGCCGCACACCTATCTGACCGGGAAGCGGATCGAGTGGGCGCGCCGGCTGCTGCTCGACGGCCGGCGGCCGGCCGCGGTCGCGGCGGCGGTCGGCTTCCACGACCAGGCCCATCTGAACCGGCACTTCACCCGGCACATGGGCACGACGCCGGCACGGTTCGCCGCGGGGGCGGCCGCGCACGGCCGCAGGTCAGGTACCCGTAGTGGTGGCCTCGAAGTCGCGGACGAAGCGGGTCAGCAGGCGGGTCCCGGCGGCGCGGTCCTCGGTGGACCCGTCGCGGCGCGCTCCCCGCGCTGACCCTCACCGACGAGGGCCGCGCCGCACACCGGCGGGCATGACCCAAGGCCGTCTCCCAAGACCGCACTTCGGGCCGCGCCGGCCGGGTAAGACCACCATTTCGGCCAATTCACCTTCGCAGCAGGTTTGTTGCGCTACGTGGCTGCCTACAGTCCCGCCATGAGGCATGGGCGTGGCGCGGTGGACGGCCGGGTGCTGGTGGCCGGGTCCTACTCGGTGGATCTGGTGTTCCGGGAGCCGGCGGAACCCGTCGCGTACGGGAAGGAAGTGTGGGCCGACGGCTTCGGTACGGCGCCCGGCGGGGCGTACACCCTCGCCATGGGGCTGCGGCGGCTGGGCCGGGAGGTCGTCTGGGCGACGGACTTCGGTACCGACCCGTTCAGCCGGGAGGTGCTGGCCGCCGCGCGCCACGAGGGCCTGGACGAGCGGGGCTTCCGGCACCATCCGGGTCCCGTGCGCAGGGTGACGGTCGCGCTGTCCCGGCCGGACGACCGCGCCATGGTGTCCTACGAGGACCCGGTCGCCGTCCGCCCGTTGGCCGAGCTGATCGAGATCCACCGGCCGGCGCTGGTGATGCTGCCGCATCTCCAGTACGGGGCCGAGGTGTCCGCGGCGCTGGACGTTGCCGACCGCGTCGGGGCGGAGGTGTTCATGGACTGCCAGGACTTCGCGGGCACGGTGGAGGTACCGGAGGTGGCGAAGGTGCTCGGCAGGGTGGCCGTGTTCGCCCCCAACGCGGCGGAGGCGCTGCGGGTGACGGGGGCCGGTTCCGTGGCGGACGCGGTCGAGGTGCTGGCCGGGCTCGTGCGCACGGTCGTGGTCAAGCAGGACGCCGCGGGCGCCCTGGCCGCCGAGCACGGTGTACGGCTCGTGCAGCCGTCGGTGCCGGTGGAGGTCGTGGACACCACGGGCGCGGGAGACTGCTTCAACGTGGGCTTCGTGCACCGGCGGCTGGCGGGCGGGACGCTCGCCGAGTGCCTGGCCGCCGGTGTCGCCTGCGGCGCGGCGGCCGTCACGGCCGCGGGTTCGGCCGCCGCACCGGACCCGGCGGGCCTGGAGCGCTGGCTCGCGCGTCTCCCCGGATGACCGGGCGCACCCGCACACACCACGGCTGAGCGTCTTCCGCGTTCCGCCACCCACGGCATCCGAGGACAACGGGGGCACCATGACATCGCTGCGACCGGACGAGCGGCCCGCCCCCGCGCCGAAGGTGCTCGTCACCGACCTGGACGGCACCCTGCTCGGCGGGGACCGCGCGGACCGCCGGCGGCTGCGGGCGGCGCTGGACCGGCACCCCGAGGTGACCGTGGTGTTCGCCACCGGCCGCTCACTGGCGTCGGTCGAGCGGATCCTGGACCGGGACCCGCTGGTCCCCCGGCCCCGGTGGATCATCGCCGACGTCGGGGCGAGCGTGATCGACGGATCGGACCGGAGCCGCGTCGACGTGGTGCAGAACCAGCTGCGCGAAGGCTGGCCGGGACACCGGCGGGTGCGTGAGCGGATGGCGCGGTTCCCGGAGCTGGAGTACCAGGAAGGGGTGGTCCAGGAGGGCCGCTGCTCGTTCTTCCTGCGACCCGGGCGGCTCACCGACGACATCACCGCCGCAGTAAGGGAGTTGGGCTGCGGATGGACGTACTCGGCGGGGCGCTACTTCGATGTGCTGCCCGCCCCGGCGAGCAAGGGCCGGGCGCTCGCCCTGCTCGCCCGCAAACTCCAGTGGTCCATGCAGTCGGTGCTGGTGGCGGGCGACTCGCTCAACGACCTGTCGCTGTTCGAACTCGGCGCCCACGGCGTCCTGATGAGCGAGGCGGAACCGGCCCTGCGGAAGCGGATCGCGGACCGCGCCGAGGTGTACCGGCCGGACCGGGCCGGTGCGGCCGGCATCCTCGCCGCCCTGGAGGGCCTGGGCTGGATCGAGCGCACGCACGCCGTGGTGGTGGGGTACCACCGGCCGCCGGTGCGCTGGGCCGACGGGCGGTGGCGGCGGCCGGTGAGCCCCAACGGCGTACTGCCCACCCTGCAGGGCCTGTTCGGCGCCGGCGGGCCGGACGGGGTGTGGGCCACCGCGCTGGTCGAGGACGGCACCGCCCCGCACGCCGCTCCGGAGCCCGGCCGTCCGCACCGCACCGGGCTTCCGCTGGCGTTCCTGCCGGTGGACGGCGCGCAGTGGACGCAGTACTTCCACCGCGCCTGCAAGGAGACGCTGTGGCCGGTGCTGATGTCGCAGCCCGGCCGGATGCGGTACAGCGCCTCGGCCTGGCGTCACTACGAACGGTTCAACGCCCGCTTCGCCGACCACCTCAGCGCCCATGCGGCCCGTGACGCCACGGTCTGGCTGCACGACTACAACCTGTGGCTGGTGCCCGGCATGCTGCGCGCCGCGCGCCCGGACCTGCGGCTGGGACTGTTCCACCACACGCCCTTTCCCCCGGCGGACGCCTTCGGCCGGCTGCCGACGGCGGGGCAGCTGCGCGAGTCCCTCGCCTGCCTGAACTGGGCCGGGTTCCACACCGAGGCGTTCGCCGGCCACTTCCGGCAGGTGCTGGCCGGCGCCGCGTCGATCCCCCGTACGGGTGTGCATCCGCTGGGCATCGACCGCCTGGCCGTCGAAGAGCTGGCCCGCGCGCGCAGCGTCCGCGCCGGGGCGGCCCGCGGCGGGCCGGTCCTGATCCTGTCGGTGGAACGGCTCGACTATGCCAAGGCCCCGCTGGAGAAGGTCCGGGCGATCGACGCACTGCTCACCCGACGACCGTCACTGCGCGGCAGGTTGGTGTTCCGGCTGGTGTGCCCGCCGCCGGAGCCGGGGATCCGGATCCACGACACCACCAGGGCGGCCCTGGAACGCGCCATCGAGGAGGTCAACGGCCGCTGGAACAACGGGAGTTGGCGGCCGGTCGACTATCTGCCGCGGGCCCTGCCGTTCGCCGAGGTGGTCGACCAGTACCTCGCGGCGGAGGTGTTCTGGGTGACCTCTCTCCAGGACGGGATGAACCTCACCGCGAAGGAGTTCATCGCCAGCCACGCCGCGACCGGTCGCCCCGGGACCCTCATCCTCTCCCGGCACACCGGCGCGGCCGCCCAACTGGGCACCGCGGCACTGCTCACCGACCCGCGCTCACCGCAGGACCTCGTCGACACGCTGCACCGGTCGCTGACCATGACGCCCGGCGAACGCACCGCCCACCTCGGCCGCCTGGCGGCGCTGCTCGACGACCCACCACCCGCCCGGTGGGCCCTCGACATCCTCACGGCCATCGGGGAAGCGGCGGCGGACCGGCGGCCCCGGGCGTAGCACCGTAGGTGACATGACGTCAGGACCGGTCCGACACCGGTACCGGCCTGGCCGGATTTCCCCCCTTGACCCAGGGTGCACAGGCACGCACAGCGGGTATCACCTCTCCGCACCACTTCTCCGCGCCACTTCTCCGCGTCACTTCTCCGCGGCGCTTCTCCGCACCTCCCCCTTTCTCTCCTTCTCCCCCTTCGCGCCTCACCCTTCCGCGCTCCCGGGAGCCGCTCATGAAGCACACCCACCCCCAGCCCGGCGACATCGGGCTCACCCGCATCAACGGCGTGACCGGCCGGCTGATCCGCTTCGGCCAGTGGATCAACGGCGACGGCTTCGCCGACTACGAACACGCCTTCCTGGTCCTGCCCGACGACCGGCTGCTGGAGGCCGAGCCGGGCGGGGCGCGCATCCGGCCACTCACCTGGTACGACGACGCCGAGGTGCTTTACGTCTGCCCGGAAGGGCTCACCGGACAGCAGCGCTCGGCCATCTGCCGGGCCGCCACGCGCTATGTCGGCGTGCCCTACAGCTTCCTCGACTACCTCGCGATCGCCACGCACCGGTTCCACGTTCCCGTACCGGGCCTGCGCCGCTATGTCGCCAGCACCCGGCACATGATCTGCTCCCAGCTCGTCGACCAGTGCTACCAGGACGGCGGGGTGCACCTCTTCGCGGACGGCCGCTGGTCCGGCTATGTGACGCCGATGGCGCTGTACACGCTGCTGGCCACCGACTGAGCGGGCGGCCGGGGGCGACGGTCCGTTCCGCGGCGCCGCACCCCCCGGCCGTCTCCCGGCGCCGTCACCCGGCCCCACCGCCCGGCCCGTCAGGTGCCGGGCTTGCGTCCGTAGACGTGGACGTCGTCGCCGGTCCGCAGCAGGGACCAGTACTTCGCGGCGTCGCCGCTGCGCATGTTGACGCAGCCGTGCGAGCCGGGGGCCGACCAGACGCTGCCGCTGATGGAGTGGAAGGCCTGGCCGCCGTCGAAGAACTGGCTGTACGGCATGGCCACGTGGTACAGCGTCGAGACGTGGTGCAGATGGCGCCAGTAGATCTTCTTGGCGCCGGTGCGGGTCTCGTACCCGTCCCGGCCGCTGCGGATCGGCACCGGCCCGTAGACCAGCCGGGAGCCGTCCTGGATCCAGCTGAGCTGGCGGGTGAGGTCGACGCAGGCGATGCGGCCCTTGGTGGTCGGGCAGTGGTGCGCCTTGTTGGGGTGGTGGCCGGCCGCCCGCTGCTGGGTGACCAGCTTCATCACGCCCCAGGTGACGGGCCCGGCGTAACCGATGTTCGGGGTGATGCCGTGGCTGGTCTGGAAGGCCCGGATCGCGCGGCAGTCGGCGGCCGACTGCCGGCCGTCCACGGGCAGTCCGAGGAACCGCTCGGCCTGCTTCTGGTAGGGGCCGCGGGAGGCGGTGCAGGCCGAGGCCGCGGAGGCGGCCTGGGCCGGGGAGCCGAGGGCGACGGTCAGCGGAACGGTCAGCGTGGTGAGGGCGAGCGCGGCGGCGGCCCGGCGTCCGGCACCGGACCGCCGCGGGATGCGCCGGGGTATGCGCAGCGAGAATCGTCTTTTCATGCCCGGTAGGACTGTTTGCCCCACCTGGTGGTTGCGGCCGTGACCGACCCGGAATATCGGATACGCCGGATCCGGCCGCCGGTGGCCTCCGGGGTGGTGAGGGGACGGACCGGCCTCCCACGATTCGTGCGCCGGGCTTGCGACGATGGGCGCGCCGCGGGGGAACCGTGTCGCCGCCAAGGAGGCTGTCATGACCGCCAGCACGGACCTGCTCGTCGATGCCTTCGGCCGTATCCGGGAGGCCGTCGAGGAGGCGGTCACCGGACTCGGTCCGGACGAGCTCAGCACCCGTCCCGAGGACGACGCCAACTCGATCGGCTGGCTGGTCTGGCATCTGACCCGGATCCAGGACGATCACCTGGCCGGGGTGGCCGGCACCGAGCAGCTGTGGACGTCGGACGGCTGGTACGAGCGCTTCGGCCTGCCGTTCCCGGCCGATGACACCGGTTACGGCCATTCCCGCAAGGAGGTGGCGGCGGTGAAGGACATCGGCGAGGAGCTGCTCACCGGCTATCACGAGGTCGTCCACGACACCACGGTGCAGTATCTGGCCGGCATCGCCGACAAGGACCTGAAGCGCGTCGTCGACCGGTCCTGGACCCCGTCGGTCACCATGGGCGTCCGCCTCGTCAGCGTGATCGCCGACGGTCTGCAGCACGCGGGACAGGCGGCGTACGTGCGGGGGCTGCTCGGGTACTGAGGTGGGGGCGGGCGGCCCGTGGGGGTGGGCGTCGTCCTCCCGGGTGTCCCTCGCGTCGTGAGGGCGGGTGGGTGTCGGGAATACCTTCCCTGCCCGTCGAGTTGAGGCCCTGCAAGGGGCGCTCGCAACCCTTACGGGATCTGTTCGACCCTCCCCTACGGGTCCCGAGGTACGGGTCCCAAGCGCCCCTGGCGCGCCTCCGGCGGGGCTCAGGTACGCGGGGGCAGGCGGTGCAAGTCGACCCCGGTCAGCCGGCCGGACGCGATCTCCACGGTCATGTACGTGCAGTACGGCTGGCGTCGGCGGTCGGTCGGGGAGCCGGGGTTGAGCAGGCGCAGCCGGCCGTCGGCGACCGAGTCCCAGGGGATGTGGCTGTGCCCGAAGACCAGGACGTCGAGGTCGGGGAAGCGGGCGGCGCAGCGGCGCTCCCGGCCCTGGGCGGGGCCGGTCTCGTGCACCACGCCGAACCGCAGGCCCGCCAGGTCGGCGTGCGCCACCTCGGGCAGCCGGGCGCGCAGTTCGGGGCCGTCGTTGTTGCCGTACACCCCGATCAGCCGCCGGGCGCGGGCCTGGAGCAGGTCCAGGGTGGCGGTGTCGACCCAGTCCCCGGCATGGAGGACGGCATCGGCGCGCGGTACCTCGTCGAGCAGCTGGGGCGGCAGGACCTTGGCGCGCTTGGGCAGATGGGTGTCGGAGAGGAGCAGGAGTCGCACGGCCCCGACGGTAGCCCTCCCCCGGCCGCCCGGCATGTCGGCGTGCGCCCCTGCCCGGCTCGGTGTGCGCCCCTCCCCCGGCTCAACGCAGCACCCCTGCCCGGTGTGCCGCGGATCAGCGTTCCTGGGCGGTCGGCCGGACCGTGATCTCGTTGATCGCGACATGGGCCGGCTGGGTGACCATGAAGGTGAGGGAGCGGGCGATGTCCTCGGCCCGCAGCCAGCTCTCCTGCGGCATTCCGTGCGCCGCGGCGGCCTGGCTGCCGAGCGTCATCTCCGTGGTGGTCATGCCCGGTTCGACCAGTCCGACCCGGACGCTGCGGCCGGTCACCTCCTGCCGCAGCGCTTCGCTGAAGGAGCACACCGCGTGCTTGGTGGCGGAGTAGACGCTGTTGTCCTTGCGGGGCACCCGGCCGGCGACCGAGCTGACGGTCACCAGGTCGGCGACGCCGCGCGGGGCGTCGGCCGCGGCGCGGAGCAGATGCGGGAGCGCGGCGTGCGACATCCGCAGCACCGCCCGGAGGTTGAGGTCGACCATCCGGTCCCAGTCCTCGGGATCGCTCTGCTCGACGGGGTTGCGTGCGCCGTAGCCCGCGTTGTTGACGAGGATGTCGAGCCGCCCGAAGCGGGCGACGGTCTCGTCGACGGTGCGCTGCGGCAGGGCGGGGTCGGTCAGGTCCGCGGCCACCGCCAGGGACGGAACGCCCAGCTCGTCGAGGGTCGCGGTGAGGTCCGTCAGCCGTGCGCGGCGGCGGGCGACCAGTGCGACGGACGCGCCCTCGCGGGCCAGGGCCAGCGCGGTGGCCGCGCCGATGCCGCTGGAGGCGCCGGTGACCAGCGCCACGGTGCCGGCCAGCGGTGCTCGGCCGGCGCGACCGGGCGGCCCCGCCGTGCCGGACCCGCCCACCGCTCTGGTGGGGTCGCTCTCTTCGGTGTGCATGTCCGCCGCTCCTCCTGATCGCTCGCCTCGGGGACCTTGCTCGCCCGCCCGCGCGGTCTTGGTCGCGCGCGTGGCGAGCCGTGCCGGTCCCGACCTGCCCGTACCCCTCCTCGGGGCGGAATCACCCGGGGAGCCCGGTGGTGAGCGGTCTTTGCGCTGCATGGGTGAGGCCCGGCAGGCATGGTGTGCCTGCCGGGCGGTGGGTCCGGCGGGGGTCAGTGGGCGGCGAGTTCGCGCGGGAGGTGGTTGTGCTGGAGGAAGGACTGCAGCGTGCGGTCCCAGGTGCGGGCGAAGCCCAGGGCGAGTTCGGTGGTGCCGCGGACCGGGAGCGGGAGGTGCCGTTCGGCCGCGAAGCCCATCATGCGGGCGACGGCGCGCCAGAGCCGGGCGTCGGTGCTGCGGCCGACCGCGGCGTGGTGCACGGCCAGCAGGTGGGCGGCGAGCTCGTCGCCCGCGCCGGCCGCGAACCGCCACCAGTACAGGGCGCTGTCCCACTTGTCGAGCGTGTAGAGGAGGCAGGCGAAGGTGCGTGCGCCGGCCGCGTCGTAGTCGGCCGCGAAGGCGCCCAGGGTGTCGATGTCCTTGGAGCGGAGCACGATGTGGCACAG
Organism: Streptomyces sp. NPDC048197; assembly: GCF_043202395.1. Lineage (NCBI taxonomy): Bacteria > Bacillati > Actinomycetota > Actinomycetes > Kitasatosporales > Streptomycetaceae > Streptomyces > Streptomyces sp. NPDC048197. The sequence goes on from NZ_JBIDAJ010000005.1 coordinate 308,751, forward strand.
CCGCCGGGCCTCGGCGAGGACGGCCGCGGGCGGGACGTCCGGGTCGAGGAGGGGGGTGGGGCGGCGGCGCCGGCGTCCGCGGGCGGCGGCCGGGCGTACGGGGGTGGGGCGGATGCCGCCGACCGGTCCGCGGGTGACCGGGTCGGGTTCCCGTCCGGTGCCGTCGGCGATGCGGGCGGCCAGCCGCTGGGTGAAGGCCACCGGGTCGTGGTCGGCGAACTCCCGGCCGATGGCCTCGGCCTGCCGGCGCAGCAGGTCCACGAGCAGGTCGTCGGGCATCACGCGTCCTCTCCGGTCCCGCAGGAACCGTTCGTCATGATCTCTTTGAGCCGCTGCAGGCCGATGCTGGTGCTGACCTTGGCGGCGCCCGGGGTGGTGTGGAGCCGCTCGGCGATCTGCTCGTAGGAGAGGCCCGCGAGGTGGCGCAGGCGCACGGAGTTGGCCTGCAGCGGCGCGGTGGCCTCCAGTGCGTCCAGGGCGAGGTCGAGCGGTTCGCAACTGCGCAGCTCCTGGAGGTAGGCGGTGTCCGGCGGGTCGGCGTAGGGCTGGACCCGGCTGTTGCGGATCTCGCGGCGGTAGAAGTCGGAGATCACGCCGTGCAGGATCGTGTAGGTCATGGCCTTGGGGTTGACGTGGGCGAGGATGCGTTCCCATTTGACGTACATGCGGCGGCCGGCTTCCAGCGTGGCCTCCTCGGCGTCCCGGCGGTCCCGGAGCCGGGACGCGGCGACGGCGAGGAGGGCCTTCTGCTCGCGCTGGAAGAAGACCTCGAAGTCCAGTGGCAGATCGGTGGGGCTGGCCAGGGGAGAGTGCTCGTTCACCGGCTCTCCTCGCAGCGGGAGCCGGCCGTGGGCCGCAGTGGCGACGGGGTGACGTCCGGGAACGCGCCGGGGCGCGGGCGGTACGGGCCGAGGGGGCCGCGCGGGGCCGGGCCGGCGTACGGACGGGCGGGGGCGTACGGGTGCTCCGCGCGGACCTGCGAGGCGGCGCGGACCACGCGGCGGACAAGGGCGTCGAGTCCTGTGGCGGTCAACCGGTAGGCGCCGACCAGTGCCAGCGCGTACCAGGGCCATTCGTGCCGCAAGTGCTCCACGAGCCCTCCCTTCTTGTGAGGTGCAGCCCCGCTCCGCGTCGTTGCGGAGGGGGGCGGAACGGAAAGCCGTTCCTGTCCCTCTCACCGATGAGAGGGGGCCTCAGGGTTAATCAGGCTTCGCACAGAATCAGCAGAAAGTGATCGATCAATTGCACACTGTGCTCCCGACCTGCGCTTTTGTTCATGCGGCGTGATCAATGCCACATTGACGCGAGGTTTAATCACCGGTAACTAGCGTTCGAAACCCGGGGGTTGGGTTCGCGCCGAACGCGACGGTGCGTCAGCAGCACTGCGCTCACTGGCGATGCGGGTGGCGGCCCGCACACCCTGGTGCCCGACGAGCCGTAGCACTGGCCAGAGGTCTGTGCGCGGTGCGTGCGTGCCTGCGCAGCGCATGCACCAGGAGACCCGGATGCGCTCGGCGGACACCCCCCGGAGCGGGTGGGTGATCGCCGGCAGCACCGGAGGGATGCGCCACGGCACGGGGGATGCGCCCCCGCCGGTCACAGCCGGTGCACCCTTCGCAGGCACGGCCGCCCCGCCGCGGCAAGGGGGCAGGGCGGGCCGCGGCGGCGCTACCGCGCGCTCTCCCGGGCCGAACTCGGCGCATGGTTGTCTCTTGCCCGTCGAATTCACGGCGTCGCACCGGGAATTCGCCGACGAGTGCACGAGCACCCCCGCACCACCGCACTCGGCCGCGAAATCCGATACGGCGTCAGGTGTCCCGAAGAGCCGCCAGGAAACTGCGCGGCGAGCGAGGGGAGCAACGCATGGAATTTCCTCAGGTATCGGAATCGACCGCCCGGGGTGAGTTCCGGGGCAATGGGGTCCGGGGCATCACGGCGGCGGCCGTCCTGCTGGCGGCCGGGGCGCTGAACGTAGCGGCGGAGCAGCCCGCGGACGCGGTGACCGGCGGCACCTGGGACCGGCTGGCCGGGTGCGAGAGCGGCGGGAACTGGCGGATCGACACCGGCAACGGATTCTCCGGAGGGCTGCAGCTCGCCCACCGCACCTGGCGCTCGTTCGGCGGCCAGGCATACGGCTCGCGCGCCGCGCACGCCAGCCGGGCACGGCAGATCCAGGTGGCGGAACGGGTGTTGGCGCGCCAGGGCTGGGGGGCCTGGCCCGCCTGCTCGGCCCGGCTGGGGCTCAACTCGGCGGCCCGGCACACCACTCCACGGTCCGGCACCGCGCACCTTGCACCGCGGCGGCACGTCCAGGCGCCGGACCGCGCCCGGGTCCACCACCCGCACTTCCACGAAAAGCGGTACAAGGCCATTCGGCACCGGAGCAACCACGGCCCGATCGTCGTCAATTCCGGCGACACGGTGAGCAGTATCGCCGCCGCCCACGGATTCCGCTGGCAGGAATTCTACCGGGTCAATCACAAGGTGATCGGCGCGAATCCGGACCTCATTTTCCCGGGGACCCGGCTCGCCGTACCGCGCTCGCGCTCCGGCGCCACCGAGTGAATTCGGTAGCCGCCGAAGGGCGTTGGGGAATTCCTGGAGGTCCGGTGTGCCGGATCATCCGGGCAACCCGGCTCACCGGCTTACCGGTTGACGCACGGTGAGGATTGCAGGCCGTCCGTGGCGCCGCGGACGGCCTGCCCGCATGCCCGGCCGGGGGCCGGGCCCGCGGGCGGACGGGTGCGGGCCGCGCCGAGGGCGTTCCCCTCAGGCGGTCGCGTACACGCGGGTGGCGAACTCGGCGATCTGGCGGTCGCTGAGGTTCTTGGCCAGGTTCTGTTCGGTGATCATGCCCACCAGACGGTGGCCCCCGGCGACGTCGATCACCGGCAGACGCTTGATGTGGTGGTTCTCCATGGTCTGCAGGACCTCGTTGGCGTCCGCGTCGGCGTCGATCCAGTGCAGTTCCCCGCCCAGCGAACCGGCCTGCACGGTCGCCGGATCCACGCCTTCGGCACAGCAGGTGATGACGATGTCGCGGTCGGTGATCATGCCCATGAGCTTGTTGTTGTCACCGCAGATGGGCAGGGCTCCGACTTCCAGGTCGCGCATCATCTTGGCCGCGTCCTGCAGCGATTCGTGCGCGCCGATACAGCGCACACCGCCGGTCATGATCTCTCGGGCTCGCAGCTTGCCGGCCATGATTCCTCCCGTCTCAGGAGCGTTGCTTGCCTCGCCCTTCGATGACACCACGAAAGGACCCCCGACGCTTCCCGGGAACGGCCCCGGCCGAGCCACCCCCGGCGTAGGCTCAAAACCCGTGACGTCGAACCCCTTCTTCGAGCCGAGTGATCTTCCCTACGAGCTGCCGCCCTTCGCGCGGATCCGCACCGATCACTATCTGCCCGCCTTCGAACGCGGCATGGCCGAGCAGCTGGACGAGGTCGCGGCGATCGCCGGCCGGACCGGGCCGCCGACCTTCGAGAACACCGTGGAGGCACTGGAACGCAGCGGCACGCTGCTGGACCGGGTGCGCCGGGTGTTCCACCTCAAGGCCGGGGCGGACACCGACGACGAGATGGAGGCGCTGGAGGCGGAGATCGCGCCCCGGCTGGCCGCCCACGACGACGCACTGCTGCTCGACCCCGGCCTGTTCGCGCACCTGGACGCGCTGTACGCCCGGCGCGAGCAGCTCGGCCTGGACCCGGAACAACTGCGGCTGCTGGAACGCCACCACACCCTCCGGGTACGGGCCGGCGCGCGGCTCACGGCCGTACAGCAGCGCCGGTTGCGGGAGATCAACGGCGAGCTGGCGACGCTGTCCACGCGGTTCGAGCAGAACGTCCGGGCGGCCACCGCCGCCGCGGCGCTGATCGTGGACAGCGCCGGGGAGCTGTCCGGACTCCCCGAGGCTCAGATCGCCGCCGCGGCGGAGAACGCCCGGGCGCTGGGCCACGAGGGCCGGTTCGCGCTGGTGCTGAAGAACTTCACCCAGCAGACCGAGCTGGCCGCGCTGGACGACCCCGCGCTGCGGGAACGGCTGCTCGCCGCCTCCCTGGGCCGCGGCACCGACAGCAACGGCCCGGTCGCCGTGGCGCTGGCCCGGCTGCGCGCCGAACGCGCCGCACTGCTCGGCCATACCAGCCACGCCGCCTGGGAGGTCGCCGACCGGACAGCCGGCACCACGGACGCGGTGGAGGAGATGTTCGCCTGGCTGACCGGGCCCGCCCTCGCCAATGCGGAACGGGAGGCCGCGGCGCTGGCCGAGGCGGCCGGGGTGCCGAAGATCCGCGCGGCCGACTGGCAGTACTACGCGGAACGGGTCCGCAAGGAGCGCTTCCACCTCGACGCGGCCGACCTGCGGCCCTATCTGGAGCTGGAGACCGTACTGCACGACGGGGTGTTCCACGCCGCCGGACTGGTCTACGGCATCACCTTCACCGAGCGGCCCGACCTGGTGGCGTACCACCCGGACGCCCGGGTCTTCGAGGTGCACGACGCGGACGGCGGCCCGCTCGGCCTGTTCCTCGGCGACTTCCATTCCCGCCCGTCCAAACGGGGCGGCGCCTGGATGAACTCGCTGATCCTCCAGTCCCATCTGCTGGGTCAGCGGCCGGTGGTCGTGAACAACCTGAACATCGCCAAACCGCCGGCCGGCGAACCGGTGCTGATGACCTGGAGCGAAGTCACCACGCTCTTCCACGAGTTCGGGCATGCGCTGCACGCGCTGTTCTCGGACGTCCGGTATCCGCTGCTGTCCGGTACCCAGGTGCCGCGGGACTTCGTGGAATTCCCCTCCCAGGTCAACGAGATGTGGGCGGAACGGCCCGAGGTGCTCGCGCACTACGCCTGGCACCACCGCACCGGCGAGCCGATGCCCGCCGAGCTGCCGGCCCGGCTGCGCGCGGCAACGACCTTCGGCGCGGGCTTCCGGATGGTGGAGCACCAGGCCGCCGCGGTGCTGGACTGGGCCTGGCACTCGCTGTCCGCGGACGACGGCCTGCCGGACGCCGACCAGGCCGAGGCGTTCGAGGCGGCCGCACTGGAGCGCGCGGGCCTGGCGTCGGCGGCGATCCCGCCGCGCTACCGCACCGGCTACTTCAACCACATCTTCGCCCACGGCTACGCGGCCGGCTACTACGGCTACCGCTGGGCCGAGGTGCTCGACGCGGACACCGTGCGGTGGTTCCGGGAGAACGGGCGGCCGGTCCGTGAGAGCGGGGAGATCTTCCGCCGCGAACTCCTCGCCCGGGGCGGCAGCGTCGACGCCATGGCAGCCTTCCGTGCGGTGGTCGGACGCGACCCGGACATCGCCCCGCTGCTGGCCCGGCACGGACTGGACGCCCCCAAGACGGACGGCCCCAAGACGGACGGTCCCGGGCCCGCGAGCTGATTCCCGTCGTTCCCGTCGTTCCCGGAGTTCCCGGGGTTCCCGGGGTCCGCGACAGGGCCGGGCGGCTCAGGCGGCCAGGAACCGGTCCTGCTGCGCGCCGTGCAGCCGGCCCGCCGGGAGCTTGCGGCCGAAGGCGACCAGCAACAGGTCCTGGGCGCTGCCGGTCAGCGGGGTGCCGGTGCCGAAGGACCAGTCGAGGTCGTCGGCGTGCAGGGCGAGACCGCGGAGGTCGGCGCCGAAGAACTTGGCGGACCGGAGGGTGACGTGGTCCAGCAGGACGCGCAGCCGGTCCTCGGGGACCCGGCGGTCGATGCCCAGGGGGACGGTGATGTCGAGGCCGTGGACGACGTCGTGGCCCAGGGCCGAGGCGAGTCCGCCGACCGGCGGCTTCCAGGGGTGGTGCGCGTGCTCCCGCAGGAAGCCGGCGAGCTGCCGCGGGGTGGCGGCCGCCGCGTCCTTGCGGGCGAGCCGGTCGGCCATCCGGTTGATGTTCCCGCCGGACTTGAGGAGTTCGGCCGCCACCTTGGGCAGCGGGTGACGGAAGCCCATCGACATGTGGGCCGCGACCTCGCGCACCCGCCAGCCCGCGCACAGCGTCGGCGCGTCCCACCGCGCCTCCGGCAGGCCGTCCAACATGTCCGCCAGCTCCCGGCGTTCGGCCGCTATCGCCGCTCTGATGTCCATACCGTCCATACCGTCAAGGATCTTGGTCCGGCGGCCATAAGTCCAAGAGCAACTGGTTCTGCCCGCCAGAAGCAGTGGTTATGGGGCTGGTTAGGATCGCCGGTATGGAACTCCACCAGCTCCGGTACTTCGTCGCGGTCGTGGAGGAGGGCGGCTTCACCCGGGCCGCCGCCCGGCTGCACCTGGCCCAGCCGGGGGTGAGCGCGCAGATCCGGCAGCTCGAACGGGAGCTGGGGCAGCCGCTGTTGGACCGTTCGGGCCGCCGGGTGACGGTGACGGAGGTGGGCGCGGCGGTCCTCGGGTACGCCCGGGCCGCGCTCGCCGCCGTCGACGGGATCCGGCACACCGTCGACGAGTTCACCGGGCTGCTGCGCGGCCGGGTCGCGCTCGGCCTGGTCTCGGGCGCCGCCCTCGACGCCTTCGAGGTGCCGGCGCTGCTGGCCGCCTTCCACGACGACCATCCTCAGGTGGAGATCTCCCTCACCGAGGACACCTCGGAGCGGATGCTGGCCGCGCTGCGCGGCGGGGAGCTCGACCTCGCGGTCATCGGGCTGGCGCAGGAGGAGGCCCCGCCGGGCATCTCGCTGCGGCTGGTGGTCGACCAGCCGCTGGTCGCCGCGGTGGCCCCGGGCGATCCGCTGCTCACCCCGCCGGACCGGGCCGCGGTCCCACTGGCCGAGCTCCAGGGGCGTCCGCTGATCAGCCTGCCGCGCGGGACCGGCCTGCGCGGGGTGCTGGAGCGGGCCTGCGCCGAGGCCGGCATCCGGCCCCGGATCGCGTTCGAGGCGGCGGCCCCGGCAGTGCTGGCGCAGCTCGCCGCGCGGGGGCTCGGGGTGGCGGTGGTCCCGGCGCTGCCGCCGGACGTCGCGGCGCACCACGGGCTGCGGACCCTCGCCCTCACCGATCCGAAGCCACGCGGCCGGGTCGCCCTGGCCTGGCGGACGGCGGGCCCGGCCACGCCCGCGGCCCGGGCGCTGCGTGACCGGCTGCACACGGCGCTGCCGGTGCCGGTGGGCGGGGACGCGGCACCGGCCGGGCCGGCCCGGGATCACCAGGGGCTGGGCGCGTAGTCCTTGAGGAAGCAGCCGTGCAGGTCCTCGCCCTGTTCGCCGCGGACGATGGGGTCGTAGACCCGGGCCGCGCCGTCGACCAGGTCGAGCGGGGCGTGGAAGCCCTCCTCGGCCAGCCGCATCTTCTCGGGGTGCGGGCGTTCGTCGGTGATCCAGCCGGTGTCGACGGCGGTCATGAGGATGCCGTCGGTCTCCAGCATTTCGCGCGCGCTGGTGCGGGTGAGCATGTTCAGCGCGGCCTTGGCCATGTTGGTGTGCGGGTGGCCGGGGCCCTTGTAGCCGCGGCTGAACTGCCCTTCCATGGCGGACACGTTGACCACGTACTTGCGGCGCGCGGGAGATGCGGAGAGCGCCGGGCGCAGCCGGCTCACCAGCAGGAACGGTGCGGTCATGTTGCACAGCTGGACCTCCAGCAGCTCGACCGGGTCGACCTCGTCGACCTTCTGGATCCAGCTGTTGGTGGCGTGCAGGTCCGGTACCAGCCCGCCGGCGTCGATCGCGGTGCCCGCGGCGATCCGCGCGGGGGTGGTGGAGCCGGTGGTCAGGGCGAGTGCGGTGACGTCGTCGGCGGTCAGGGCGCCGGTGGTGCCCGGGGCGGCGGGCAGTGCCGCCGGGGCGCCGCTGCCGAAGTGGCCGAGGACCAGGGAGACGGGCAGTTCGCCGGCGGGCAGCGGTGCGGACTCGGCGGCGAGGAGCTGGCCGTACGCCTCGGGTGAGCGGCGCACGGTCTGGGCGGCGTTGTTGATGAGGATGTCGAGCGGGCCTTCGGCGGCGACCGCGTCGGCGAGCGCGAGGACCTGCGCCGGGTCGCGCAGGTCGATGCCGACGATCTTCAGCCGGTGCAGCCAGTCGGCGCTGTCGGGCATGGCCGTGAAGCGGCGGATGGCGTCGTGGGGGAAGCGGGTGGTGATCGTGGTGTGCGCGCCGTCGCGCAGCAGCCGCAGCGCGATGTACATGCCGATCTTGGCGCGGCCGCCGGTGAGCAGGGCGCGCCGGCCGGTGAGGTCGGTGCGGGCGTCGCGGCGGGCGCGGTTCTCCGTGGCGCAGTCGCGGCACAGCTGGTGGTAGAAGGCGTCGACCTCGGTGTAGCGGCTCTTGCAGACGTAGCAGGAGCGCGGGCGCTGAAGGATGCCGGCGATCTCGGTGGTGACGGAGCTGGTGAGGGCCAGGCCCTGGGTCTCGTCGTCGATCCGGTCGGGTGCGCCGGTGGCGGTGGCCGCGGTGACCGCCCGGTCGTTGGCCGTCTTCGCCGCCCGGGACTCCTGCCGCCGGCGCTGCTTGACCTTGCGGTAGATGCCGGAGGTGGCGCGGCGTATGGTGACCGCGTCGGGGTGGTCGATCGGCAGCGCGTCCAGCTCTTCGAGCACGCTCAGGCAGATGGCCATGCGCTCCGCGTCGATGCCCGTGCCCTCGGCCCGGCCTGTTTCGGTCACCGTCATTCGCCGCTGCCGTTTCCTGGATCTGTGTTCGATTGCTGTACCGGCGGAACTGTACGTAGCCGGGGCCGGGTCCGCCAAACCGGTGCGGGGCCCGGCACGCTCACGCACCGGGCCCGCACACCTCCGAGGCAGCCGTCAGTTCACCGCGTCATGGCTCAGCTCGATGTCGCAGTCGCTCTGCCCGGCGGCGCCGAGCCGGAGCGGGGTGGCGACCGGCGGGTACCCGCTGGCGATCAGCGTGTAGTCGCCGCTGTCGAGGTCGGTGAAGACGTACTCGCCGTCCTGGCCGCTGGTGGCGGTGCCGACCACGTTGCCCGCCGGGTCGAGCAGGGTCACCCGGGCGTCGTCGACCGGGGCGCCCTGGGCGGTGCGGACGGTGCCGCGGACCTGGGCGCCGAGCGTCAGCCGGATCTCGTACCAGTTGCGGGTGCCGGCGGTGACCTCCACCTGGAGGGCGGAGGGGCGGTGCTGCTCGGCGCTGACGGCCAGGGTGTAGCTGCCCGGGGTCAGTTCCCCGAAGGCGAAGCCGCCGTCCTGGCCGGCCACACCGGAGGCCACGACCTCACCGCGCACATCGGTCGCGACGACCAGCGCGCCGGGCACCGGATCGTCGCCCTTCTCCTCGCGGACCTCGCCGGCGAGCCCGGCGGCGCCGCTGAGCACCAGGTCGTACCTGAGCGGTCCGTCGCCGACGACGACGGTCACGGCCTGCGGCTGCCGGGCACCGGCGGAGGCGATCAGCACATAGGTGCCGGCGCCCGTGGTGAGCAGCGCGTAGCCGCCGTCGTCCGTGGTCCGGGTACGACCGAGCTGCCGGCCGCCGACGCTGATCAGGGTGACCGCGGCGCCCGTCACCGGCTGCCCGGAGCCGTCCCGGACCGCGCCGCTGATGGCCGGTCCGGTGGCGTCGGCCGCGGCGGTCGCCGGGGTGTGCGCCGGTACCGGTACGGCGTCACCGGCCGGGGCGGCGGCGGGGGCGTCCGCTCCGGCCGGTTCGGCCGGAGCCTCGGCGGCTTCCGCGGCGGGCGGGGCCTCGCCGTTGGCCTCGGCCTCCGCCTGGGCCCGCGCCTGCAGTCCGGAGATCTGCCGCAGCGGCACCTCCTTGATGAACCACATCAGCAGGAACGCCAGCGCCACGACGACCGCGCCCATGAGGAACACGGTGTGCATCGAGTCGGCGAAGCCGCGCTTGAACGGCTCGGCGAGCCGCGGGTCGAGCTGCTGGATGAACGACGAATCGCTGAGCACGCCCGAGGAGTTGCCGTTGCCCGGGTGCTTGAGCATGTCCAGCACCGGCTTGTTGGCCGGGTCGTGCAGGACGGCGGGGTCGTGCAGGGCGGCCTGGAAGTGCCTGGTGCCCGCCGCGTCCCGGAACGCCGAGGCGATCTTGTCGCCGACGGTGCTGAACAGCACCGACAGGAAGATCGCGGTGCCGGCGGTGGCGCCCATCTGCCGGAAGAAGGTGGACGACGCGGTCGCCACGCCCATGTCCTTGGGCGGCACGGCGTTCTGCACCGCCAGCACCAGGGTCTGCATACAGCCGCCCAGGCCGAGGCCGAAGACGAGCATGTACGCCATGGTCTCGCCCAGCGGGGTGTCCCACTGGACGCGGTAGTGGAAGAGCAGCATCGCCGCGATCATCAGCGCGGTGCCGACGATCGGGAAGACCTTGTAGCGGCCGGTCTTGGCGGTGATCTGGCCGGACGCGATGGAGGCGATGAACATGCCCGCCATCAGCGGCAGCATCTCCAGGCCGGACCTGGTGGGGCTGGCGCCCTTCACGATCTGGAGGTACTGCGGGATCATCAGCATCCCGCCGAACATGCCCATGCCGATCAGCACGGACATCAGGCTGGTCTTGCTGAAGGTGCCGTTGCGGAAGAGCCGCATCGGGATCAGCGCGTCCTCGCCGATCCACCGCTCCACGAAGATCCAGGCGATGATGCCGACCACGCCGATGACGTAACAGGCGATCGACCGGGACGAGTCCCAGCCCCACTCCCGGCCCTGCTCGGCGACGAGCAGCAGCGGGACGACGCCGACGGAGATGGTGAGCGCGCCCCACCAGTCGATGCGGTGGTCGCGCCGGGTGTGCGGGATGTTGAGGACCTTGGCGACGACGAACAGCGCGATGATGCCGACCGGCACGTTGACCAGGAAGACCCAGCGCCAGCCGGTGACGCCCAGCAGCTGGTCCTGGCCGGCCAGCGCGCCACCGATCAGCGGTCCGGCGACGCTGGAGGTGGCGAAGGTGCCGAGCATGTAGCCCTGGTAACGGGCGCGTTCGCGGGGCGGGACGATGTCACCGATGATCGCCAGCGCCAGCGACATCAGACCGCCGGCGCCCAGCCCCTGCACCGCGCGGAACGCGGCGAGTTCGGTCATCGAGGTGGAGAAGGTGCACAGCACCGAGCCGATGACGAAGATGCTGATCGCGGTGAGGTAGTAGGGCTTGCGGCCGTGCAGGTCGGACAGCTTGCCGTACAGCGGGGTGGCGATCGTCGAGGTGATCAGGTAGGCGGTGGTCGCCCAGGCCTGCTGGCTGAGGCCGTGCAGGTCGTCGGCGATGGTCCGGATGGACGTGCTGACGATGGTCTGGTCGAGCGCGGCGAGGAACATGCCGAGCATCAGGCCGCTGAGGATGGTGAGGATCTGACGGTGGGTCAGTGCTCCGGACCCGGGTATCGCCTTGGCTCCCGCCTCGGGCGGGGAGGTGGTGCTCATGTACGTATCTCTCCCTGCTCCACGGCGGCACCCTGGTCTCCCCCGGGACCCAGCCGTGTGTGTTGTCGTGTCGCCATGTCCTCGTTGAGCCGGCCCAGCAGCCGGATGAGGTCGGCCCGGTCCTCGGGCGACCACGGCGCGAGGAGCGCGGCCAGTTCGGCGTCGCGCTGACGCCGGTAGTTCTCGAACGCGGCCCGTCCGGCGTCGGTCGCGGCCAGCAGTGACCCGCGGCGGTCCTCCGGGTCGGGACGGCGGGCCACCAGGCCGCGCTCGACCAGCGAACGCACCTGGCGGCTGACCGTCGACAGGTCCAGGAACGCATCGGCGGCCAGGTCGGTCGCCCGCATGTCCCCGCCGACCACCAGCCGGGCCAGCAGCACCCGGTCCGCGGCCCCGCCGTCGGTCTTGGCCCGCTGCTTCCAGGCCGCGAGCAGCCGGGAGAAACGGACGATCTCCGTGCCCAGCCCGGCCGCCGCCTCTTCCAGCGCCGACTCGACGGTGATCCGCGGGGCCGCCCGGTCACATCCCGGCACGAGACCCTTACTCATCGTGTTGATCCTTAGCGGTGAAGCATCGATCCGGCTCGATTCGGCCAATATTGCTTGTACCTAGCAAGGTTAGCGCCCTGGAGTCGGTGCTGCGCCCCCGGGGCGGTGGCGTTCCGGTGCGACCGTCCGGCGGCTCGGGGCGGCCGCACCGCTGGTCCTCACGCGGCCGGAACCGCGCACTCCTCGGTGGCCTTGACCACGGTGAGCGTGATCTTCCGGTCGTCCATCGGCGTGCCCGGTGCCGGGTCCTGACCGCAGACCTTCCACGAGGCCGGCCAGAGCACGAGGCGGCCGGCTCCACGGCCGTCCCGGAACCGGACGGCGGTGTTGTAGTTGAGCTCCCCGTAGGCGGTGACCAGGTTCTTGCCCGTCACATCGGGCATCGGGCGGCCGTCGGCGCGGGCCGGTGCGGCCGGGCCGAGCAGGGAGACGGCGAGGGCCGTGGCGGCGGTGGCCGTGGCAAGGGCGGTTCTGGTGGGGCCGGTGTGGTGGGTGTGGTTCATCTCCGGTGAACGATCAGCGGGCGGGCCGGTCACTTACCGCCGAAGGGGTCTCCTGGCCGGTGACCACGTCCCTGGTCAGTGCGACGCGGGAGAGGTACAGGGCGCCCCACAGGACCAGGGCGATGCCGGCGCATTCGGGGATCAGCCACCAGCCGGTGCGGACCCGTTCGTCGAAGAGGGTGACGCCCAGCGACAGGCTCACCAGCGCGTCGCCCAGGGTGAGCACCGGCTGGGAGGCGGTCAGCGGGCCGGACTGCATGGCGTTCTCGAAGAGGAAGAGGGCCAGCACGCCGACGACCGCGAACCCGTAGGTCTGCCAGGAGGCGAAGAAGGTGGCCGGGCCGCCGGTCTGCCAGGCGTGTGTGGCGTCCTTCATCAGGGCCGCGGTCAGGGCGTAGGAGACGGCCGCGGCGGCGGCGAAGCAGGCCGCCCGTACGCCGCCGGCCCCGCGGCGCAGTGCGGCTCCGACCGCCGTCCCGACCACCGCGGCACACACCGCCAGGGCGAGTACCCAGCGGCTGAGCGGGGCGTGGTCGGTGCCGATGGTGGGGGCGGCGGCGGCCAGCGCGGAGCCGAGCCCGACGACGATCAGCGCCACGCCGGTCCAGCCGCCGCGGGAGATCCGCCCGCCGAGCAGCAGCCGGCCGATGAGCAGGGCCAGCGGGAGTTCGAGGACGAAGATCGGCTGGACCACGGACAGCGCGCCCTGGGAGAGCGCCAGCGCCTGGAAGCAGGCCGCGGCGATGACGGCGAGCATGCCGCCGAGCCAGGCGGCCCGGTGCAGCAGGTCGACGAGCAGGCCCACGCGCAGTCCCCGGGCCAGCGGGACGGTGCGGGCCGCACGCCGCTGCAGCACCGTGGCCAGCGCGTTGCTGGCCGCGGCGAGCAGCGCGAAGAGCACGGCCGGCCATGTGGCCATGCGGCAACCTCCCGGGTACGGCGGCGGAGCCTTGGAGCTTCGACGCTAACCGGAGGCGGCACGGCCGGCCTGCCGACACGGGGCCGGGTGGGCCGGCCGGCGGCACCGCACCCGACCCGCACCCGGCCGGCCCGCCCGGTGGCAGATCTTCCCCCCGACCGCACACAAGCGCAGGTCACAGCGGGTGCCTCGGGATCCGTGGGTGGCGCAATACTGCGGCAACACCACTGGCCGGAAGGCATCGCTATGGTCCCGGCATACCCGCCGAGCGCCCCGGCCGCTCGCCGGGCCGCTCCCCCACGCGGCCCGCGCCCCGCTCCCGCCTCCCGCTCCCCCAGCCTCCTCCGCTTACCGCTTACCGCTTCCCGCTTCCTGGAGACCGCCATGCCTCTGACGTCGCAACGGGCCGATGTGCCGGTGACCATCGACGAGTCCAAGTGCATCGACGGCTGCACGCTCTGCGTCGACATGTGCCCGCTGGACTCACTGGCCATCGATCCGGCCAGCAACAAGGCGTACATGCACGTCGACGAGTGCTGGTACTGCGGCCCGTGTGCCGCTCGCTGTCCCACCGGCGCGGTCACGGTCAACATGCCCTATTTGTTGCGATGAGAGGCACGTCCCCATGCGGCACACCACCCTGAAGCGCACCAGGCCCGCGATCCCCCTCGCGGCAGCGGCCCTGCTCCTCCCCCTCGCCCTCACCGGCTGCGGCGGTGCCGCGGAGGCGGGCGACGGCAAGCACGTCACCGTCACCGTCGGCTACCAGTCCAAGACCATCAACACCGTCACCGCCGGCACCCTGCTGCGCTCGCTCGGCTACTTCGAGCGGGAACTGCGGGCGCAGGGCGAGCGCGACGGCCGGACGTACAAGGTCGCCTGGCAGGACTACGCGACCGGCGCGCCGATCACCGCGCAGATGGTCGCCGGAAAGGTCGACATCGGCTCGATGGGCGACTTCCCGCTGCTCATCAACGCCGCCCGCGGCAAGCAGCTGCACGCCCCGACCCGGCTGGTGTCGGTCACCGGCTACAACCTGCGCGGCGCGCTCAACACCATTGTGACCAAGCCCGGTTCGGCGCTGCGCTCACTGCCGGACCTGCGCGGCAAGAACGTTTCCAGCAGCGTCGGCTCGGCCTCCGACGGGACGCTGGTACGGGCCCTGCAGCGGGCCGGCATCGACCCGGAGCAGGGCGTCCACAAGCTCAACCAGCAGCCGGCGGTGGGCGCCTCGGCGCTGCAGTCGGGCAGCGCCGACGCACTCTCGCAGTTCGTCGCCTGGCCGGGACTGCTCGCCTTCCAGGGCAAGGCGCAGGCGTTCTACGACGGCGGCGCGCTCGGTCTGCCCACCTTCCACGGCGTGACCGTGCGGGACGCCTTCGCCGGTCAACGCCCCGGTGTCGTCAAGGCGTTCCTCGCCGCGCAACGGGACGCGACCCGGTACGTGCAGCGCCACCCGGTCGACGCCGCCGAGCGGGTCGCCAGGGCCACCGGCCTGCCGGCCGAGGTGGTCTACCTCTACAACGGCGCCGGCGGCATCGCGACCTTCGACCCCACCCTCAAGCCGCAGCTGATCGCCGCGCTGAAGAAGGACGTCCCGGTGCTGCGGGCGGCCCGGCTGACCGGGCCGGTCGATGTCGACTCCTTCGTCAACGACCGTTTCGTCAAGGCGAGTTACGGCAGCGGTTACGCCACGGCCGTGCGCTCCACCGCGCATCCGTCCGCCGACGAGGTGTGGCTGCGCGGCGAGGACCGCACCCACCCCTTCGCGGACCCGGCGGCCCTGCTGCACTTCGTGGCCGCGCACCGCGCCTCGGTGCGGGCCGCGTACGTGGCCGATGCGACGACCGGCAGCCGCTGGTTCGCCGACAAGGCGGTCTGGGTCAAGGACGGCGGGCGGCTGCTGCCGTTCGTCACCCGGGCCACCGCGGACGCCTGGACCCACCAGCACCCCGGTGCCCGCACCGTCGGCTACGCCGCCGCCCTGGAGCAGGCCCGGTGAGCGCGCCGTGGACCCGGCGCGCCCGGCGTGCCGCGGCGGTCCTGGCGGCGCTGGCCGGCTGGCAGTTGCTCGCCGAGTTCCGGGTGAACCTGTGGCTGCGGTTCGGGCAGTTCCCGACGGTCACCGAGACGGCGGGCGAGTTCGTCCGCCGGCTCGGCACCGCGACGTACTGGCAGGACGTCATCGACAGCCTGACCCGGATCGTCAGCGGCTTCGCCCTCGCGGCCGTGCTGGGCGTGGCCGTCGGCACCGCCGTCGCCCGTTCCCCGCTCGCCTCCGACCTGCTGGACCCGCTGCTCGAAGTGCTCCGCCCGATACCGGCGATCGCGCTGGTGCCGGTGGCGATCCTGCTGTTCCCGAGCAATGAGCAGGGCATCGTCTTCATCACCTTCGCGGCGGCGTTCTTCCCGGTCACGGTCTCCACCCGGCACGCGGTGCGGGCGGTGCCACCGGTGTGGGAGGAGGCGGTGCTGACCATGGGCGGCGGCCGCTGGCGGGTGCTGCGGTCGGTGGTGCTGCCGGGGGCGCTGCCGGGGATCCTGGGCGGGCTGTCGGTCGGCATCGGGGTCTCGTGGATCTGCGTGATCTCCGCGGAGATGATCTCCGGGGAGTACGGCGTGGGCTACCGCACCTGGCAGGACTACACCGTCGTCGACTACCCCGGCGTTTTCGTCGGGATGGCCACCATCGGTCTGCTGGGACGGCTGACCGCCACGGTGGTGGAGCTGACGGGGCGGCGGCTGGTGCGCTGGCTTCCCGACAGGGAAGGAGGTCGGGCGCCCAAGCGCCGGCTGCCCCGTACGGAGGAAGGGCGGGCGACGGCCGAGCGCGGGGTCGCCCCCGGCGCAGAGGGTGGACCGGAGGCCTCGGCGGCCGGGCAGGAGCGGCCGCGGGCCGGCCTGGCGACACTCGGAGGACGCACATGACCCGCACCGAACTCACCGCCCCGGCGCCCGCCGAGGCACCCGCGCAGGGCCTGCGGCTGACCCTGGCCGATGCCGTGCTGGGCCGGCCCGGCGCGCCCGTTCTCCAGGGCCTGGACCTCGATGTCGCCCCGGGCGAGCTCCTCACCGTCGTCGGCCCGTCCGGCTGCGGCAAGTCCACGCTGCTGCGCACCCTCGCCGGTCTGCTGCCCCCGCTGGGCGGCCGGCTGAGCCAGGACGGCGAGCCGGTCACCGGGCCCGGCGCCGACCGCGCCCTGGTGTTCCAGGAGGACGCGCTGCTGCCCTGGCGCACCCTGCGGGGCAACGTCGAACTCCCGCTCGCCGTAAGGGGGTTGGCGCGTGCCGAGCGCCGGGCGCGGGCCTCCGGATGGCTGACCCGGGTCGGGCTCGGCGAGCAGGCCGCCCGGCTGCCGCACCAGGTCTCCGGCGGCCAGCGGCAGCGCGCCCAGCTCGCCCGCGCGCTGGCCGGCCGGCCCCGTGCGGTCCTGATGGACGAGCCGTTCGGCGCGCTGGACGCCCGGACCCGGGCCGGGATGCAGGAACTCCTCGTCGAGGTGCTGCGGGGCACCGGCGCCACCGTCGTCTTCGTCACGCACGACGTCGACGAGGCCCTCTTCCTCGGCGACCGGGTGGCCCTGCTCGGCACCGGCCGGACCCCCCGTGTCGTCCGCGTACCCCGCCCCCGCGACCGCGCGGCGCACACCGATCCGGCCACGGCCGAGCTGCGCCGTACCGCCCTCGCCTCCCTCAGCAGCTGAAAGGCAGATCCCCATGGACATCCCCGCCCTCGCCGACGCCGAGGAACTGGTCTGTGACGTCCTGGTCATCGGCGGCGGCACCGCCGGCACGATGGCCGCGCTCACCGCAGCCGGGCGCGGCGCGTCCGTCCTCCTCCTGGAGAAGGCGCACGTCCGGCACTCCGGTGCGCTGGCCATGGGCATGGACGGGGTCAACAACGCGGTCATCCCCGGCCGGGCCGAGCCCGACGACTACGTCGCCGAGATCACCCGCGCCAACGACGGCGTCGTCGACCAGTCCACCGTCCGGCAGACCGCCACCCGGGGCTTCGCGATGGTGCAGCGGCTGGAGCGGTACGGCGTGAAGTTCGAGAAGGACGAGCACGGGGAGTACGCGGTCCGCCAGGTGCACCGGTCCGGCTCGTACGTGCTGCCGATGCCCGAGGGCAAGGACGTCAAGAAGGTCCTCTACCGGCAGCTGCGGCGGCGCGAGATGCGCGAGAGGATCCGGATCGAGAACCGGGTGATGCCGGTGCGGGTGCTGACCGGCGACGACGGCCGGGCGATCGGGGCCGCGGGCTTCCACACCCGTACGGGCCGGTTCACCACGGTCCGGGCGGGCGCGGTGATCCTGGCCACCGGCGCCTGCGGCCGGCTGGGGCTGCCCGCCTCGGGCTACCTCTACGGCACGTACGAGAACCCCACCAACGCCGGTGACGGGCATGCGATGGCGTACCACGCGGGCGCCGAGCTGACCGGTATCGAGTGCTTCCAGATCAACCCGCTGATCAAGGACTACAACGGCCCGGCCTGCGCCTACGTCGCGAACCCCTTCGGCGGGTACCAGGTCAACCGGCACGGCGAGCGGTTCGTGACGTCGGACTACTGGTCGGGGCAGATGATGGCCGAGTTCGCGGCGGAGGTGGCCTCCGACCGCGGCCCGGTGTACCTGAAGCTCAGTCATCTGCCCGAGGAGTCGGTGGCCGCCCTGGAGACGATCCTGCACACCACGGAACGCCCCACCCGCGGCACCTTCCACGCCGGGCGGGGGCACGACTACCGCACCCACGACGTGGAGATGCACATCTCCGAGATCGGGCTGTGCGGCGGCCATTCGGCGTCCGGGGTGCGGGTCGACGACCACGGCCGCACCACCGTGCCGCGGCTGTACGCGGCGGGCGACCTGGCCTGCGTCCCGCACAACTACATGATCGGCGCGTTCGTCTTCGGTGATCTGGCGGGCGAGGACGCGGCCCGATTCCGCGCCTACGAAGGCGAGTTGCCCGCTGACCAGCTGCGCGCCGCACACGAGCTGATCTACCGTCCGCTGCGCCACCCCGACGGCCCCCCGCAGACGCAGGTCGAGTACAAACTCCGCCGCTTCGTCAACGACTACGTCGCCCCGCCCAAGAGCGGCGCCCGGCTGTCGCTGGCCGTCGAGCACTTCGAGCGGATGCGCGGCGAGATCGACCGGATGGGCGCGCGTACGCCGCACGAGCTGATGCGCTGCGCCGAGGTGCACTTCATCCGCGACTGCGCCGAGATGGCCGCCCGGTCGTCGCTGGCCCGCACCGAGTCGCGCTGGGGCCTGTACCACGAGCGCACCGACCATCCGTACACCGACGACGCCCGCTGGCTGCACCATCTCGATCTGCGCCGGTCGGCGGCGGGACGGATGGAGTTCACCGCCCGCCCGGTGGCGCCGTACGTGGTCCCGGTGCCGGAGTACGCGCCGACCGGCGGCCCGTCCCGGTTCCTCGGCGAGGTCGAACCGGAGCAGGTCGCCACCGCGGGCCCGCGGGACACCCCACCGGTGGGGTCGCGGACGGCCGGTGACGGATCGCCGGGCGGCGGGCCGGCGCACCCGGTGGCCGCGGGCGGCCCCGCGCCGCGGCTGCTCGGGCTGCTCGCGCTCGCCGAGGAGCAGCCCGGTCTGGCGGCCCTGCGGCCCTACCTGGCCGATCCCGATCCGGCCGTCCGGCGGGCCGCGGTCGACGCGCTCACCGAGGGCGTACCGGCCGGCACCGGCCCGGCGCTCGCCGCCGCGCTCGCCGATCCCGACCCGGCCGTACGGGCGGCCGCCGGTGCCTCGCTGCGGGAACTGGTCGAGGTGCTGGAGCCGGAGCCGGAGCTGGGCACGCCGCTGGCCGCCGCGGTGCACGACGGTCTTGACGCGGCGGTCCGGGCGGCCGCGGTGGAGGTGCTGCGGGCGCTGCGCCTGGGCGACCGGGCGCTGTTCGCCGGTGCGCTGGACGACCCGGCCGTGGAGGTCCGGATCCAGGCCGTACGCGCCCTGGTGTCCCTGGACGCCGTCGCCGACCTGCGGCGGGCCGCCGGGGACGGGTCGCGTGAGGTGCGGGTGGCGGCCGCGCACGGGCTGGGCCCGGCCGGCGGCCCGGACGACCTGGCGGCGCTGCTGGCCGACCCGGACCCGCTGGTACGGGCCGCGGCACTGGCGGCGCTGGCCACCACGGGCTGCCCGCCGCCGTACGACGCCGCCGCGGTCGCCGCGCTCGACGACCCGGCGTGGCAGGTCCGGGCCGGCGCCGCCCGGGCGCTGGCCGCCGCCGGGGCGGGCGTCGCGGTGCCCGCGCTGGGCTCGGCCCTGGCCGATCCGGAGGCGGACGTGCGCCGGGCCGCGGTGCTGGCGCTGCGCGCCCACGCGGGGCGGGCGGACGCGCGGAGCGCGCTGGCCGCGGCCGCCGACGACCCGGACGCCGATGTCCGGGCCTACGCCCGGCTGGCGGCGAAGGGGTGACACACGTTCGGGCCGTCCGGGTGGCCGGGGGCACGGCCGGGTTGAAGGCTCGGGGAGAGGCCCCCGAAGGCGCAGCCGCCCGTGCAAGGAGCATTGATGACCCCCGAGTACCGCTACGACGACCTGAGCGCCCTCTTCATCAACTGCACGCTCAAGCGCTCGCCGGAGACCAGCAACACCGAGGGCCTGGTCGAGCGGAGCCGGGCCGTCATGGCGGGCAACGGGGTCACGACGGAGGTGCTCCGGGCGGTCGACGAGGACATCGCGACCGGGGTGTGGCCGGACATGACGGAGCACGGCTGGGCGTCCGACGCCTGGCCGGAGCTGTACCGCAAGGTGCTGGCCGCGGACATCCTGGTGCTGTGCGGACCGATCTGGCTCGGGGACAACAGCTCGGTGATGAAGCAGGTCATCGAGCGGCTCTACGCCTGTTCCAGTGTGCTCAACGACCGTGGCCAGTACGCCTATTACGGCCGGGCGGGCGGCTGCCTGATCACCGGCAACGAGGACGGCGTCAAGCACTGCGCCATGAACGTCCTCTACAGCCTGCAGCACCTGGGCTACACCGTCCCGCCGCAGGCCGACGCAGGCTGGATCGGTGAGGCCGGGCCCGGACCGTCGTACCTCGATCCGGGCTCGGGCGGGCCGGAGAACGACTTCACCAACCGCAACACCGCCTTCATGAGCTGGAACCTGATGCATGTCGCGGCGATGCTCAAGCGGGCGGGCGGCATCCCGGCGCACGGCAACCAGCGCACCGAGTGGGACGCCGGCTGCCGCGCGGACCAGGCCAATCCGGAGCACCGCTGAGCACCCGCGCCGGGTCGGCGGTGGCCGATCCGCACGCGTCCGCGCCCGCGCTCCGGCCGCCGGCCGTGCGCTGGCCCCGTTACGTGCGGCTCGCCCCGGCCGTCCTGGTGGCCGGCGGTCTCCTCTGGGACGCGCTGTCGCCGCAGGACTACTGGGGCGATCCGATGCTGACCGCGGCCAGTGTGACGGCGGGTGCGCTGCTGTCGCTGCGGCACACCGTCGCGATCGGGCTCGCCCTGGTGCTCGGGGTGTTCGCGCTGACGGTGAAGGACGGCACCGCCGGTGACGCGGTGGGTCATCTGGAGCTGGCCAACACCCTGTTCGCCGCGCTGATGGGCATCGGGGTGAACCGGGTGATCGCCCGGCACGGCCGCCACCTGGACGTGGTGCGGATGGTGGCGGAGGCGGCGCAGCTCGCCGTGCTGCCGGCCCCGCCGGAGCGGATCGGGCCGCTGTCCGTCGCGGCCCGCTACCAGGCCGCCCAGAGCGAGGCCCGGATCGGCGGTGACGCCTATGCCGTGCAGCGGACGCCGTACGGGGTGCGGTTGCTGATCGCCGATGTGCGGGGCAAGGGGCTGGGCGCGGTGAGCGCGGTGTCGGTGCTGCTGGGCGCGTTCCGGGAGGCGGCGGAGCAGGAGCGGGAGCTGACCGGGCTGGCCGAGCGGCTGGAGCGGTCGTTGCTGCGGGCGGGCGAGCAGCTCTCCCAGGAGAGCCGTCTGGAGGGCTTCATCACGGCCCTGCTGGCGGAAGTCCGGCCGGACAGCGATGAGTTGGGGCTGCTGAACTGCGGCCATCCGGCGCCGTATCTGTGCCGGGACGGTGAGGTGCGGGCGCTTGCGACCGGTGAACCGGGGCTGCCGCTGGGCCTGGGCGGACTCGCGGTGGCCCGGCCGGAGCCGGTCGGCGTGCCGTTCCCGGTGGACAGCACCGTGCTGCTGGTCACCGACGGGGTGACCGAGGCCCGGGACCGCGGCGGGCGGTTCTACGACCCGGCGGCGCAGCTGGCGGGCCGCGGTCCGTTCGGCGGCCCGCAGGAGCTGATCGACGTCCTGGTGCGGGAGGTCGAGCGGTGGACCGGCGGGCCGCGCGACGACGACATGGCGGTGCTCGCGGTCACCCGGCGGGCAGCGGCCGGTTGACTACCCGGATCGGGTGGCCGGCCTGCGCCGACAGCGTGTGCTACCGGGGATTCGGGGCGGCGGATGAGAAGATCGATCACAGCATCAGCATCCGCCCCGAGCGGTCCTCCGCTCCCGCGCAGATCGGAGTTGATGTGTCCGAGAACAGATCAGCCCTGCTGAGCCAGCGCGCCGCCGTCATCTTCCTGCTCGGCGCCCTCACCGCCCTCGGCGCCGGTGTGCTCACCTGTGTCAACGGCGGAACCCTGGCGTCCGCCGCTCTGGTCGGCGGAGCGGCATTCGGCGCCGGGGTCACGTTCTTCCATACGGTCATCGATTGAGTGCCGATCCGGGGCACCGGGGACCGCACCGGTGCACAGCCGTCCGCTCACGCCGCGCGGCCGGCGCGGCGTGAGCGGACGGTCACAGGGCGTCGCGGGCCGGTGGCGGAATCCGTGCCCCCGCATGCGGTGCGCCGCCGGACGGCAGATGCGAAACTGAAAGACACCGCGCCCGGCCGCCGGCCGGTGCCCTTGCCGCCGAGGGGAACATCATGACCTGGGCATCTTGGACCACTGTCGGGATCCACGCGCTCCCCGGCGCGGTGCGCGCGGAGGAGATCGGCGTGATGAACGGCGATCTGACCATCCACACGACCTGGTCGGAGAATCTGGCGCACGTAGCTGTGCAGTACACCGGGTCCTCGGACTGGTACACGATGGCCGGCAGTCCCGTGCCCTGCGATTCCGAAGCGGCCAGCCGCAGCTTCCACCAGGCCGTGGTGGAGGCGGTCCGCGGCGGGGACCGGGCCGAGGCGTCCCTCGACGAGCTGTTCCACCGGCAGGAGCAGTAACGGCCAGCGGCGCCAAAGCGGGCAGCGGGCGCCCGGATCGTCCTTGAGTGCCGGAATCCTCCGCTGAAGTCCGGGCCGGCGTCCCGGCCTTGCGAGTCCACGACCTGACGGGTCGTGGACTTTTTGCTGCGCCGGCGGAGCAACCAATTCCGGTCGCATCCAGTCTCCCCTGACAACACAGGCACCGTTGGTCACCTTGCCATCACCCAAAGGTGATCAATTGTCAAATTTTCACCACGAATCTCGCATACCGAGCATATGGCTTTACATGCTCATGCCAGGCAGACCAGGGTTTGCGCGGGGCCGACCGGTCCCCGCGGTGCCCAACGGCACCGCGTGTACGGGCGGTTGGCGTGCCCACCGCCCCCGCAGCGCTAAGGACCCACATCTGTGCGTAGACCCCACATACGCAGCCACCGCCTGGCCATCGCGGTCGCGGTGACGACGGCCGCGACCCTGACGGCCGGCGTGGCGGGCGCCGCCACCGCGCACCACTCGGCCGCTCCGGCCGCCGCCCCCTCCGCTGCCCCCTCCTCCAGCAAGATCGTCGAAGCCGCCCGCGCCGCCGCGGTCGCGCACGGCTCGGCCACCGGAGTCGGCAAGAAGGACACCCTCAAGGCCGTCGACACGATGGTCGACCCGGACGGCCGGCAGCACGTCCGCTTCGTCCGCACCCACCGCGGGCTGCCCGTCCTCGGCGGCGACCTCGTCGTCCACCTCAGCGCCCACTCGGCGTACGAGGGCGTGACCCGGGCCTACCGGCACCAGGTCGACCTCTCCGACACCGACCCGAAGCTGTCGGCCGGTCAGGCCGAGGCGAAGGCCGCCAAGGTGGCCGAGGGCGAGGCCGGTACCGCCCAACTGGTCGTGGACGCCCGGGACGACCGGCTCACCCTGGCCTACCAGGTCGAGGTGGCGGACAGCCGTACCGACGAGGCCGGCGGCGCCCGTACGGTCGTCCTCGACGCGGCCACCGGCGCGGTGCTGAGCAACGCCCCCGCCAACGACTCCTTCCTGTCGCCGGCCCTGCAGGAGAAGCTGCGCAAGCGGGGCGAGCGGCTCAACCCCGCGACCCGGCAGTTCTCGCCCGCCGCGCCGGCCACCGGCCAGGCGGCCACCACCGCCGGCTACCCGACCGCCGCCAAGGGCACCGGCGCGTCCTTCTTCGTCGGCAGCGTGCCGCTGTCCACCACGCGGACCGCCAAGAAGTCCTTCGTCCTCAAGGACTCGACGCGCGGCAACACCGAGACCCGCGACGCCGGTGACAAGGAGCTGGAGAAGTTCTCCGGGGGCAAGGCGTTCACCTCCGCCACCAACCGCTGGGGCAACGGCACCACGAGCGACCGGACCACCGCCGCCGTGGACGCCCAGTACGGCATCACCAGCACCCTGGACTTCTACAAGAAGACGTTCGGCCGCAAGGGCATCAAGAACGACGGCCGCGGCGCGCACGCCCTGGTGCACTTCGGCAAGAACGTGGGCAACGCCTTCTGGTCGTCGGACTGCGGCTGCATGCTCTACGGCGACGGCGACGGCAAGACGTTCGCCAAGCCGCTGGTCGTCCTGGACGTCACCGGCCACGAGCTGACCCACGGCGTGGTCGACGCCACCGCCAACCTCCAGCCCACCCGCGTCGACGAGGAGGGCAACCAGTTCGGCGAACCGGGCTCGCTCAACGAGTCGCTGGCGGACATCTTCGGCAGCGCGGTGGAGTTTGCCACCAACAACCCGAAGAACCCGCCGAACTACCTGATGGGCGAGAAGCTGGGCCTGGAGCAGAAGTTCCTGCGCCGCCTGGACAAGCCGTCGCTCGACAAGCTGGAGGGCACCGTCGACTACTGGTCGAAGGCGTCCTACGACACCGAGGTGCACGCCGGCTCCGGCGTCTCCTCGCACGCCTTCTACCTGCTCGCCGAGGGCAGCGGCAAGAAGACCATCGGCGGCGTCGCCTACGACTCCCCCACCCGCGACGGCTCGCGGGTGACCGGGATCGGCCGCACCAAGGCGCTCGCCATCTTCTACCGGGCGCTCACCCGGTACATGGTCTCCACGACCGACTTCCACGACGCCCGGACCGCGACGCTGCACGCGGCGAAGGACCTCTACGGCGCCACCAGCACCGAGTACAAGACGGTGAACAAGGCCTGGTCGGCGGTGAACGTGACGGCGGCCAACGCCCCGTCGGCCAAGCACTGAGCCCGGACCTGTTCCCACGGTGCCCCCGCCGGCCGGCGGGGGCACCGTGCCGCTTTGTGCCGCGCTCCTCGACGCCCCGGCCGGCCGGCGCCTACGTTGAGGCCATGATCAGCGATCGCAAGGCAGCAGCAACCGGCCGGCGTCCCGGATATGCCGTGGCGGCCGGCGTGTTCGCCATCGGCATGGCCGGCACCACCCTCCCCACCCCGCTGTACGGGCTCTACCGCCAGGAGATCGGGTTCTCCGAGCTCATGGTGACCGTGGTCTTCGCCGTGTACGCCCTCGGCGTGATCACCGTGCTGCTGCTCGCCGGCAACGTCTCCGACGACGTGGGCCGGCGCCCGGTGCTGTTCTGCGCCCTGGCGCTCTCCGCGGCCAGCGCGCTCTGCTTCATCTTCGAGGGCGGGCTGCCCTTTCTCTTCCTGGGCCGGGTGCTCTCCGGATTCGCCGCCGGGCTGTTCAGCGGTGCCGCCACCGCGGCCGTACTGGAGCTGGCCAAGCCCGGCCAGGAGGCGCATGCCGGATTCTCCGCGACCGCCGCGAACATGGGCGGGCTCGGCTGCGGCCCGCTGCTGTCCGGGCTGCTCGCCCAGTACGCGCCCTGGCCGCTGGTCCTGCCGTTCGCGGTGCACCTGGTGCTGGTGGCGGTGGCGGCCGTGGCGACCTGGCTGCTGCCGGAGACCGTCCGCGATCCGCACCGGCCGCACCGTCTGCGCCCCCAACGCCTCCACCTGCCGCCCGAGGTACGCGGCGTGTTCACGCCCTCGGCCGTCGCCGCGTTCGCCGGCTTCGCGCTGCTGGGCCTGTTCACCGCCGTCGCACCGAGCTTCGTCGGACAGACGCTGGGCGTGACCAACCTGGCCGTCGCCGGGGCGATCGTGTTCTCCGTGTTCCTCGGCTCGACCGCCGGCCAGTCGCTCGCCGGGCGGATCGGGGTGCGCAAGGCACTGCCGGGCGGCTGCCTGGTGCTGGTCATCGGTCTGGCACTGGTGGCCACCTCACTGGCCGTCACCTCACTGCCGGTGCTGGTCCTCGGCGCCCTGTGCGGCGGCACCGGCCAGGGCCTGGCCTTCCGCGCCGGACTGACCGCCGTGGGCCGGGCGGCGCCCGCCGCGCACCGCGGCGGCACCATCTCGGCGTTCTTCCTCGTCGCCTACTTCGGCATCTCGCTGCCGGTGGTCGGCGTCGGCGCGCTCACCATGGAACTGGGACTGCGCGGCGCCGGCCTCACCTTCGCCGGCTGCGTCATCGTGCTCGCGGTGACCGTCGGCCTGTACGTCCTGCGCCACCCACCGGCCGTCGACGACTGAGGGCCCCGGGCCCGAGCCGGGACCGGGCGGGCAGAATCGGGAGGTATGAACACCACGGTCTGGATGGACAGTTGGCAGATGGAGTGCTGCGGTGAGCCCTTCGCCCTCGGGTCGGAGGTGTCCTGGGCGGTCGTCGCCCCGGACCGGGAGTGGCTGACCACGGTGCTCGGCGCCAGGGCCGCGGCCACGGTCGACGGCGTCGAGGAACATCACGGCGGTCGCCCCGAGCAGCCGGCGCCGGTCCGCGGCACCGTCACCGGCATCAGCGCCGTGCACTGCCGCTTCGCACCGCTGCCCGGCGAGCCCGGCCACACCCGTCATCCGGTGCCGGGCAGCGGTACGCTCACCCCGCTGTCCTCGGCCCCCCGGTGGAACGCCGACCGCGGCGACCTCCGGTTCGTGGGCTTCCTCATCGAACTCGACGCCCCGGCCCGGTGAGCAACCCGACGGCCCTGGGCCGGTTTCAGGCCGTCTTCCGCCCCCCTTCGCCCCGCCCGAGCCGTAATCGCAGGTGGCCGGGGCCGCGGGTGAAGACGCCGGTGTCGGCCGGCGGCGTCCCGTCCGCGAAGGCCACCTCGGGGAACGCGTCGAGGAGTTGGTTGACACCGGTCTCCACCTCGGCCCGGGCCAGCAGGGCCCCCACGCAGAAGTGCCGGCCGAGTCCGAACGCGACGTGCTGGGCGGCCGCGGTGAAGGCGCCGGCCGGGCTGAGGTCGGGACGGAAGATGTCGAACTCGTCGGGCCGGTCGTAGTGGTCCGCATCGCGGTTGGCGGCGCCGATCAGGCAGGTGACCGTGGCGCCGGCGGGTATCGTGCCGCCGCTGACGGTCACCTCCGCGGCGGGCTGCCGCATGATCATCTGGACCGGCGGGGTGTACCGCAGCGTCTCGGCGAACGCGGCGGGAATCAGCGACCGGTCGGCGCGCACCGCCGCGAACTGCTCGGGGCGGGCGAGCAGATTGCGGAAGATCAGCGCGATGGCCTTGTCGGTGGTCTCCCCGCCCGCGGCCAGCAGCAGACTGACGAACGCGATGATGTCCTGGTCGGTCATCCGGACCCCGTCGACCTCGGCGGTACAGAGCCGGGAGAGCAGGTCGGCGCCGGGAGCCGCGCGGCGTTCCCGGATGACGGGCCGGAGGTAATGGGCGATCTCCTCGCCCGCGCGCCGTCCGGCGGCCGCGACCCCGGGGTCCTGGGCGAGGTTGGAGATGAAGGCCACCACCGCGGTGTACCAGCCGTGGAAGCGGTCGTGATCGGCCCGGTCAAGTCCGAGCATGTCGACGATCACGTTGATCGGGAAGCGGGTCGCGAACCGCGCCACCAGATCGGCCTCCTCGGCGTCCCGGAAGGTGTCGATCAGCTCGCGGGCGTTGCGCTCGATGACCGGCAGGAACGTCTCCTGCAGTTCACGGCCGCGGAAGGCCGGCGCCACCAGGGCGCGGCGCACCGCGTGCTCCCGGCCGTTCATCTGCGGCAGGGTGCGGCCGCCGTGGGCCGGCTCGATCTGCCAGGCGTAGTTGTCGGTGGTGAACACCGGCTCCCGGAAGGCACGTTGGACGTCTTCGTAACGGGAGAGGAGGTAGCTGCCGGTGCCCTTGTCGTGGAACAGCGGGTAGTGCTCGCGCAGGATCCGGTACGCGGGGTAGGGGTCCGCGGCGAACTCCGGGGACAGGATGTCGGGCGGCGGAGGAAGGGTGGTCACGCCGCCGGACGCTAGGGCCGGGGCGCGGGGGCGTCGAGGGTGCGTGGGTGGTGTGCGGGTGCGCCGGGGGCGCATCGTTGGCCGCTGGTCCACACGTCCGGGGCGCCCTCTTCACCCGGACGGTCGGCCGCCGTCACTCCGCTGCCTCGTACGGCACGCCCCGCCCGCCCCCGGCGTCGACGCTGGGAGCCGCACGACCGCTCCGGGACCGGAGCGCGACCGTCCCAGACAGGGGTGAGACCCGCTATGCCCGCGTCCGACCCACCACCGCCACGCCGCCGCCTCCGCCGCGGATTCGCCGTGGCCGCCACGCTCGTCGCGCTGCTGTACGCCGTCGCCGCCCCGGTCGCGGCCGGCCAGCGGTCCGCCGCCGGGCCGCCCGGGAAGCCCACCAGCGCGGCGGCCGGCAGCAAGCCGCTGGTGTTCATGGGCCTGGGTACGGTCGCCGGCCTGGCCGTGCTCGCGACCGCGGGCCTGGTCACGGCCGCCCGCAGGCGGTACGTCAACTCGCATGCGGCCGAGAGGAGTTGAGGCGAGCGCCGCCGGCCCCGGGCAGGGCTCAGTCACTCCCGGCGGCCCGTAGGCGGGCGGCCTCGCGGGGTGAGTTGTCGTTCCGGCGGCCGGCCCGGGAGCCCGCCAGTTTCCCGGTCAGGTGCCGGCCGACCGTGGTGGGCGGATGACGCGGTGCGGTGCCGGGCGGGACGCAACCGGGCAGCGCGCTGATCTCCGCGTCCCAGTTGCCGTCGTGGAAGTACGCGGCGGAGCGGCGCCGGACGACCCGCCCCCGCTCGTCGGTGGGCGGCAGCACCCGGTGCATCGTGGACCGCCAGCGGTCGTTCGTCCAACGGGCCAGCAGATCACCGAGGTTGACCAGCAGGCACCCTGGCTCCGGCAGGACGTCGCGCCAGCCGCCGTCCCCGTCGAGGATCTGCAGGCCGGGGACGCGGTCGGCCCACAGCACGGTGACGATGCCGTAGTCGGTGTGCGCACCCATCCCCATCCGGCCGCGGTCGACGGTGGGTTCGCGGTCCGGGAGCGGATAGTGGTTCATGCGCAGCACGTCGAGGGAGTGGTCGGTGAACGGGGCGAAGTAACCCTCCGGCAGCCCCAGTGCGTGCGCGAAGATCACGGTCATCCGCCGGGCCGGCCCGCCCGCCCGGCGGCACCACTCCTCGACGGCCTGGCGGAAGCCCGGCAGCGACGGCCAGATGTTGGCCGGGTAGTGCGCTTCGGGCAGGTCCAGCCCGGGGAACGACGAGGCCTCGGAGCCGACGTTGAACGCCTCGAAGAGGTCCTCGGCGGCCGCGGGCACGCCGAGGCTCAGGCTGAGTTTCTCGGTACGCGGCGGGGTGTAGCCGCGGTTGATGTCGGGGGACGGCGCCCGCAGTCGCTTCTTCTCCTCCATGGGCAGTGCGAAGAAGGCGTCCAGGGCGTCGGCGAAGGCTCCGGCGGCGTCCTCCGGGATGCCGTGGCCGCGGATCTGCAGGAAACCGACGGTGCGCGCCGCCCGGTCGACGGCGGCGGCGAGGGCCGTACGGGCGGCCTCGGTGCCGTACTCCCAGCCGGAGATGTCGATCACGGGTACGTCCAGCACACCGTCCGTAGCGGCCCGGTCGCCGGTCCGCCCGTCGCTGCTGCCCATCGTGGGACGCCCTTTCGTCTCGCCGGGGGCACGGGGTACGGCCACCCCTGTCCACCTGGTCACCATTCTGCTGACAACGGAACGCCCTGTCTCCGCCCGGAACCGGCCGCTACGCGTCGCGCGGAGCTGCCGGTCCGGCGCTGTGCCCGGGGGCGCGCCAGGACGGGGAGCGGCCGAGCAGCGCCAGGATGCGGTCCAGGTCGTCCGCGGTGTCGTCGACGGGGAGGCCGGGCCGGAAGGCGCTGCCGGGGGGCGAGCCGGGAGGCGTCGTCCGGGACGGCGCGGGCTATCGGCAGGGCGGCCCGCAGGAGCTCGGGGCCGGGGTCGTGGCCGAGGCCCAGGGCGCGGGCGACGTCCCAGCTGTGGACGACGTAGTCGATGAGGTGGAAGCCGATCGCCCGGCGCGCGGGGAAGGTCCGCGCGGCGGTGAATTCGGGGAGGTGGCACTCGCGGTCGGGGTTGTCGACGGCCGCGAAGGCGGCGATGACCTGCTCCGCCGCCGAGCCGTACGCCGCGACCGGGTCCGGCCCGAGCGGGCGGACCGCCCAGTGCGCCGGGTCGCGGCCGTCCCCGCGCGCGGCCGCGGCGAATCCATGGTGCTGGACGGTCATATGGGCGAGCAGATCGGCCAGCGTCCATGCGGCGCACGGGGTCGGCCGGTTGAGGTCGTCGGGGCGGATCCGGCGGACCAGCGCCACGCTGTCCCGGACCGCTTGCGCGTGCAGCCGCTTGAGCCGGACGAAGTCCGCGACGCGAGAGTCCGTGGGGTGGGGGTCCGTGGAGCGGGGGTCCGTGAGCGCGCCGTCAGCAGTTCCCTCATTAATAGGCATGCGCTTACGATCTGCTTCCGCGTATGAATTTGTCAACGGGTATTTTCGTGCCATGACCGAGAACCCGGCCGACCGTGGCACCCCTTCCGGAGAACGGGCGGACCGCCCCGATCTGGCGGCGATGATGGTGCCGTTGGGCCGCGCCCTGATGGCCGCCGAGCAGCCGGCCCTCGACGCGCACGGGCTGACCATGTGGGGCTACTCGGTCCTGCTGCACCTCGACGAGACGCCGATCCGCACCCAGGCCGCGCTCGCCGAGGCGATCCGCGCGGACAAGACCCGCATCATCGCCGTCCTCGACGACCTGGAATCCCGGGAACTGATCCGCCGTCAGCCCGACCCCGGGGACCGCCGGGCACGGCTGCTGTCACTCACCCCCGAGGGGCGGCGGGTGCGCGACGCCACCCGGGCGGCGATCCAGGAGAACGAGGAACGACTGCTGGCCCGGCTGCCGGCCGCGGACCGCGCCGCCTTCCTCCGCGCACTGCAGACCTTGTCGGCGCTGCCCGAGCTGCGACCGCCCCGCAAGCGGCCCTAGAGGCGCGCGAACACACAGAAGCCGGTGCCGGCCCCCGCGACCCGTGGTCGCCGGGGCCGGCACCGGCCGGAAGCTGCTGGAATCACTTCCAGTCGCCGTCGCCGCCCCAGCCGTAACCGCCGTGCTGGCAGCCCTCGCTGAAGTACGGGCCGAAGTAGTCGCTGACGCCCGCGTTCAGCCAGCAGCCACCGTAGTTGCCGTGACCGCGGTGGTGGTTGTAGTGGTGGTGGCGCTTGTGGTGGTGCTTGTAGCCGTGGTCCTTGCCGGAAGCCATGGCGGCGCTCGCACCGCCCATGACGATGCTGGTGGCCAGGGCGCTAGCGGCGATCGCGGCGCGAATGCGCATGTCTGCTCCTCAGGAGGATCAAAGAGGTATATCGACCTTTTCAGGGATCACCTTCACAGAACCTCCTAAAACCTGACTCATCGTTAATTGGGCGAGTCGGAGTAATCCACTGCCGTCCTGGTCAGAAAGGGGCGCCCGGCGTGACCTGCCGGGCCGATGCCCTGTCACGTGCCGGGATCCTCGCCGTCGACGGTCCCCGCGAGCAGCTCGTCCGCCCCGGCGAACGGAGCGCCGTCGGCCGGCGCCTGTTCGGTCCAGATGACCTTGCCGCCGGCGGTGTAGCGGGTCCCCCACCGCTCGGCGAGCTGGGCGACCAGGAAGAGCCCCCGGCCGCCCTCGTCCGTGGTGGCGGCCTGGCGCAGGTGCGGTGAGGTGCTGCTGCGGTCGGAGACCTCGCAGATCAGGGAGGTGTCGCGGATCAGGCGCACGCCGATCGGGCCGGAGGCGTAGCGGATGGAGTTGGTGACCAGTTCGCTCAGGATCAGCTCGGTGGTGAACGCCTCGGCGGCCAGGCCCCATTCGATCAGTTTGCGCACCGCGGCGGCCCGGACCTGGGCCACCGCGGAAGGGTCCGGCGGGACGTCCCAGTCGGCGATGTGCGCGGCGTCCAGCACCCGGGTGCGGGCGACGAGCAGCGCGATGTCATCGCTCGGGCTCTCCGGCAGCAACGCGTCGA
Source organism: Streptomyces sp. NPDC048197 (assembly GCF_043202395.1). Lineage (NCBI taxonomy): Bacteria > Bacillati > Actinomycetota > Actinomycetes > Kitasatosporales > Streptomycetaceae > Streptomyces > Streptomyces sp. NPDC048197. The sequence goes on from NZ_JBIDAJ010000005.1 coordinate 340,495, forward strand.
GCGCGGCCTCGCAGGTCTCCTCCGGGGTCCGCCCGGGCCGGTCGGCGAGGGTACGGGCGAGCAGCGCGGTGCCCTCGTCGATGTCCCGGTCGCGGTCCTCGACGAGCCCGTCGGTGAACAGCACCAGCCGGCTGCCCTCCGGCAGTTGGTGCTGCCAGGTCTCGAACGGCAGGCCCCCGAGGCCCAGCGGCGGGCCGCCCGGCACCTCGGCGGTCTCGACGGTGCCGTCGGGCCGCAGCACCATCGGCTGGACGTGCCCGGCGCGGGCCATGGTGCAGGTGCCGGACGCCGGGTCGTAGATGGCGTACAGGCAGGTGGCGCCGGTGATCGAGCCGCCGGCCTCCTCCGCGCCCTCGTCCTGGTCGATGCGGGTGACCAGTTCGTCGAGGTGCCAGAGGATCTCGTCGGGCGGCAGGTCGAGGTTGGCGAAGTTGTGCACGGCGGTCCGCAGCCGGCCCATCGTGGCGGCGGCGTGCAGCCCGTGGCCGACGACGTCGCCGACGACCAGCGCGACCCGGGCGCCGGGCAGCGGGATGATGTCGAACCAGTCGCCCCCGACACCGCCGAGCCCGCCGCGGCCGGCCTGCGCGGGCAGATAGCGGTAGGCGGCCTCGACGGCGTTCTGCTCGGGCAGTGCGCGCGGGAGCAGACTGCGCTGGAGGGTGATCGCCATGGTGTGCTCGCGGGTGTAGCGGCGGGCGTTGTCGATGCTCACCGCGGCCCGCGCGACCAGCTCCTCGGCGAGCGAGAGCTCCTCCTCCTCGAAGGGCCCCGGTTCCTGGGAGCGCCAGAAGAGGACCACGCCCAGGATGGCGCCGCGGGCCCGCAGCGGGACGGCGATCATCGAGTGGATGCCGTGCGCGACGATCCGCCGGGCGCGCTGGGGATTCTGCAGGTGCCAGCCCCGGAAGGCGGTCAGGTCCGGTTCGAGGACCGGCTCGCCGCGGTCGATGCCGGAGCCCACCGAGGTGGACGGGTCGAAGCGGACCAGGTGGCCGACCGGGTACAGACCGCTGTCCGGCGGTGCGCCGCTGACGGCCGTGCGCCGCATCTCCGTACCGGTGCCCGCGGTGTCGGTGGGTTCCTCGCCGGTCAGCACGTCCTCGGCCAGGTCGACGGTGACGATGTCGGCGAACCGGGCCGCGGCGAACTCCGCCAGTTCCTCGCAGGTGCGCACGACGTCGAGCGTGGTGCCGATTTCCGTGCCGGCGTCGTAGAGCAGCTTGAGGCGGCCGCGGGCGGACTCGGCGCGGCCGGTGAGCGCCCGGAGCTCGGTGGTGTCGCGGAGCGTGGTGACGCTGCCGGGCGGGCCGCCGGCCTGTGCGGTGGAGCGCTGGTTGACGGCCAGCAGGCGGTCGCCGACCGGGTGGACCTCGTCGGTGACGGTCCGGCCGGAGGACAGCAGCCGGGCGGTGTCCGGGTCCAGCCCCAGGTCGGCGACCGGACGTCCTTCGACGTCCGCCGCCAGACCGAGCAGCCGGCGGGCCTCGTCGTTGGCGAGCAGCAGCCGCCCGTCGGCCCCGACGATGATCACGCCCTCCCGTACGGCGTGCAGCACCGCGTCGTGGTGCTCGTACATCCGGGTCATCTCGGCGGGGCCGAGGCCGTGCGTCTGGCGGCGCAGTCGCCTGCTGACCAGGGCGGTGCCGCCGGTGGTCAGGAGCAGCACCCCGGCCGCGGCGCCGAACAGCAGCGGGAACTGCTGGTCGACCACGCCGCTCACCTTCCTGATGGTGATGCCGGCCGAGACCAGCCCGACGACCTTGCCGTCGTGGCCGAAGACGGGGACGACGGCCTGGACCAGCGGCCCGATGGTGCCGGTGATCCGTTCGGTGACGATCCCGCCGGCCAGTGCCGGCGCCAGCGTGCCGACGAACTTCTTGCCGATCCGGTTGGTGAGGGGGTGGGTGTAGCGGATGCCGTCGGTGTTCATCACGACGATGAAGTCGACGCCGGAGAGCTTGCGGGCGGCCTCGGCCCGCGGCTGGAGGACGGCGGTCGGGTCCGGGCTCTTGAGCGCGGCCTCCATTCCCGGTGCGCTCGCGAAGGTGCGGGCGACCGCGACCGATCGGTTGCTGGCCTCGCGTTCGGAGTCGGTCCGGGACTGCAGCACGAGGGCGGCCATGGCGGCGGCGACGAGCAGGACCACGATCGCCACCTGCAGGAGAAAGACCTGACCTGCGACAGTTCGCATCCTGAGAACCGAACGCGGGCGGCCGTAGCGTCCGGCCATGTCCTCTTTCTACACCTCCCGCATACGGTGGGCGAGCCGCGCGTTGCGGAGCGCAGCCGCCGCCGGCCGGCCCCGCGGCACGCGACCGAGCCTCATGGTCTGTCCGCAGATCGTCCCGTGATCCGGGTCCGGGCGCCAGAGGGCGGGAAGACCCCTCGGTACGTTTTACTGCCGCACATATGCGAACGTCTTCGACGAAGGGGACATACGGGAGCCCGAGTTCTGGACCGTCCATGTAACTCTCCCCACAGGTTTATTCCCGCTTCCGTTCGGCCGGTGCCGCTCGGGTGATCCGCACCGCGGGGCAAGTTGCCTGGTCAGCACGGTTCACCGGGTTCCGGTGGAGGCCGTGGCGACGGCTGTGGGGACACCCTCGGCCGCCTACGCGCCGGCCGGCCGGTATGAGACGTTCTTGGGCATGCATGTTCCCGAGGAGATCCGTGCCGACGCGGCCGCCCTCATCGACCACCACGCGCTCGGCCGGTGGAAGCCGAACGACGCCGACCGCCGGGTCGCCGTCGCGCTGTTCCGCTTCCTGGAGACCGGGCTGCCGCTCACGGGCGAGCAGATCCGGTCCGCCCTGGCACCCCCGGCACCGGCGGACCCGGTCGACGAGCGGCTGGTGAGGCTGCTGCACGGCACCGCCGCGCTGCTCGACGACGCCCCGGAGGCCGACGGCCCCGCCGGGCGGGACGCCGTCGACCACGTCTGCCTGCTGCTGGACGCGCTGGCGCTGTCCCGCCCCGCGGAGTCCTCCGGCCGGTAGAAGCCGGCAGCCGGGCCCCCAGGCGCACGTACGAGCCCTCGTACGCGCACCTGGGGGCCCGTCGTTGGTGCGCCGCCGACTCCCGTGGTTCGCCCTCGACTCGGGGCCCACGCGGCTGCCCCGGCCACGGCTGTTCGGTCACGACTGTCGGTCACGGCTGCCCGGCCACGACCCTCAAGGACCACACACGACGAGGCCCGCCCGGGAGCGATGCTCCCGAGCGGGCCTCGTGGTGTGCCTGGGCGTCCGTGCCGCTACCCGGTCAGCCCGGGCAGGGGGGCCGTGGTGGCCGGCGGCGCCTCGACGGGGGCCTGCTCGTCCTCAGGGACCGAGATGACCCAGTGCGTGGCCTGGCGCGGGCGGAGGTAGACCGCCCAGTAGACCGCGGCGGCGGCGACGAGGGCGCCGGTGATGAGCAGGCTCTTGGTGCTCTGCTGGTAGAGCACCCAGGCCAGCACCACGATCAGCAGCGCCGGGACCACCGGCCACAGCGGCATCCGCCAGGCCATCCGGTGCTTGTGCTCGCCGCGGCGGGAGACCAGGGCGCCGAGGGCGACGAAGACGTACATCGCGGCGACGGCGACACCGGTGACCTCGCTCAGGGTGTCGAGGTTGACGAAGCAGAGCGCCGCTCCGGGGACGCCGACCACGAGGGTCGCCACCCAGGGGGAGCCGAAGCGCCGGCCGACGTGCGAGAAGGCGCGGTTCACGGCGGTCGGCCAGGCAGCGTCGCGGGCCGAGGAGAAGACCACCCGGGAGTTCTGGATCACCATCACGATGGTGGCGTTGATGATGGCCAGGGCGATGCAGAGGCTGACGAAGGTTCCGACGCCGGAGTTGCTCCAGCTCTGGACCATGCCGGCCACGTCACCGGCGCCGAGGGTCTTCAGGTCGGGCGCGCCGAGGGTGATCGCGATCACCGGGATCAGCACGACCGCGGCACCGATGCCGAGGGTCCACAGGACCGTGCGGGAGACGTTGCGGCGCGGGTTCTCCATCTCCTCCGCGAGGTACACGGCGGTGGAGAAGCCCTGCAGGATGAAGAGCGCGGTGGCCAGTCCCGTCACGATCAGTCCGGCGGTGACGGCGGTGCTGTGTCCGTGTCCGGCGTCGATCACGGGGTGGACGAGCACGGAGGCGGAGCGGTGGGTGTGGGTGAAGCCGAGGTAGGCGACGACCGCGCAGGCCACGACCTCCAGGACCAGGAAGATGCCGGTGATCCAGGCGTTGGCGCGCAGGTCGAGCAGGCCCATGGCGGTGGCCAGCAGCATCACGCCGGCGGCGGTGTACTGCGGATCGAGATGGACGATCGGCGCCAGATAGTCGGCGGTGCCGAGCGCGATGATCGGTGGCACGATCATGACGACGATCAGCGAGAGGATGAAGACCAGCCAGCCGGCGAGGCGGCCCATGAGGGTGCCGACCATCGCGTATTCACCGCCGGAGCTCGGGATCAGGGTGCCGAGCTCGGAGTAGGTGAAGGCCACGCCGATACAGAGCAGGCCCGCGATGGCGATGGTCAGGGCGGTGCCGGTGCCCAGGCTGGCGAACGAGTCCGGCACGATCACGAAGAGCGACGAGGCCGGCGTCAGGCAGGAGAGCGTGAGCAGGGTGCCGCCGACCACACCGATGGACCGGGTGAGTTTGGGCGCGGCGGCGGTTCCTTCCGCCGCACTGGCGGTGTCCCGCTCGGACGCTGCGGGGGCAACAGGCGTGTAGGGCATATCGGTTATCCGTGTCCCATCGGTGCGGGGGCCAGGAGGGGCGCCTCGTGGGGGAAGAGCGCCATGAGCAAAAGCGCCCGGCTGACCACGGGCGCCGCTTCGATGCCCGAATAAAACCCTCGCCGTCGAGGTCCGTCAATACCCTGTTAAGAGTGTGAGACGACGAAATCCGTCGTCAGTGGCCACTCTGAAACATGGATCCATTTACTAACTGCCGTATGGGAGCGGATTTCGCGGCGCCGGGGAGCGGGTGCGGATTCTGCGCCCGGCAGCCGGAAACCGGCGCAGGATTCTCCCGCTCACGGGCGGACGGCGTGCCCCCGGTCACTTGCCGTCGCTGCGGGCCCGGGCGATGAGCAGGGCGACGTCGTCGTGGCCGTGCTCGGAGCGCAGCGCGCTCAGCAGGCGGTCACACAGCCCCTCCAGGTCCCCCTCGGGCTCGGCGAGCACGGTGAGCAGGGTGTCCAGGCGGGTGTCGATGGCCTGGTCGCGGGTTTCGATCAGCCCGTCGGTGTAGAGCACCAGCAGGTCGCCGTCGTGCAGCGGGACCGTGGTCTGCTCGAACGGGACGCCGCCGACGCCGAGCGGGGCGCCGGTGGGCAGGTCGAGCAGTTCGGGCGGGCGGCCCGCCCGGAGGACGACGGGCGGCAGATGCCCGGCGACGGCGATCCGGCAGCGGTCGTGCTCCGGGTCGTAGACCGCGTACAGGCAGGTGGCGAAGGCCGGGTCGAGGCCGGCGGCGATGTGGTCGAGGTGGCTGAGCACCTCGGCGGGGTCCAGATCGAGATCGGCCAGCGCGCGGGTGGTGGTGCGCAGCTGGCCCATGGTGGCGGCGGCGTTGATGCCGCTGCCCATGACGTCGCCGACGACCAGGGCGGTCTTGTCGCCGGCCACCGGGATGGCGTCGAACCAGTCGCCGCCGACCTCGCTGGCCGCCTGCGCGGGCTGGTAGCGGTAGGCGATCTCCATGGCCGTGGGCTGCGGCGGCCGGTGGTTCATCAGGTGGCGCTGGAGGGTGAGCGCGGTCCGGCGTTCGCTCTGGTAGGAGCGGGCGTTGTCGATGCAGACCGCTGCCCGGGCGGCCAGTTCGACGGCGAGCAGCGCGTCGTCCTCGTCGAACGGCACCTGGTTGCGTACGCGGTAGAGCGAGAGCGCGCCGAGCACCTCGCCGCGGGCGATCAGCGGCACCGCGAGATAGGAGTGCAGTCCGGCCCGGCGCAGCAGGGCGGCGCCCTCGGCGTCGGCGGCGATGTGCGGCAGGTCGTCCTCGGCCACCTGGGCGACGAGCACCGGGCGGGCGTCGGTCACACAGCGGGTGATCAGCCGGTCGGTGTCGTAGGAGGCGATCTGGCCGGTGGGGTCGGCGGCGCGGACGGCGTCGGTGGCGTAGGCCGCGGAGACCGCGAGGGCGCGGAAGCGGGCCGGGCCGCCGGTGGCGAGCGCGGCCGGGCGCCGGCCCTCCAGGACGGCGTCGAGGACGTCGACCGCGGCCAGGTCGGCGAGCTCGGGGACGATGACGTCGGCGAGCTCGTGGGCGGTCTGGTCGACGTCGAGGGTGGTGCCGATGGTCGCCGAGGCGTCGGCGATCAGGGCCAGCCGCCGCCGGGCGCGGGCGGCCTCGGTGGCGGCGCTGTGCTGTTCGGTGACGTCCACGACGGAGGTGGCGAGCCCGAGGACCCGGCCGCCCGGGTCCTCCAGCCGGTAGTACGACACCGACCACGCCTGGTCGGTGTGCGGATCGGCGGCCGTGCGGCCGACGGTGAACTGGTCCAGCAGCGGCCGTCCGGTCTCCAGGACCTCCCGCATCCGGTCCACGATGACCTCGGTGTCGAGGAACGACAGCGCCTCCCGGACGTGCCGGCCGATGTGCCGGTCCGCGGGCAGGTCGTTGATCCGCTCCAGTGCCGGGTTGACCATGACGAAGCGCAGGTGGGTGTCCAGGACGGCCAGGCCGATCGGTGACTGGGCCACCAGGCGTACCGACAGCGCCAGGTCACGCTCGACCCGGCGCAGGACGGACTGGTCGGTGGCGATGCCGAGGGCGTAGGTCTCGCCGCGCTCGTCCAGCAGGCGCATGTTGCGGAACTCGACCAGCCGGGTGCTGCCGTCCTTGTGCCGGACGGGGAAGACCCCGGCCCAGCTCTCGCCGCCCGCCATGACCTCGGAGAACAGCTGCAGGACGAGGTCGAGGTGTTCCGGCGGGACCAGCAGTTTGGCGGCGGGCCGGCCGAGCGCCTCCTTGGCGGTCCAGCCGAAGAGTTGCTCCGCCTGGGGACTCCACAGGGCGATCCGGCCGTCCGCGTCCAGCATCACCGCGGCCACGCCCAGTACGTCGAGCAGGCCGCCGGGCTGCCCCGGTGTGGCCCCGACCGGGGCGGCACCCTCGGGGAACGCGTCGGTCGCACCCATCCAGGCACTCCTTCCGCCGGTCCCCCTGGGACCGACAGCCGTGGCGCTCTCCGTACATCGGCCGATTCTCGCCGTGTTTCCGCTGCCCTCCATCATCTCTCGCCACGGGACGGCCCCGCAGGGAGAGCGGGAGCGGCAGGGCCGGGGCGCCCGGTGCGCGAGGGAGCATTATCCGCCGCGGGTGCCGGGTCGGCGACCTTGTCGACGATATTCGGGGCGACCATTCCGGCCGTCGTGCGGCCCCGGTGGCACGGCGGGACGGGCAGGTCATGGCCGTGGTGGTGTCCCCACGGGCCGCGGCGCCACCTCCCCGCCGGGAGCTCCGAGTTGGAGATGTCGATCACCAGGGATTACCCTGAATCTTTAGTTGCCTCTAGCAACTAAAGATCTGCGAACGCACCCGGCGGCCGCGACCGGGCCCGCCGGCGTCAGGAGGAAGCCCGACATCATGTCCATCGCTGACCGGACATTTAGCACCTACGTGGAGGAGAACCTCGATGTACTTAGCTCCGACCCGGCACACGAAGCCGTGGTCCACCAGGGCCGCCGGGTAACGGCGGGCGAGTTCCGCACCCTGGTCCACCGGATGGCGCGGGCGCTGCGGGCCCGCGGCGTGGCCCGCGAGGACACCGTCACCCTGCTGAGCGGCAACCTCCCCGAGGCCCTGGTCGCGCGCTACGCGGCCAACCTGATCGGCGCCCGGGTCAACCACCTCTACAACAAGCTGTCCGCCGAGTCCCAGGCCGATATCGTCCGCGACGTCGAGACCCGGGCGCTGATCGTCGACCCGCGGTACGCCGAACGCGCCGCCGAGGTAACGGAGTTGGCGCCGGTGCCGGACGTCCTCGTCCTCGGCCCGGCGAAGCTCGGCACGGACCTGCTGGAGCTGGCGGCCGAGCAGCCCGACGAGCCGTTCGCGAGCCTGGCCCGGCCGGACGACGTCTGCACCATCCGGCACACCGGGGGCACCACCGGCCACCCCAAGGGCATCTGCACCACCTTCGAGCAGGCCCGCTGGTTCCGCGGTGTGCTGCCGGAGGAGGAGGGCGAGCGGCGGCAGCTGGTCGTGACGACGCTGGCGCACGCGGCCGGCGCGATGGCCGACAGCACCCTGTACGCCGGCGGTACGGTCGTCCTGCTCGACGACTTCGAGCCCGCCGAGGCGCTCGCCGCCATCGAGCGCGAGCGCATCACCGACCTCTTCCTGCTGCCGCCGCTGCTCTACCAGCTGATGGACCATCCGGACCGGCCGCGCACCGACACCTCCAGCCTGCGCAGGGTGGCCTACGGCGGCTGCCAGGCGTCCCCGGCCCGGATAGCCGACGCGATCCGGGCGTTCGGCCCGGTGCTGATGCAGGGGTACGGGCAGAACGAGGCCGGCGGCATCAGCGTGCTCGCCCCGGAGGACCACGACCCGGACCGGCCGGACCGGCTGCGGTCCGCGGGCAAGGTGCTGCGCGACGTCGAGGTGGCGATCCGCGACGAGTCGGGCCGCGATCTGCCGAACGGCGAGCACGGCGAGGTCTGTGTGCGCTCGGCCATGATCATGCAGGGCTACTGGAAGCAGCCGGAGCTGACCGCCGAGGTGCTGCGGGACGGCTGGCTGCACACCGGCGACATCGGATTCCTCGACGACGAGGGGTACTTGACCATCGTCGACCGGATCAAGGACATGATCGTCGTGGTCGGCGGCCATGTGTACACCACCGAGCTGGAGGACCTGCTGAACACGCACCCGCAGGTACTCCAGAGCGCCGTCTTCGGGGTCCGGGACGCCGACCGCATGGAGCGGGTGCACGCCGCGGTGGTGCGGGCGCCGGGCAGCACGGTCGACGGGCCGGAGCTGCGCGCGATGGTGTGCGCGGAGCGCGGCGCGATGTACGAGCCGGCGCACCTCACGTTCGTCGACGCGCTGCCGCTGACCGATGCGGGCAAGCCGGACAAGAAGGAACTGCGCCGGCGGACCGAGCAGGAGGCCGCCGCGGCCGGCTGACGCAGTGGGGCCGCCGCAGCTCAGCGCTGCGGCGGCCTCGCTTTGCTACTGCTGGTCAGAGCCAGCCGAACAGGCCACCGAGCCCGAAGGGACCGAAGCCGTTCCCGTAGCCGTTCCCGTAGCCGAACCCGTTGCCGTAGCCGTTGCCGAAGCCGCCGTAGCCGCCGAAGCCGAAACGGTCGTAACCGTGGTGGTGGTGGCAGCCGTGGTGGTGGTGACGGTGGTGGTGACCGCGGCCGTAGTGGTCGTGGCCGGACGAAGACGCCGCCGGCTTGGCGGGAGCGGCGGAAGCCACACCGGCGAGCGGGACGACGGTGGCAGCGGCAATCGCCGCGGCGGCCACGGAGCGACCTATGATCTTGCGCATTGCGTTTCTCCTGTTTGGCAGGAAATCTGACATTCCGATGAGTACCGCGCGGAGTCCCGATCCGCGCAGACACGACGAAGAGCCACTCCAACGGCCCCAAGAATTGCTCCAGTCGCGGTAATGAAAAGGCAAAGTCGAGCGGGGAACACACAGGTCAGAGCCGGATGACGACGAGCGCGGTGTCATCGGTCGCCCCGTCGGACGGCAGCAGCTCGGCCAGCAGCGCATCGGCGAGCGTCTCCGCTCCGGCGCCCCGGTGCCTGGTCAGCGAGGCGGCCAGCCGCGCCAGCCCGACGTCGATGTCCTCGCCGCGGCGCTCGATCAGCCCGTCCGTGTACAGCACCAGCACGGCGTCGTCGGCGAAGGAGACCTGGGCCTCGGGGCGGTCCACCTGCTCCGGCCGCGCCCCCAGCGGCGGATCGGTCGCCCCGTCCAGGAACTCCACCCGGCCGTCCGGGTGCAGCAGCGCCGGCGGCGGATGGCCGGCGCTGCTGTAGGCGAGGGTGTGGGTGGTCCAGTCGATGAACGCCTCCACCGCGGTGGCGGATTCGGCGCCCTCCACCGAGTGGGCGTAGACGCCCAGCACCTCCAGCGCCCGGGCCGGCCCCGGGGTGACCAGCGTGGCGGCGCTCAGCGCACTGCGCAGCTGCCCCATGACGCAGGCGGCCTCCAGCCCGTGGCCGACGACGTCGCCGACCGCCACCGCCATCCGGTCCCCGGGCAGCTCCGCCAGGTCGTACCAGTCCCCGCAGACGTTGAGCGCCCCGACCGCGGGCCGGTAGCGCACCGCGGCCCGGTGGTGCCCCACCGGGCGGGGTGCGGGCAGCATCGCGGCCTGGAGGGCCAGCACCACCAGCCGTTCCCGGGCGTGGGCCTGGCGGAGCCGGTCGTTGAGCTGCTGGAGCTCCTGGGCCCGGGCGTAGAGTTCGGCCGCCATCCGCTGCCGGGCGCCGCCGTCCTCCCGCGGGGCGCCCGCCCGGACGATCTCGGTGACCTCCTCCACCCGGTGCACGATCAGCCGCACCTGCCCGTCCGCGTCGAGGACCGGTGCGTTGACGGGGCTCCAGTAGCGCTCCTCGAACTCGCCCGGGCGGCCGGGCAGTTCGACGTCGTAGCGCTGCAGGGCCATGGTGTCGGTCAGGCCGGTGGCCAGCACCCGCTCCAGGGACGCCCGCAGATTGCGCACACCGGTGGCGCCAGGGTCCTGGGGGTTGTCGGGGAACACGTCGAAGAGGTGGTGCCCGATCACCTGACGCCGCTGCCGGCCGGCCCGGCGCAGCAGGGCCTCGTTGGCGTCGGCGATCACGAGGTCGGGGGTGAGCAGCAGCGCGGCGCCCGGCAGCGCCTGGAAGACCGCCGCGTAATCGATCGGGAAGTCGTTCACGGCCCGCCCGCCTTCTCGTTCGCCACGTGCGGAATGATCTCGGCCGGCGGGCCGCCGCGCACACCGGGCGACCGGCCGCGGGCCGCCTCCCGCGGGCGAACCGCGAGGCCGCCCCGGAGGTGCACCGGCCGGGGCGGGTACGGCCGTCCGGGGCATCCGGTGCCGGCCGGCCGGGGCGTCAGCGCTTGCGGGCCCGGCTCGGCTGCACCCGGGTCGGCTCCCCCGGCATCTTCGGGTGGTCGGGCGGATAGGGCAGATCGCCCAGCCCCTCGTCGGCCGCCTGCCGGTCCGCGAGGTCGAAGACGGACTCCAGCCCGAAGGCGTGGTCCGCCATGTCGGCGTGCACATCGCCGAGTTCCGCGAACCGCCGCGGCATCGTGCGCAGGTCGAAGTCCTCCGGCACGGCGTCGGACAGCTCCTCCCACCGCAGCGGGGCGGAGACCGTGGCCCGCGGCCGGGCGCGCAGCGAATAGGCCGAGGCGATGGTGCGGTCCCGGGCCATCTGGTTGTAGTCGACGAAGATCTTCGCGCCGCGTTCCTCCTTCCACCACGCCGAGGTGACCAGCTCCGGCAGCCGCCGTTCCATGGCCCGCGCCACCGTGATCGCGGCCCGTCTGACCTCGGTGAACGTCCACTGCGGCCGGATCGGCACATAGACGTGCACGCCCCGCCCGCCGGAGGTCTTGGGCCAGCCGCGCAGCCCGTGCTCGTCGAGCAGTGCCCGCAGCTCGTGGGCGACCCGTACGGCGTCCGCGAAGCCGGTGCCGGGCTGCGGGTCGAGGTCGATCCGCAGTTCGTCGGGGTGCTCGGTGTCGTCGCGGCGGACCGGCCACGGGTGGAAGGTCAGACAGCCGAGGTTGGCCGCCCAGACCACGGCGGCGGGCTCGGTGGGGCACATCTCGTCGGCGAACCGCCCGCTGGGGAAGGCGATCCGGGCGGTGGGCAGCCAGTCGGGCAGGCCCTTGGGCGCCCGTTTCTGGTAGAAGAACTCGCCCTCCACGCCGTCGGGGAAGCGCTGCATCGTGGTCGGCCGGTCGCGCAGCCCGCGCAACACCCCGTCCGCGACCGCGAGGTAGTAGCGGGCGACGTCCAGCTTGGTGAAGCCGCGCTCCGGGTAGTACGTCTTGTCCGGGTTGGACACCCGCACCGTGCGCCCCGCGACGTCCAGCTCGACGGCCTCGTTGGCCCGACCTCCGGTCATGCCTCCACGCTAGAGCGTGCCCGGGGGTTCCGCCCGGCGCGCGGGAAGCGGCCCGAGCCCTCAGGATCGGGACCATGGACCTGCCCGTCATGCCCCCGGTCTCCCCCATGCTCGCCAAGCCGGTGTCCGGCATCCCCGCCGGCATGCAGTACGAGGCCAAGTGGGACGGCTTCCGGGTCATCGTCTTCCGGGACGGTACGGAGGTCGAGATCGCCAGCCGTACGACGAAGTCGCTCAGCCGCTACTTCCCCGAGGTCATCGCGGCGGTCCGGGACGAGCTGCCGCCGCGCTGCGTCGTCGACGGCGAGATCGTCATCGCCCATGACGGCCGGCTGCACTTCGAGGAGCTGCTGGAGCGCATCCACCCGGCGGACTCCCGGGTCCGCACCCTCGCCGAGCGCACCCCGGCCTCCCTGGTCGCCTTCGACCTGCTGGCCCTGGGCTCCGACTCGCTGCTGCGCGAGCCGCAGGCGGCGCGCCGGGAGGCGCTGGTGGCGGCGCTGCGGACGGCCGAGCCGCCGGTGTACACCGCGCCCGCCACCACCGATCAGGAACTGGCGCAGCGCTGGTTCACCCAGTTCGAGGGCGCGGGGCTGGACGGGGTGATCGCCAAACCGCTGGACCTGCCGTACCGGCCCGGTGACCGGGTGATGTTCAAGGTGAAGCACGCCCGCACCGCCGACTGCGTCGTGGCCGGCTACCGGCTGCACAAGAGCGGCCCGGTGGTCGGCTCGCTGCTGCTGGGCCTGCACGACGACACCGGTCAGCTGCAGCACGTCGGGGTGTGCGCGTCCTTCCCCATGGCCCGGCGGCGCGCACTGGTCGAGGAGCTGGCGCCGCTGCGGATGGACGATGCCGGGCAGCACCCGTGGGGCGCCTGGACGGACGAGGAGGCGCATGCGTCCCGGCGGATGCCCGGCGGGCCGAGCCGGTGGAGCGGCGGCAAGGACCTGTCGTGGGTGCCGCTGCGCCCGGAGCGGGTGTGCGAGGTGGCCTACGACCACATGGAGGGCAGCAGGTTCCGGCACACCGCCCAGTTCCGCCGCTGGCGCCCGGACCGTACGCCGGAAAGCTGCACCTACGCCCAGCTGGAGGAGCCGGTGGGCTACGACCTGGGGGAACTGCTGCGGGACTGACCGTCGGAGACCCGCGGGGCGTCTCCGCCTAGGCCCTGTCGTCAAACTCCCGTCGTTCGCCCGGAGGGCGGGCCTCGCGGCGTCTGGTGCGTGCGATCGCAAGGCGGAGGGTCATCCCGGTACTGGGTGTACCGGGACGAGCCCGACAACGGTGGGGTACCCCCACGCCGTTCAGGCGTGGGGGAGAGCGTGCGTGCCAGGCGTCGCGAGGCAGGCGGGAGTTTGACGACAGGGCCTAGCGTCCGTCCTCCTCCGGCGGCCAGCGGCGCCGGCTCTCCCCCGGGGCGAGGCGGTCGACGACCTCGGCCAGTTCCGTGCAGGCCAGCTCGATCTTGCGGCGGACGGCGATCTGCTCGGTGACGATCGCCGACAGCAGCAGCGCGGTCAGCGCGGCGGAAGCGTTCAGCGCCTGCAGGTTGACCATGGCCTCCAACAGGCTCTGGCCCTCGAAGGGCCCGGTCCGGTCGGTCGCCGCCGAGATCGCCAGGACGGACACCACCAGCACACAGGGCGCCGCACCGGCCAGCTGGAAGCGCAGCGCCGCCCACACGATCACCGGGAAGACCAGGAACAGCAGCGACAGCGTGCTGTGCACCGCCAGGAGGGAGACGAGGACCGCGGCGGCCAGCAGCGCCGCCGCCTCGGCCGACCGGAACACGGGCAGCTCCCGGGGCGGCCGCAGGGTGCGGAAGGCGAGCACCAGCGGGGTGACGACGAGGACGCCCATCGCGTCGCCCACCCACCACGCCGCCCAGGTCCGCCAGAAGTCCCCGGCCGGCAGGTCACCGGTGATGACCTGGGTGCCGCTGCCGAAGGTCGCGCTGATCACCATGCCGGCGAACGCGCCCAGGGCGACCAGCGCGACGCCGTCCCGCAGCCGGTCCAGTTCGGTCCTGAACCCCACCTTGCGCAGCATCAGACAGGCGCACACCGGGGCGAGGGTGTTGCCCGTCATGATGGCGAGGACGGATCCGTCGAGCGGGCCGAGCGAGGCGACGACGAAGAGCGTGCCGAGGAAATAGGCCGGCCAGGTCCACAGCCCGATCAGCAGCAGGCTGCTGAGCGCGATGCCGGTGGGCGGCCATAAGGGCGTCACCACGGCACCGGCGACCACCACCTGCTCCAGCAGCCCGATCCGGGCGGACGCGTAGTAGACGGCGGCGAGGACGAGGATCGTCAGGGCTGCCGGTGCGAGACGGCGGAGTTGCTCGGTACGCACCACATCAGCCATCAGACAACGCCGGCGACCGGGCGCCGGCCACGACACGCGCGCCCCGCTCGCGCTTCACCCACTCCTGGCCCCCGGCGCCGTCGAAGCGCAGCACGAGCACCGCGGAGTCGTCGGTGTGCCCGGTCAGTTCCGCCACGCTCATCGCCGCCGCGGCGACCGCCGCCGGATCGCTGCCCGCGTTGGCCCGCACCAGCCGCATCACCTGCGTCAGCCCGGCCTCCATCGGGAACGACGGTCCCTCCACGACCCCGTCGGTGACCAGCGTGAACGCGCCCGCCATGGCGAGCCGGCGGCGGGTGACCGGGTACTCCTCCCCCGGCACGATGCCCAGCGGCAGGCCCCCGGCGTCGTCGGCGAGGCCGAACCGGCCGTCGGTGGTGGCCCAGATGGCCGGTACATGGCCGGCCCGGGCGCTGGTCAGCTCCCAGCCGGCCGGGTCGAAGCGGAGGAAGGTGCAGGTGGCGAAGAGCCCGCAGTCGACGGAGAGCAGCAGGTCGTTGGCGCGGCTGAGCACCTCGCCGGGGTCGGCGGCGTGCACGGCGACGGCCCGCAGCCCGAGCCGGATCTGGCCCATGAAGGCGGCCGCCTCCACGTCGTGGCCCTGCACGTCGCCGATGCAGAACGCCAGTGACCCGTCGGGCAGCGGAAAGCCGTCGTACCAGTCGCCGCCGATGTCCAGGCCGTGCCGGGCCGGGGCGTAGGTGGCGGCGGCGCGCAGCCCGGGGAGCTGCGGCAGCCGGGCCGGCAGCATCTCGCGCTGCAGCGCCTCGGCGAGCTCCACGCGGGCCCGCTGCTTCTCGGCGCCCTCCCGCGCCTGGGCGGTCAGCCGGCCGAGCGTGGCCAGCAGATCGTCGGCGCTCGCCGACCGCGGGGGACGACGCCGAAGCATGGATCGCTCCCGGGGGCATCGGTGCCTGGGCCACTGCGGCGGCGCGCTCCGTGCGGCTGATCCGCGGGGGCCTCCTGACCTGGGCTCACGGGGCTCTCGGAGGGAGCCCGCCTGTCCGGTTCATCATATTTCTGCGGGGTGACTTCCGCTTCACGACGCCGGGCCCTCCCCGGCCGCGGAGCGGTTCACCGCCAGATGGCGGACGCCGGACCGTACGGCCCAGAAGAAGACCCCGAGGGCGAGGACGCCCACCGTGATCGAGTCGTACGGGGCGGGCAGCCGGCCGGAGCCCTCGAAGGTGCCGAGCCCGGAGAGGGCGGTCAGGGCGAGGAGGTAGACCACCAGCCAGGCGCCGGTGCGCAGTTCGGCGGAGAGCGGACGGAGCGGCCCGGCGCCGTCGCTCTCGACGGCCGCGGTGCCGCCGCGGGCGCCCGGGCGCCGCATGACGAGGAAGATCAGCAGGCCGGCGAGGACCAGCGGCAGGGCCAGCCGCAGGTCGTGCCAGCCCGACCAGTAGACGAACTCGCTGGCCACGACGAAGCTGACCGGCGCGATCCAGCGCAGGCCGGGCACCCAGCCGGCGGTCTCCTCGCCCGGGGCGGCGCGGAACACCGCGACCGCGACCGCCGACGCGGCGTAGATCAGCAGGTACATGTCGCCCATGACGCTCACGATGTCCTGCCAGCCGCCGAAGGGCAGCAGGAAGACCACGATGACCAGGAGGTTGACGGCCAGCGCCCGGCGCGGGACGCCGAACCGCTCGTTGACCTTCATGAAGTACCGCGGGATCGTGCCGTTCTTGGCGAGCGCGTAGGTGTGCCGGGCGTCGATGGCCACACCGACGTACGCCGAGCCGCCGGGCGAGATCACCGCGTCCGCGTAGAGCAGGCTGGACAGCCAGTGCAGGTTGAGGATCAGGGCGAGCTGACCGAACGGCGAGTCGAAGGACACGCCCTGCCAGCCGTGGCCCAGCAGGCTCTCGGGGACGGTGAAGAGGAACGCCAGCTGCAGCGCCAGGTACATGGCCACGGCCAGGCCGATGCCGGTGAGGACCGCCCACGGGATGGTGCGGCGGGGGTTGCGGGTCTCGCCGGAGAAGTCCAGCGGGGCCTGGAAACCGTTGACGGAGTAGACGATGCCGCCGCCGGCCAGCGCGGTCAGGCAGGCCACGTAGCCGTACGGGGCGAAGCCGCCGTGGTCGGTGAGCCGGCCGGAGTTCCAGCCGGAGGCGAGCAGCGCGATCACGGTGACGACCGGTACGGCGATCTTGAACACCGAGATCAGGTTGTTCATCCGGGCGAACATCCGCACCGCGTACCAGTTCAGCGCCGTCAGCAGCACGCTGAGCCCGGCGGCCAGGCCGAGCCCGCCGAGGGTGAGGGTGTGGCCGTTGTAGAGGCCGGGGAGGTAGTGCGCCGTGTACTGCATGATCGCGCTGATCTCGGCCGCGGTGCCGCCCACGGACAGCAGGGTCGACCAGCCGATGAGGGTGCCGACCAGCCGGCCGCTGGCGAACAGCGGCCAGCGGACCGTACCGCCGCCCTCCGGCCGGGACGCGCCGAGCTCGATCAGCACCAGGGCGACCAGACCGCACAGCAGACCGGCGCCGACCCAGGACAGCAGCGCCGCCGGACCGGCCGTCTGCGCCGCGTACAGGGCCGCGAACAGCCAGCCGGAGCCGACGATGTTGGAGAAGCCGATGCCGGTCAGTCCCCAGAAGCCCAGGTCCCGGCGCAGCCGGCGCTCCTCGACCTGGACCTCCGGCGCGCCGGCCCCGTCGGACCCCGCTGATACGTGACTCTCCGCCACAAAAGACTCCTCGTCGCACTGTCCCGGCCGGGTCCCGGCCGGTGTCCCGGTTCGCCGGACCCTACTTGACCGGCACCGGAGAGGAATCCCCCGTCCGCACTACGGGCCTGCAGTGGGTCAGGAGAGGCGGTCCGCGGGCACCCCGAAGGTCACGGTCAGGCCCTCCCGGCCGGCGTCGGTGAGACGGACCACCCGCCGGTACGTGCCGTGCCGCAGCCAGTCCAGGGCGAACATGCGGGTGGTGAGGGCGGCGCCCAGCGCGCCGGCGAGGTGGTGGCGCTGTTCGCCCCAGTCGACGCAGTAGCGGACCGTGGGGCGGCGACGCGGCAGCCGGTCGGTGTCGACGCCGAAGGCGGTGAGCTCCCGGCGGCCGTGCGGGGTGAGGTGGTAGCTGACGGCGCCGGGGGCGGTGCCGTCGCCGCCCGCCGCAGCGTGCTCGGCGGTGAGGACGGCGCGCTCCTGGAGGGCGTCCATCAGGGCGACGCCGAGCCGGCCCGCCAGGTGGTCGTAGCAGAGGCGGGCGCGCAGGAGGGCCCTGGCGCGGGTGTCGGCGTTGAGCGAACGGACCGGCAACGGGCGGGCGATCAGGGCGAGTTGTTCGAGGGCGCGGGCGACGTCCGTGGTGGCGAGCCGGTAGTAGCGGTGCCGGCCGTCGAGCTCGACGGTGAGCAGCCGGGCGTCGAGGAGCCTGGCGAGGTGGCCGCTGATGGTGGAGTTGCTGACACCGGCCTCGGCGGCCAGTGCACTGGCCGGCAGTGCGCCGCCCCCGGCGAGCGCCAGCAGCACCTTGGCGCGGGAGGGGTCACCGATCGCCGCCGCGACGTGGGCGACGTCGGTCTCGGTACGGGCGTCGGTGCGGGCCTCCGCATCGCGGGGGCGGGTCTTCGCGGCTCGGGTCCGGGGCTCCATGTCTCGACGGTACGCCGACGACGTTTCGGCGGATGCCGTACCGATCTGGTCCGAGACTGGCCGCATGAACTGTCCGTCAGCCCTGCTCCGTGCCCCCGCCCCTGACCGCGATGGCCCCGGCCGGCCCTCCCTGCTGCCGCTGGTCGCGGTGTGCCTGGGGTACTTCATGGTCATTCTGGACGTCACCGTCGTCACCGTGGCGCTGCCGGTCATCGGGGCCCGGATGCACGCCGGGGTCACCGGCCTGCAGTGGGTGGTGGACGGTTACACCCTGGTGTTCGCCGCTCTGCTGCTGTTCTGCGGCGGCCTGGGCGACCGGCTGGGCGGGAAGTCCGTGTTCCTGGGCGGTCTGGTGGTGTTCACCCTCGCCTCGGCCGGCTGCGCACTGGCCCCGACGACCGCGGTGCTGGTCCTCGCCCGCCTGGCGCAGGGCCTGGGCGCGGCTCTGACGGTGCCGTCCTCGCTGGCGCTGCTGCGGACCGCGTACCCGGGCCGGGCGGCCCGGGCCCGGGCGTTCGGCGCGTGGGGCACGGTCGCCGGCCTCGCCGCGGGGGCCGGCCCGGTGCTCGGCGGGGTGCTCGTCGCGGGGCTCGGCTGGCGGTCGGTGTTCTTCCTGAACCTGCCGGTGGGCCTGGCCGCGCTGCTGCTGACCGTACGGTACGTGCCGCGGCCCCCGGCGGACGGGTCACGGCCGGGACTGGACCTTCCGGCCCAGCTGGCGGCGGCGGTCTGCCTGGGCGGGCCGGCCACCGGCTGCATCGAGGCCGGGGCGCTGGGCCCGGCCCATCCGGCGGTCCTCGGCGCATTCGCGGCCGGCGCCGCGGGCCTGGTGGCGTTCCTGGTGCTGGAGCGGCGCTCGCCGGCCCCGATGCTCCCGCTCACGCTCTTCCGCAACGCCGCCTTCTCCGCCTCCGCGGTCATCGGTGTGCTGCTCAACGCCGGTTTCTACGGGCTGCTGTTCCTGGCCCCGCTGTACTTCCAGCAGCTGCACCACTACAGCGCACTGCGGACGGGATGTGCGCTGCTGCCCGCCGTGGGCGTGGTGGCGGCCGGTTCGGCGCTCGCCGGGCGGCTGACCGCCCGTAGGGGACCGCGGCTGCCCATGGTGGTGGGCCTGCTGGTGGGCGCGGCCGGACTGGCCGGCTGGCTGGCCGCCGGGCCGGGCACGCCGTACGCGGTGCTGGTGGCGCCGATGGCGGCCGCCGGGTTCGGCACCGCGCTGACCATGCCGGCCGCCACCACGGCGGTGATGGAGGCCGCACCGGGCGGGCGGAGCGGCGCCGCGGCCGCGGTGTTCAACGCCGCCCGGCAGACCGGCAGCGCACTCGGCGTGGCGCTGTTCGGCACGCTGGTCGCCGGCGGCCTGATGACGGGCCTGCACACCTCGGTGGTCATCGGCGCCACGGGGTTCCTCGTCGCGGCCGCGCTCGCCGCGCGCCGGATTCCGGGCATCAACCGGCGGGAGCGGGTAGGAAGTGAGGAGGGAACAGAGGATCGATCGGTGCACGGGGGGATCCGTCCGTGGCCGGCGCACGAGGCGAGGAGAAGCCGATGACACTGCCCTGGCGTGAGGACGAGAGCTGGCGCCGCCGCTACCCGCAGCCGGGCCCCGACTGGACGCAGGGGATGCCGCAGGGCCCGACGGAACCGCTGACGCCCATGGGACGGATCGACCAGTACGGCAGGATGGGCAGCGCGCTGCGCGGCGGGTATGTCGCGCCCTGGCAGCGCAAGGTGATCCTCGGCTTCGTCCTCGGCGCCGTCGTGGTCACGGCGGTGGCGCTGCTGCTGGCCTTCTTCGGCTGACGAGGCACGGCCCGGCCGCGGCTCAGGCGCACGTCCAGCAGCCCGACCAGCAGGCGGAACGGTACGGGTGGTGCCCCGGTGCGTGCCGGCGGTCGGCCGGGCGTTCTTCCTCGGCCGGCTCCTGACCGTCGACGAGGGCCCGCAGTCCGGCGAGCCGGGCGGACAGCACGACGGTGAGCGCGGCGAGTTCCTCGGGTTCGGCATGCCCCCGTTCGATGCGGAAGGTCAGGCCGGGCGGCGCTTCCTCCGGCGGGCCCTGCTCGTCGACCGGCTGGGCGCCGAGCACCGTGACCAGGTCCAGCGGGAGGCCGGCGGGGTCGTCCGGCCGCGGCCGGCCGTTCGGTGTCCGCGCGCCGGCCGGCGGACTCTCGGCGGTCTGGGTGCTCTCGTCGGTGAAGGCGTTCATGTGCGGGGGTTCCTGGAGTCGGGGACGGGGCGCGGCCGGTGCCCGCCGGCCGCGTGGGGCGGCCCTGCCGGGAGCCGCGCCGGCCCCGGCCCGTGCCGTGTTCGGGCAGGTCACACGGGCGACGCTAAGAGCGCCCCGGCGCCCCCGCGCGCGGGGCGGCGGTCGGCTGCGCCGTTCGGGCGACCGGGCGGGGGCCCGAGGCGTGATATCCGGCGCCGAGGCCGTGTTGGTCCCGGCGCGTGCGCCCCCGGCGGCGAGCATCACGCACAGGTATGTGCAGGCACGCGGGTGCCGGATGACGCAGTCAGGATGGGCGGGACGATGAGATGTGATCAGGCCGGAGACGGGCGTGCCGCGGCACGGGGCGACGGGCGACGGGAATTCCTCAGATGTGCGGCCGGTGTCGCGGGGGTGGCGGCCGCCGGGAGCCTCGGCGGCGAGGCGGTCGCCGCGGACCGGCCGACGGCCGGGCGGCGGGGCGGCCGCGAGGACCTGCCCGACCGTGTGCCGTTCCACGGCCACCACCAGGCCGGTGTGGTGACGCCGCAGCAGCTCTTCGCGGGTTTCGTCGGTTTCGACGTGCTGGCCGAGGACCGCGACGGTCTGGTGGAACTGTTCCAGAAGCTCACCCACCGCTCCCGGGTCCTGACGGGCGGGGTGAAGCCGCGCGACGAGCGGGTGTCGTCGGAGCGCCCGACGCCGGACTCGCTCACCATCACGCTCGGCGTGGGCGCCTCGCTGTTCGACGACCGTTACGGGTTGTCCGGGCACAAGCCGCGCCATCTGAAGGCGATGCCGGCGTTCCCCGACGACCGGCTGGAGCCGTCCCGCTGCCACGGCGACCTGTCCCTGCAGATCTGCGGCGAGCACCCGGACGCCATCGTGCACGTACTGCGCGACCTGGCGCGGGAGACGGACGGCCTGCTGCGGCCGCGCTGGCGGACGGACGCCTTCCTCAACCCGTCCCGGCCCTCCGGGGCACGGCGCAACCTGCTGGGCTTCAAGGACGGCATCGTCAACCCGGACACCGAATCGGCCCGCGAGATGGACCGGCTGATGTGGGTGACACCGCCCTGCGGCGAGCCGGACTGGGCACTGGGCGGCTGCTACCAGGTGCTGCGGCTGATCCGCTTCCACGTGGAGAAGTGGGACAAGGTGCCGTTGCGGCGGCAGGAGAGGATCTTCGGCCGGCACAAGGCGAGCGGTGCGCCGCTGGACGGCCGGCACGAGACGGACGCACCGGACTACCGCAACGACCCGCACGGCCGGATCGTCCCGCTCGACTCCCACATCCGGCTGGCCAACCCGCGCACCCACCGGACGGACGGCTCCCGCTTCCTGCGGCGCAGTTACAACTACGACCAGGGCTTCGACCACACCGGCCGGATGGACCTCGGCCTGGTCTTCTGCGGCTACCAGCAGGACCCCGAGCGCCAGTTCGCGACCGTACAACGACGCCTGCAACACGAGCCGCTGGCCCGCTTCATCACCCCCATCGGCGGCGGCTACTTCTTCGTCCTCCCGGGCGTCCGCGACGAGGACGACTGGTTCGGCTCCCACCTCCTGAAGGCCTGACGCTGCGCTTTGCGGTGCCGCCCACGTACCTGTCTGTCCCGCCGCGGTTGTTGCTCGCCGTTGCGCTTTGCGGCGCCCCCGCACGTAGCCGTCTGTCCCACCGCGGGGCTTGTTCGCCGTTGCGCTTTGCGGCGCCCCGCACGTACTTGGCCGTCCCGCCGCGGGGCGTCTCGTCGTTGCGCCTGCGGCGGGCTGGGGTGTTGTTGGGTGCGGTGACGGGCCGGAGGGGCCGGTTGTGTGGACAGGTGTAGCGTTTATAGCACACAAACCCCCCCCCCCCCCCCCCCCCCCCCCCCCAGGC